>DATJTE010000167.1:0-10404 GCA_035503715.1 Rhizobiaceae bacterium | reverse complement strand
GCCTTGTGCTTGATGATGCCGCCGATCGCCGCGGCGGTCAGCAGGAAGTCGCGAATGCTGTCCTGATCGGCTTCCGGGTGGAAGTGCAGCCAGTAGCGCAGCACAGCCGGCACCACGCCGGCGGCGCCGTTGGTCGGAGCCGTCACCACACGCCCGCCGGCGGCGTTCTCTTCATTCACAGCCATTGCATAAACGGACAGCCAGTCGTTCGCGAGCAACGGGTTCGGCCGGTTCTGACGCCATTCTTCCTGGAGCTTGTCGTGCAGTCCCCTCGCCCGCCGCCGCACTTTCAGGCCGCCCGGCATGATGCCTTCCTGGGACAGGCCGCGCTCAATGCACTTGATCATCGAGTCCCAGATGCGGTCGAGACCGGCGTCGAGCTTGTCACGCGTCACCAGCCTTTCCTCATTGGCGCGCTTCATCTCGGCGATGGAAAGGCGGTTTTCGGCCGCCATCTCGAGCATCTCCTTCGCGCTCGAGAACGGGTATGGCACATGCGCGCCGCCCTCGTTCTTGGCGCCTGTCGATTTCAACCGCTGCAGTTCCTCGTCCGAGACGACAAAACCGCCGCCGATCGAATAATAGACGCGCTTGATCAGCAGCCGATCGTCGGCATCGAAGGCGGAGAAGGTCATGCCGTTGGCATGGCCGGGCAGCGGGTTCTTGTTGTCGAGAAGGAGGTCGACGGCGGGGTCGAAGCGATAGGATGGATGTCCGGGGGGCGTGACGCGCTTTTCCTGCTTGATCTTGTCGATCGTGGCATTGGATGTGTCCGGATCGACGGTCAGCGGCGTCTCGCCCTGCAATCCAAGGATCACCGCCCGGTCGGTGCCATGGCCGATGCCTGTGTAAGCAAGCGAACCGTGCAGGCTGACCGCCAGCCGGTCGACCCTGGCGCCCTGCGGCCGCGGCCAGTCGCCATGCAGGATCTCATCCAGAAAGCGCGCGGCAGCCGTCATCGGCCCCATCGTATGGGAGCTCGATGGCCCGATGCCGATCTTGAACAGGTCGAAAACCGAAAGGAACACGCTTTGCTCCGGGGCGCTGCGTTTCGCGCCAATCCAGTCGTATCTATGATTGCGGCCGCTTGAAAAGGCTCAGACGCCGCCGACCTCGCCTTTTCCGTCAACGACATAGGCTCACGGCTGCGTGTTCGCAAATCGTGGAGCCCGCACTCTTCTTGAAACCGGCATGCTTTCATGAAAATCTTTGTTCCGACCGCCGCGTCGCTGGTGTGGGTTCTCCTTATTGAAGCCCAAATCGTGCGCGCCGATGGGAATAGTGGGTCGCCCAAGGGGTTGGAGGCATTCATGAAATATACGCTCGCGGCGGGCATCGCGGCTTTGTCGCTGGCCGCGTCGGTGCAGGCCTATGCTTGTGAAGGCGCGTCGGTCCTCTATGAAGACGATTTTACGGCGGCCGATCCAGCCTGGGGCAACTATTCCGACCTGAAGATCGGCAATGGGGTGCTGACGCTGCTCGTCAACCCGGATTCCGGCTATCCGCTGGAAAACCAGAGCGGCTTCTTCGAAGGCAATTACGACGTCTGCGTGGATGTCGTGCAGAAGAACACGGACCCGTCGACCTCATGGGCAAGCCTGCTCTTCTGGGGCATCGACTATGAGAACTACTACCTCTTCCAGGCGGCGACCAATGGCTATGTCAACGTCGCGCGCAAGCAGAAGGGCCGCTGGCTCAATCCCGTGAGCTGGATACAGACAGCCGACACCGTTCGACCAGGTACCGAGTCCAACAATCTGCGCGTCGTCATCAAGGGCAATCAGGTGACCGGTTATGTGAACGGCAAGGAAGTGCTGTCGTTCAAGGGACAGCCGCCGGACGGCGGTGGCTTGCTCGGCGTCTATGGCAATTCGCCGAAGGATGCCGCCGCAAGCTACGATTTCGACAATTTCAAAGTCACCAGCGCCGACTGATATCCTGTCCTCGAAGAGGCTTGGTAGATGTCGTTGCCCCTCGAATAGATGTCATTGGCGCCGCCGCTACGGGCCGGGAAATGGCGTGTCGATCTTTCCGGTCCACCAATAGGTGAACAGGCCGATCCATTCGCGGCTCGCGAGTGTCGATTTCGTCAGTGAATCCAGCGGGTTGTCCACGAAGAAACCAATGCCTTCGTCGCCAGCGGTGCGGTAATCGACTGGCCACGGCAGCACCGCGAAGCCGGCTTTCTGGAACAGACCCATCGAACGCGGCATGTGAAAAGCCGACGTCACGAGCAGCCAGGTTTCGCCCGGCTGCGGATTGGCCAACTCCTTGGAGAATCTCGCGTTTTCCTCGGTATTGCGCGACCGGTTCTCGAGCACCAGCCGGCTCGGATCGACCCCGAGCGCCGAGAGCAATCTGGGCGCGGTATCGGCATCCCCTTCCCCAACCAGGATCAGTGCCCCGGACCCACCTGAAATCAATAGCTTGGCGGCTGGATGGCGGCGCGCGAGGATCGCGCCTTCGACGAAACGATCACCCGAGCTGTTCAGCTCATAGCCGCCGCGCGCAAGGTTGATGCTGCCTTCGAGCCCGCCACCGAGCACAATGATTCCAGTGACGTTTTCGGGTGCAGGGTCGGGACGTGCGAAGCGCTCCTCGAGCGGGGACATCAGATTCGAGCCGAGTGATGACCAGGCCGAGAGCGCGAGGACAAGCAGCGCGCCAAACGTCGTTGTGAAGGCGAGCCGCCCTCTGCCGAGCGCAAGCAGGATCAAGCCAAGGACCAGCAGCAACAGCGAAAAATTCAGCGGCTGCAGAAAGAAGCCGCCGACTTTCGAGATTTCAAAAAACATACCGCGCGCCCCGATTTTGAAGGCTGCTTCAGGGCCTTTGCACCGAAATCCAGCGCGTCACCACCACTGCTCGGGCTGGAAGGTTCCCGCAGCTTTTTCAAGGACATGGCCGGTGCGGAAGAGCGTCTCCTCCTCGAATGGCTTGCCAATGAGCTGGAGGCCGAGCGGCAGGCCGTGCGCGTCGAGGCCCGCCGGCACGGCGATACCCGGCAGGCCCGCCATGTTCACCGTCACCGTGAAGATATCGTTCAGGTACATTTTCACCGGATCGGCAGCCATGTCCTCGTCGGCGATGCCGAAGGCGGCGGACGGCGTCGCAGGCGTCAGGATCACGTCGACGCCCGCGCGGAACACTTTCTCAAAGTCCTGCTTGATGAGGTTCCGGACGCGCTGTGCCCTGATGTAGTAGGCGTCGTAGTAGCCGGCCGACAGCACATAGGTGCCGATCATGATGCGGCGCTTGACCTCGCGGCCGAAACCGGCGGCGCGGGTCTTCTCATACATGTCGATAATGTCGTTGCCGGGAACCCTGAGCCCGTAGCGCACCCCATCATAGCGCGCGAGGTTGGACGAAGCCTCGGCCGGCGCGACGATGTAATAGGCCGGAAGCGCGTATTTTGTGTGCGGCAGCGAAATATCGACGATCTCGGCGCCTGCATCCTTCAGCCACGCAACGCCTTTTTGCCAAAGAGATTCAATCTCTTCCGGCATTCCGCTCACGCGGTACTCCTTCGGAATGCCGACCTTCATGCCTTTGACGGACTGGCCGAGCGAAGCTTCGTAGTCCGGCACCGGGCGATCGACGGAGGTGGTGTCCTTCGGATCAACGGACGCCATTGATTTCAACATGATCGCGGCGTCGCGCACGTCGCGGGCGATGGGGCCGGCCTGGTCGAGGGAGGAGGCAAAGGCAACGATACCAAAGCGCGAGCAGCGGCCGTAGGTCGGCTTGATGCCGACGGTGCCGGTGAAGGCCGCCGGCTGGCGGATCGAACCGCCGGTGTCGGTGGCGGTGGCGGCGGCGCACAGGAAGGCGGAGACGGCGGTTGCCGAACCGCCCGACGAGCCGCCAGGGACCAGGCGCATATTGTCGAGCGTCTTCGACGTTTTCGCACCGCCGGCAGAAACGAAGCCGGCGCTGCCGTCGTGCGTCGTTGGCATCACCGACGTCTCGGTGCGCAAGCGCCGCCACGGGTTCACGACCGGGCCATAATAGGATGTCTCGTTGGAGGAGCCCATGGCGAACTCGTCCATGTTGAGCTTGCCAAGCATGACGGCGCCATCAGCCCAGAGATTGGCCGAAACTGTGGACTCGTAACGCGGCTTGAAGCCGTCGAGCACATGGCTGCAGGCCTGCGTGTGCACGCCTTCGGTGGCGAACAGATCCTTGATCCCGAGCGGGATGCCCTCGAGCGCACCGCCCGCGCCCTTGGCAAGACGCTGATCCGACGCCTTTGCCATGTCCCGCGCCTTGTCGTGTGTCACGGTGACATAGGCGTTCAGCTCGGGATTGGCGCGATCAATCGCGGACAGGTAGGAGTCCGTGAGTTCGGCCGCCGAAAACTCCTTCGCCCGGAGTTTTGTCCGCGCTTCGGCAATTGTCAGTTTCGTCAGTTCGGTCATCAAATATCCAATCAGGCCGCGAGCGGCTTTTCGTAGAAAACAGACCACTGAGAGTCCGGATAGTCCAGCACCGGGCCACACCGCTTGAAGCCAGCACGCTCATAGACCGTCCAGGCTGCCGGGTGACGATCGCCGGTTTCGAGCACGAGCCGTTTTACGCCTTCCCGGCGGGCCAGATCCTCAATCCGCGCAACGATCGCCGCGCCGATCTTCTGGCCGCGATGCGAAGGGCGCGTGTACATGCGCTTCACTTCACCGATGCCGTCCTCGTGGCGCTTAAGCGCGCCACAGGCGACCGCAACGTTGCCATCGCGCGCGATGAAGACCGTGGTTGACGGCTCCGCCATCTGTTCAACCGTCATGTGGAAGCAAAATTCGGGCGGCGTCAGGTCGAGCAACGTCGCATTCAATTCGGCGATCAGGCTGCGGATGTCATCCTGCAGCGGGCTCTCGGCGGCGATCTCGACGGCCATCGCCTATTCCACGACCTTCGGCACGAGGAAGAAGTTCTCGTCGGTAGCGGGCGCGTTTGCGACGATGTCCGCAGCCTTGCCACCGTCGGTCACGACGTCCTGGCGTTTCTTCATCTCGATCGGGATCACCGACGTCATCGGCTCGACGCCGGTGACATCCACCTCGTTCAATTGCTCGACAAAACCCAGAATGGCGTTGAGCTCGCCGGTCATGCGCTCGGCGTCCTCCGGCGTGACGGCAATGCGGGCGAGACGCGCGACGCGTCTGACTGTCTCGGTATCGACGGACATGAAAGTCTCCGGGCGGCTGAAAAGGCCGTTCCCCGGCCTATAGCGGCGCTTGCTGCAGTGCGCAATATTGGCCCTTGGTCAGGGAACCGAAACGCCTTCGCAGAGATGGTACATGCCGGCGTTCCCGGGTTCGCCCGAAGCCCCTTCCGCCAAGGAAAGGCTGAGCTCAAGCTCGCCCTCGCCGCGTGGCATCATCGCGAAAACCTGCGGATAGGCGTAACCCGGCTCCTCGCAGAGCGCGGTGACAATGGCGCCGGGCGAGCGGGTCGCCATCTTCCAGTCGAGGAACTCGCAATTGTATTCGATGCCTTCGATGCCGCGCGGGGTGAGCACCGTTTCGCCATTCTCGATGAAAGCCTGAAAGTCCTGCTTCGCGGCGGCGCATTGCTCCTGCGAGCGGGAATAAACCCCCTTGATCATGTCCTGCGCCGCGGCTGAGCTGACCGTCAGCGTCGAGATGACGGCGAACGCAAGCCGGGATCTCATATCGTCACCGCCTCTCCTAGTTTGGGTGTAATCACCTTTGTGCCCGAACCTTCCATTCCCTGAATGAACTTGTCGGCCGATTGGTCGATGACCGGGAACGATGCATAGTGGCAGGGGAAAACCGTTTCGAACTTGAAGAAACGGCGGCAGGCAAGTGCCGCGACAGCTCCACCCATGGTGAAGCGATCACCGATCGGGACCATGCCAACGGCTGGTTCATGCAGTTCGTTGATCAGCGCCATGTCGGAAAAGATGTCGGTGTCGCCCATGTGATAAACGGTCTTCTCGTTGGGGAAGTGAAGGACGAGACCGAGCGGATTACCGAGATAGGTGTTCGTGCCCTTGTCGCCACCAAAGGACGACGAATGCAGCGCCTGCACGAAGGTCGTTGTGAAGCCGCCACAATCGACGGTGCCGCCTGTATTGCCGGGATTGATCTTTCCCTGATCGACGCCCTGTCCGACCAGGTACATGCAGATCTCGAAATTGGCGACGAGCATCGCGCCGGTCTTCTTCAGGATCGCGACGGCATCGCCAACATGGTCGTTGTGGCCGTGCGTAAGAAGCACATGCGTGATTCCTTCGGCAGGCCCTTCCCAGCCACCCTTCCACCAGGATGTGCCGGACAGGAAGGGATCGATGAGGATTTTTACGTCGCCAGCCTCAATACGGAAGGCCGAATGGCCGTACCAAATGATCTTCATCTCTTGCTCCTGCTCGATTTCCAGCCGCGTGGAGGATAGAACGCGCGCAGGCGAAGTCAAAACAGGTGCCAGCCGTGCCGGTCATTTCGGTCGAAGAGATTCCGGACGTGCTTCGGCCCGGTTCGACGCTGGCCGCCCTCGACCTCGGCGAAAAGACGATCGGCATCGCCGTTTCCGACCGGTCGCTCGCCTTCTCTCACCCGCGGCCCGTCATCATGCGCAAGAAATTCTCGGCCGACGCCGTAACGCTGATGGCGGCCCTGGAAAAAGAGAACGTGGGAGCCGTTGCGATGGGCCTGCCTGTCAACATGGATGGATCCGAAGGGCCGCGGGCACAGGCGTCGCGTGCCTTCGTGCGCAACATCGCCCGACTGACCGAATTGCCCTTCGCCTTCTGGGACGAGCGGCTGTCGACCGTCGCGGCCGAGCGCGCGCTGATCGAAATGGATGTGTCGCGGAAGAAGCGGGAGACGCGGATCGACTCGGCGGCAGCCGCCTTTATTCTGCAGGGGGTACTCGACCGGCTTCAGGCGATGCGGCATCGACAAGATAACGCTCCCTGACCGACCGAAGCCAGGCCGCAATCTCCTTGCGACGACGAAACGCGTAGATTGCGCCGATGACCAGGGAGTCGAACACGCAGGCTTGCGCGATCAGCATCGGGATCGTTGTGGGATCAACACCCAGCATCTCGCCGTAAAGCTGGAAGATGAGGTCGTGCACTTGCCGGCTCAGCATGATGTAGCCGAAGTTCACATCGTTGAGCGACAGGAAGTACCAGCCCCAGAAGAGCGCGAGCGGCGAAGCCCAGAGGGCGACGATCCACTTCATCGGCGCAACCCGCCACCATCGCGGCCGGACAGGCGTGCGAGCATGGCATTGTGCGCGGCGCCCGCCGCCATCGCCTTCACGTCATTGCTGCTGTCCACGGCGTGTTCAACCGGCGTTGCCAACCAACGCTCCGAAAAAATCGCGAGATAGGAAACGACGAGCGCGACGAGCAGTGTGCCGATCGTGACGAACAGCCCGCTGGCGCCGTGCATCACGCCGACCACCGACAGAGCCGTCAATGCGATTACCGCGCCGGCAAAGGCAAAGCGGGAAACTTCCTCGGTTTCGGCGTCGCGTCCAAAGAACGACGTCAGCAGCGTCCACAGGAACAGCACTGTCACCAGCGCAAAGCCGAGCGTCAGGATCGCTGCCAGTTCGCCATGCTCGCTGATACCGGAATGGGGGACTGTGATGCCTAGAAGTTCGAACGCAGCAAGGCCCCCGCGCGCCGGTTCGACCGTCGAAACGACCGCCAGCATGGCGAAAATGGCCATCCAATGGATAGCGAGAACCGAGCTCAGCACGAAACGCATGTGAGTCCTGCCGCGTGTTCCGGGACAGTGTACATCGCAACTTCGCGGTGCAATCGAAACCATTTGTTAAGGTTAACGTCCGTTAAGCCTGTGGACGACCTGCCTTGAGAAGCCTGCCTTTACAGGCTTTGGCCGTGCGCCCTAAAAGCCGCGAGCAGTGTTTGTGACAGCTAGGGGGGGCCAATTGCTCGCGACGTTCGAAAGCATTTTGCCGATCTTCCTGCTGATTCTGGGAGGAAACCTGCTGCGTCGCATGCCGCTGATCGACCAGTCGGCCTGGCCCGGTCTGGAACAGCTTGGCTTCTGGTTCCTCTACCCGACGCTGCTTTTCGTCACGATCGCCAACGCCGACTTCACCGGTCTCGAGCTCGACGCAATGATGCTCGCCCTGCTCGTCGGCGTCGCGATCATGTGTGTGCTCACCTATTTCCTCTGGCCGCTTTTCGACCGGTGGAAACTCGTCACACACGACGAATTTTCCTCCGTCTATCAGACTGCCGTGCGCTGGAACGGTTTCATGGCGCTGGCGATCGCGCAGAAGATATTTCCACCTGCCGGCGCGGCCGTTGTTGCGCTCGTCATGGCGGTGATCATCGTGCCCATCAACATCGCGTCGGTTTTTGTCGTCACCAAATTCGCCGACCGGCAATCCAACTGGCCGAAGACCCTGCAGCGGATGGCGACCAATCCGCTCATTTTGGCATCGCTCGCCGGGCTTGCCATCCGGCTCCTGCCGAACGGACTCTACGACCCTATCAATGAAACGCTCGATCTCGTGGCGCGCGCGGCGCTTGGCATGGGGCTGATCGCCATCGGGGCCGGGCTGAAGCTGGAAGATCTCGCCACCAGCCGCTTTTCGGTCTGGCTGCCGGTGGTGCTGAAGCTTGTGGTTTTTCCAGTGCTGCTGATCGGCCTGGCGATCGGCTTCGGGATCACAGGCCTGCAGCTCAGCTATCTGGCTCTTTGCGCAGCCGTACCGACGGCGATGAACGGCTATCTGCTCGCACGGCAGCTCGGCGGCGACGCCGAACTCTATGCAGCGGTGACGACGATCCAGACTGCGGTGTCGTTCCTGACGATCCCTGCCGTCCTGGCGGCAACCGCTTACATCGCCGGATAGAGCGTGTCGATGATCATCCGCGAGTCATGCCGGGCATCGAGCATGCCGTAGGTGCCGCGCCATTGGCCGGCGAGCCGCGTCTCGATGAAAGCGTCGGCGATGCGCCCTGCCCCAAGCCGCTTCAGTTCGGCGGCCGCGGCCGCGAGCGCCAACTGCTCGGTGAGAATGCGGGCCGAGCCTTCGTCGGTTGCCGCGACCTGCATCGCGGCACGCAGGACGCCGATCGTGCCCCGCCCTCCCTCCCCCAGATCGCTGTCGATACCGGCCAGCACTTCCTCGAACAGTCCCGGCGCGCGGCCAAGCACGCGCAGCACGTCCAGCGCCATCACATTGCCGGAGCCTTCCCAGATCGCGTTGACCGGGGCCTCGCGATAATACCGCGCCAACGGCGCTTCCTCGACGTAACCGTTGCCGCCAAGGCATTCCATCGCCTCGTAGAGCAGCGGCGGCGCGATCTTGCAGACCCAGTATTTCACCACAGGCGTCATGGCGCGCGCGAAGGCCGCCTCGCCGCGAACGGCCGCTGCCTCGTCGAAGGAGCGAGCCAGCCTGAACGAGAGCGCAGTGGCCGCTGCAACGTCGAGCGCCATGTCGGCCAGGACGCGCTGCATCAGCGCCTGGTCGATCAGCGCCTTGCCGAAAACCTGCCGGTGTCGCGCGTGGTGGACGGCCTCGGCGAGGCCGGCCCGCATGATGCCTGACGAGGCGACCGCGCAATCGAGCCGGGTCAGCGTCACCATGTCCATGATCGTCTTGATACCGGCGCCCGGCTCGCCAACGAGTTCGCCGATCGAGCCCTGGAATTCGACCTCCGACGATGCGTTCGAACGATTGCCGAGCTTGTCCTTCAAGCGCTGGAAGCGGAACCCGTTCGTCTGACCGTCGCCAAGGAAGCGCGGCACGAGGAAGCAGGACAGACCTTCGCTCGCCTGGGCGAGCACCAGGAACGCGTCCGACATCGGCGCCGACATGAACCATTTATGGCCCGTCAGGCGGTAAAAGCCGTTGCCGGCGCGCTCGGCCTTCGTCGTATTGGCGCGCACGTCCGTGCCGCCCTGCTTCTCGGTCATCCCCATGCCAAGGGTCAGCCCGGCCTTTTCGACCGGCGGTTTCTGCGCCTGGTCGTATTTGCGCGTCGTGACGCGCGGCGCCCATTCGCGAAACAGTCTTGGGTTTGCCATCAGGGCAGCCAGCGAAGCGCTGGTCATGGTGATAGGGCAGAGATGCCCGCATTCGAGTTCGGCGGTGAGGTAGAAGCGCGCAGCACGAACCTGATGGCGCTTGCCGGTCTCCGCCTCGCCGTTTTCCCAGACCGAAGAGTGAAGGCCGATCGATACGGAGCGTCGCAGCAGGGCGTGGTAGGCCGGGTGAAACTCGACGAGGTCGATGCGCCGGCCATGGCGGTCATGGGTCCTGAGTTTTGGCGTCTCGATATTGGCAAGCCGCGCCAGATCCTGCGCCTCGGGCGACATGACAAAGCGGCCGTGCACGTCGAGTTCTTTCTTGACGGGCGCGGAGAACGTCTCTGCGAGTTGGACCAGCAGAGGG
>DATJTE010000166.1:0-10577 GCA_035503715.1 Rhizobiaceae bacterium | reverse complement strand
GGATTCAAACCGGGCCGCAGGCTTGCAAAGCCGCCGCGCCTTTGTATGATGCCGCCCCTTGGGGCGCGGGCGTAGCTCAGGGGTAGAGCACAACCTTGCCAAGGTTGGGGTCGAGGGTTCGAATCCCTTCGCCCGCTCCAGTCAAAAGCCGCAGAAAACCGCTGTTTCCAGCGGTTTTCTAGTTCCTGCAGCCAGACCGGCAATGCACGAGCCGACGCGAACAGAACACGAATTTGCGTCAATTTCTGGCACAAATCTGACACACAATTTCTAGCCCGTTCTGCCGCCGTTCACCTCACCCCGGCCAGCACAAATATCCGCCTGTAAGCGAAGAGCGGTTGCCCTCACGGATCGGCGGCGCCTTGCTCGGGACGTAAAGACAGCATCAATTCCATCTGCCAGCGACCCTTCCGCGATCCCCATCACTCGGCGTCCCCGACGGTCAAGAGGGTGCGCTGTGTCTCAATGTTCGTACCTAATCAGACGGGCTCAAACCTAAATCCGATTCAGTGCCACGCGGATTTCGACTTCAGTGCCACGCGGATTTCGACGGGTTTGCTTTACTGAGTCGCGGCGAGTGTGCCAATGGCCGAAGATGGTTACTAAGTAGAAGCGAAAGTGAAGGTCGCAGAAGCCTTTGGCCGGATCATCCGCATTCCCGTTCACGTGCACGAAAGTCTGCGCAAGATAGAAGGGGCGCGCCTTCAGGCGTAGTACGAGAGCGGTCGCGAGCAATGCAAGCCGGGTTGCGGTCCTGGCCGCGTTGCCGTCTGATACCGTCCGCAAGCTGATGAGGGCACCTGAGGACCCGGTCTCGATAGACTCGGAGCCCGAAGTTGCCGACGCTATCGGCCGGATGGCCGATGACGAGAAGTCGTCGCCCGAGGCGGCGCTGGTCACTTCCGAAACGCAGGCGCTGGTGCGGGAGCAGCTCGGCTGTCTTGAGCCGAGGGAGGAACCCATCATCCGTCAGCGCTTTGGCATCGGCTGTGACGAGCACACGCTCGAAGAGATCGGGCAGATGTACGGCGTCACGCTCGAGCGAATCCGGCAGATCGAGGCCAAGGCGCTAAAGAAGCTTGGTCATCCGGGCCGTGTCAAGAGATTGCGAGACGGGCTGCGATGAAGACGCCGCGCCTGTGATGTCACCGTCCCTTGCATCGCGTTCGGCGCCGCCGCGCGCCTCGGCCATGATCGACGCGCTGCGAGGTCTCGGTTACTCCACCCCGACGGCGCTTGCCGACATCATCGACAACAGCATTTCGGCACAGGCTCGCCTCTCAGGCGGGTAGAACCATAAGGCCGGACGCTAAGCGTCTAATTCGCAAGCCATTGGGCGTACGCCTGCACGTCGATCATCGGGACTGTGCCGCTGAACTGGAGCTGGGAAATCAGCTTCAACAGGAAGGCGGTCGCAGGCTTGCCGCCGGGAACGAAGTCATAAACCCCGCTGGTTTGATCGAGGCTGAAATACCCGTGCGCCGCGACACATCCCAGATCGAGCCTGCTTTCCGCATCGGCGCCGTTGAGGGCATCGGTCAAAGGCTGGCCGAAGGCAGGCGACCAGTCGCTTTCGAATGTCAGGATGCCGCCGAGGATCGGTATCGGCGGCTTCGGCGGATACGTGCCTTTCGCATACGGGATGGGGAGACTCGTGCGATGCAGCCGTCGGACGCTCGCGACCTTCTTCTGCGCATATTCGACTTGCTCGGCGTTGATCGCCTGCTTGGCTTCGAAGACCGCATAGACGCTCTCCGCCGGGATGATCGTCTGGCCCTCGTAGTAGAAGATGAACGGCGAGTATTGCCGGTCGAACACGACCACATCGATCTGGTCGCTGAACACGCCCTTGCTATCGACGACATGGGCGGTCGCCGCCTGATAGCGCATCGGCAAATAGCTTTGCAGCAGCTTCAGCCATACCGTCTCGCTTGCATCGCCCTTTGCGACAGGGTGGCCAAAACTTTCGCGCGCTATCCTCAGCTTTTGCTGGATGTCGTCATGCAGGCTCGCGAGCAGTTTTCCCAAAGACCATTGCGTCATGACGCGCCATCCTGAAAGGGCGGGGTCGGAATCATGCCGCGCGCGATCTCGACGGCGCGTGTCGGCATCACGGCGTTCGAGGGATAAGCATCCAGAACGATCGAGGGCAGCAGGCGCTGCGTTAGGTCGGAGAAGGTGAAGCCGTAGGCGCGTCCCTTCTGCACGCCGGTCGCCGCCACAAGCGCGTCGATCTGCGGCTTGGAAAACCCGAGCTGGCGCAATGGTTCGGCGAGCACGGCAAGGCGCTGGGCGTCGTCGGGGCGCTGGAACACCAGAATGTCCGCCGCGCGGCGTCTGACGGCGGGATCGAGCGCGGCCAGCCGGTTCGTGCACATAATGACGGCGGCCGGAAGGCGGCCGTTGCCCACGCGGTCGATGCCGCGGATAAAAGCATTCACACCGGCGCGGTCCTCGTGGTGCATCTGCGCCGCTTCCCGCGACTGCGTGAGGGCATCCGCTTCATCGACCAGCAGCAGCACGGCGCCGCGCGCCTTGCCCGTGGCGCTTTTGAGCTTGCCCGCCTCGGCAATCGTGTACTCGAACGCCGCGGATAGAAGCTGTGTCATCTCGCCGACGCGCCCCTGACCGCGCGTGAAAAGGCTCATCGGAAACAAGGTCACGTCGATCCGCTCCTGCCGCGCGACGGCGTCGCCGATGGTCTCGGCCAATTCGGATTTGCCGGCGCCGACATCGCCGGCAAGAACGACCAGGGGCGGTCGCCTGAGGACGGCAGTCAGCACGCCGTTGGCGCCGGGGTAATGCTTCTTCGCCCATGCTTCGAGCCCGGACGGGTTGACAAGCAGGCTCAGGATCTTCGTCAGCCTGTCCTTTTGATCGTCGAGACCGACGAGGAGCGCGAGCCGTTCCTGCGCGCCGACATCGGGATAGTTCATCCGGTGTTCGAAAAGTTCGTCGAGCGTGGGTTTGCCGGTCATCAGTAGCTCCTCACGCTGGCGCGGTTCAGAGCCCAGCCGCCTGACGAATAGGTGCGGTCATCGGTAAGGTATCCATTGACGCCCGGCTCCGACGCTGTCCCGCGCTGGATCGGCAGCCTCTTCTCGAAGGCGGCTTTCTCGGCTTCCGACTCGCTGTACCAGCCGCCGCCGTAGGTCAGGTAGCTGTAGAAGGTCGCGCCGGAGATATCGGCGCCCGGCCGCACCTTGCCCGGATCGTCATCGTTGGCGGCGGAACCGGCGAGATCGCGCGCGGCGTAGCGCAAGGTCGGCTCGATCCATTGGCCGTCGCGTTTGAAGCCGTAGGTCACGGTGCCGAGATAGCCCGCCTTGAGGAATTCGGTGATCTCGGCCTCGAATTCGGCGATGCGGGTGTCGCTCGGATAACCGTAGAAGCGCTGCATGCGCTGGAGATCGGTCGCGACCTTCGCCGCCATGTGGCGCGCGTGCGTGACCGTGAAGGTTTCGGTTTCGGACAGGGTGTAGCTGAGGGTCATGTGCGTCTCATACCTGAAATGCTGAGCCGAAAACCTTCTGCCAGTAGCGGGCAGTCTCGTGCTTGGTGGGCGCCCGGAGCGCCGCGTCGATTGCGTCTCCGGCATCGAGCGCGGCTTCGACAATCGCGTCAGCCTGCGCCGCGGTATAGAGCTTGCTGACGTTGTTCTTGGCGTTGACCGGATCGATGATCTTGACCGGCTCGGTGATGGTGCCGACCAACGACGCCTTGTAATAATCGGTGAAGACGATCAATTCCCGGATGTCGCTCTGCGCCACATAGGTGAAGAAGTGTTGCAGCGCGTCGGGGTAGTCCGAGAAGTTCGCGCCCTGATCCGCCAGATGCGCAAGGACAAGCTCGATCATGAGGGATTTCAACCTGAACCCGTCCTGCTCGCGCTTCATCTTCACCGCCCAGTATTTCACGAGCCGCGCGATCTGCGCGAAATCCGTCTCGTGCGCCTGCTTGCGCTTGCGGATGAATTCGAGGTGGCGGGGGATGCACGTCTCCAGAAAGGAGCCGTCATCCTGGCTGACGAGATTGCCGTACCAGTTGGGGTCGCCGTTATAGAGGATCGGCACGATATCGACGTCGAGGCCGGTGCCCTTGAACGAGACGGTGACGCTGTAGGTATTGGGCTTGACCTGATCGGGGCTGAAATTCGGGAACGCCTTGCGCAGCCGCTCCGCCAGATAGTTCAACAGCTTCGGCACGTCGCCGGGCGCGTCGGCGCCGCTTATGTAGCAGGCGACATCGATATCGTTGAGGGTGCGCAGCGCCGTCCCCTTGGCGAGGCTCCCCGACAGCATCATCTTCTTGAGCGTGAAATCGGGATGCTCTTCCAGATAGCCTTCGAGCCGCTCGCGCAGCCGGCGCGCCTGAGCGCGGTATTCCTCCGCCTTGTCGCGCGGCAGGTTCACCTTCTCCTGCGCGAAGGTTGCGATCTCGTTATGGCCAACGTGCTGTCTTGACATCCTATTCGTCCCGCGGCTTGCCATGTCGAATTCGACATGTCATACATGTCTCCAGTGACACCTACAGCCAAGCTACGAAAGAGTCAAGTCCAACATGTCGAAATCGACAAGTCCAAAAAAACCACCCCCCTCCGAAATCTTCAAGATCCGCCTGAAGGCCGCCCGCGAACTACGTCAATTGAAACAGAATGAGCTGGGCGAGAAGGCGAAGTTGCCGGCCAGCTCCATCGCCCATTTCGAGGCGGGATCGCGCAAGCCGTCCTTCGACAATCTGCGGCGACTCGCCATGGCCCTTGAGGTGACCACCGATTATCTCTTGGGTCGCGTTGACGAGCCCGGCCTTGCCGAGGCGGGCGACCCGCTTTACCGCGACATGGGCAAGCTTACTGATAAGGATCGTGAGATGGCACGGGAGTTTCTTGAAATGCTGGCGAGAAAGGCGGAGGCCAAGCGCAAATGAACAAGCCTGCGAGTCTTGCCTTTCGCCTCAAGATGGCCAAGCAGAAAGCCGAAGCGTTCCTGCGCGACGAGGGAATCACCGGCCTGCCGGTCGATCCGTTCGTGATCGCCCGCAGCCGCGACATCGAGGTCAAGCCCATGCCCGAGTCGTCGGGTGGCGTGTCCGGCATGTTGCTGCGGCACGGCGACGTGTTCGGGATTCTCTATGCCACGCATGTCAGAAGCGAGGGCTTCCAGAATTTCAGCGTATCGCACGAGCTGGCCCATTATTTCCTTGGAGGGCACATCGACCATATCCTGCCGGAGGATGGCGCCCACACCTCGCACTCCGGATTTGTCTCTGCCGATCCCTACGAGCTGGAGGCCGATCAGTTCGCGGCCGGCCTGTTGATGCCCGATACGCCGTTCAAGCGCGCGATGGCCCGGCAGAATCCCGGTCTGGACGTCGTGGAATCGCTGGCAGGTCTTTGCCGCACGTCGCTGACTGCGACAGCCATCCGCTATGCGGAACTGACGGATCACGCCGTTGCCATCGTCATAAGCACCGGGCCGGCCATCGACTTCTGCTTCATGTCTGACACGATCAAATCGCTCCCTCAGCTCACATGGCTGAAGAAGGGTGCCGCTGTGCCGGCCGGTACGGCTACTGCCCGGCTCAATGCCAATGGGCGCCGGGTGGTCGACGGCGACCGGGAGGACGCGGACATCGACATCATGGACTGGCTGGGCGGCACGCGCTCCGCGCGCGCCACCGAGCAGGTCATCGGCTTGGGCGGCTACGGCAAGACGCTGACCGTGCTGACTTGTCCTTCCGTCCGGGACGAGACCTTCGAGGAAGACGAGGGCGATGACGACGACGATTTGGCGGAGCGGTGGACGCCGCGGTTTCGCCGGCGATGACGCCGCCTTCCGAGGCGCCCGCGCCGGAAGGGGCCGTCCCTGAGAAGCGCTGCATAATCACCGGCGATGTGCTGACGGAGGCAAACGACTCCAAAGCGCATGTCATACCCAGCGCTCTCGGCGGCCGTCTCAAGCCTCCAGGCATCCTCTCCAAGGATGCAAACACTATTCTCGGCGACAAGATCGACCTGCCCTTCATACAGGCGTTTCAGGCGCTGATGACGTGGCTCAACGGATCGAGAGACCGCGGCGATAACCGGCCCACACGGATGACCGATGAGTCGGGCAAGACCTATCTCGTCAAATTCGGCAAGCCGCTGGAGCTGACAAAACCGGAATTTAGCGAGACTGCGACGCCAGACGGGACTGTGTACAAGATCGCGGCGCGAAACCTGAAGGAAGCGAACGCTCCTCGGCCGAGTAAAGGCCCAAAATCCGTCATTCGACATCGGCGACGCGATGGCGCATGCCGTGAGCGCGCGGACTTGGCCGGATGGCATGCTGCACGGCCAGCTTCAGATCGGCCCGGCGGTCCTGTTTCCGGCGCTGTTCGTCGCCGCATCCATATTTGCGGTACACAAAGGACTGCGACCCCATCCGGCCTTGAAGGCCTATGTCGCGGCTTTTGATCCCGACAAGCCCGCAATGCCGCCCGACACCTTCTACTTCATTCCTTCGACGCCGTGGATGTCCGCGCCGGCCGAGGTTAGCCACATCATAGTCCTCGGTGCCGATCCGAATCGGCAGCAGGCATTCGTCTATTTCGAAATCTTCAATATTGCCTGTGTCGGTGTCGTACTGCCCTTTAGCGGTGCGGCCGAAGTACGCGCCAGCTACGCTCTGGACGTGCTCTCCGGGGCAGAGATAGACGCAAACGTCGATTATCAGTCCCTCCTTTCCATCCCTTGGTCCGCCACGCACACCTTGGGCGATCCGGGCCTGTATGAGCTTACCCAAAAGCGAATGAACCGCCTCAAAGGTGTCGCGCGCGAGCGCGAATGGAGCGTGCAAGTAGGGCAGATTATCGAGAGGGGGTTGAGCCGTCCCGATGGTGGCCGGATTCTTCCGGAGAATTTGGCCAGCCTTGTCGGCGAGGTCGGGACGTTCGTCGAGATCCAGTGGCGCCGACCGGGAACAACAACCGCAGCAATGAACGACGATCTGAATCACTTCGATGGCCTTTGTTCGGCCTTGTCAGCGCATATACCTTTCTGGACCAGATGCCGGTACAGGTTACTAATCCGCCCGCACCGCGAAATGCTCGCCAAAGCGATCACCGAGCGTGGTGCTGCTAATGGCAAATCTCCATCGGACGCGAGTGCGGTGGAATGATTGCTCCCGTCGTGCTTATTTCATGCGTGAAGTCGAAACGTGCACAACGCTGCCGCGCCGGCGACATGTACACCAGCCCGCTATTTTGGAAGACGATGGCCTATGCGCAGAGCCTGAAACCGAAGAGCATCTTTATCTTGTCGGCAAAATACGGCCTGCTGTCGCCGGATGACACGATCGAGCCTTACGAGCAGACGCTGAAGACCATGAAAACCGGGGAGCGGCGCGCATGGGCAGAAGCCGTGCTATCAGCGCTGCGTCAGAACTGCGATCTCGACGCCGATACATTCGTCTTTCTCGCCGGTGATCCCTATCGCTAGCACCTTTTACCCCACATCAAGAATTATTCAGCGCCGATGGAAGGCCTTGCCTTCGGCAGGCAACTCCAATGGCTGGAGCGCCAGGTTCCATGACCGAGGCGTGCCAGCACCTTCACGAGGTTCTTTCTCGCCTCCCGCGTTTCAAGCGCGAGGATCTTGCGCAGGTCCCGAAGAACGGAATCTACGTTCTGTTCGAAAAGGGTGAGGCGGCGCATGATGGTGATCGTATAGTCCGCATCGGCACGCATCGCGGCCAGAACAATCTTCCGAGCCGGATACGCGAACATCTTTACGAGAGCAACAAGGACCGCAGCATCTTTCGCAAGCACGTCGGGCGTTGCTTGCTTGCCAAAGCGAGCGATCCGTTTCTCCCGCAGTGGGAGCTTGATCTGACGGCGAAAGCCTCGCGTGCTCTGAATGAACACAAGGTCAATAAGGCTCGGTTGCTGGAGGTCGAAGCCGACGTGACGCGGTATATGGTGGAGAATTTTTCCTTCGCCGTCTTTCGCTTCGATGACGAGGCAGACCGACGCCAATACGAGGAATGCCTTCTCTCGACGATCTATGCTTGTCCGGAATGCGGCCCGTCCGAAGCGTGGCTCGGAAAACATCACCCGAATTCAGAAGTCATTCGAAAGTGCGGGCTTTGGAATATTCAAAATCTAAGCGGCAAAGTTCTCTCCCGCGGCGACGCGAAGCGCGTCATTGAGGCCGGCTTAAGTGCAACAAAGGGTTGACCGGCGCGCCCGGCTTCGCCGGACCCGGCTCTCAGGCTGCGCCCCGAACCCTGCCCCCCAGAACCCGCCAATGGAAGGCCCCACTCAGAAATGGGTCACGCCGGCATCATTTAATTGGTCTCCCTATCCGGTTAGCGCAGGGACGCGGTTTAGACGAGGAGCGCGCCCATCTGACGGCGCAGTGACCAACGGCTGTCGACGGGTTGCGTCCGGAACTCAGTTCCGCTCTATTGCGCAGATGGCCCGTAAGGCACGCAAACCAGATGACGCCGAACGCGCGTTGATGAGGCGCTATGAAGCGGGCAAAGCCGGTTTCGCTGAGCTGGAGGATGACGATGAGGACCGACTGCTCACGGAACTCGCGAGGCGCGGGTGGATATGGAGCTGGAGAGGGTACCAGAAGGGAAAGCGGTGGAGGGATGACCTTCAGCAACATGCAACGTGGCGGGTTGACCAGTTTGGGGGCAAACACGCCTCGTATAGCGGGCATGAAATTGTTGCGATGATTAGGCACGACCGCGACTTACGCAACAGGCCATTCCGCGTTTTCGTCGATGACTGCCAGCTCGCTGGATCGAATGACGCGATCGAAATCGAGTTCGCATATCTAAAAGCGTGTGCCGTCCCCGTGTTTGCGGGTGTGATCGTGAGACTCGAGTCTGATGACAAGGCCGCCGTGGCGCCCGGACGCTGGCGAATCGACGAGTGTTCCAGCGGTATCCGCGAAGCCGGGACGCTCCGAGTGCTTCAGACGTCTTGGCATCCGAGCCTGAGCCAAGATGCCGCCTCATGGCGTGGGCCGACGCCGGCGCAAGTCAAGGCCATTCTTCGTTATATCGGCGCGAAGGAAGCTGACATCGCGGTGAAGCTGGGGGTGGATGCCCGATCTCTACGGCACTGGAAAGAAGGTGCACGCGCCATGACCCTTGCTAATTGGCAGCTGCTGCGTCTCATGGCCGGATTTCGCCCTGCGTGGTTGGAGTACGATCAGGTGCACCAACTCCGTCGTACTTAGCCTGCTTCCCGCGACATGCTGGGTGACCGCGTGGTCGGTTGTTCCGCGTCCACGTTCAGTTCCGCGCGGCGCCAAGGCACCGCTGCAGGAGGAGACGGCCGGGAACTCAAATTACCGGGCGTCCGAGCGGTCGGGTTTCATCGGCGGCGTCGTTGCGCGTTGTTGAGCTCCTCGCGAAGGTGCTCCACATTCAGCCTTACGTAACGCTGAACCATGCTCGGTGACTTCCAGCCGCCGAGTTCCATCAGCGCTGGGCCCTTGCCTCCGTCCATGATGAACCAGCTCGCGAAATGGTGCCTCCAAGTATGCACGGTCGCCCAACGCACGCGCGCCGGCTCCTTAGGAAGGCTCTTCCGATCGCAGGAGCGGCACGACAGCGCGTAGTTCTCGAAGTCGTCCACGCCGCCCTTCGAATAAGGGGTCAGGAGCTGGACGACCGCGCTTTCAGCGTGTCCCGGTTCAGCGTTGAGCTTCGTGCCGCAGTGCCGACATTTAACGCTCTGCTTCATAAGAAGTTGGATGGTGCACCGACGAACCGCGCTTTCATGCGCCGTCCGGATTCCCGAACCCTCGGCGCCGTCACCATGCGAAGCGGCGCGACGATCATTGTAGGGTTTGCCTGCGGGGGTGAGGAATACCGCGCCGATCTGCCGCTTCTTGTGGAGCCTCAGCAAGACCTGCCGCACCTCGTCGTGCATCGGCACGGTTCGCGATTCGCCGTTCTTGGTGATGCGGAAATCGATCGTGCCGCGCTCGAATGAAACGTCCTTCCAGGTGAGCCGAAGCGCCTCGGAGACCCGGCAACCCTGATAACAGAGCATCACCGCAATGGGGCGTGCATGCTCCGCATAGGCGGCGAGGAGAGCGTCGCGCACCTTAAGCTCGAGGTAAATCTTTTGGGGTTCGCCCTCTTCAGGAAGCTGGATCTTCGGCAGATAAAACTTGTGCTGTTCGCTCGCGAGCGTGAGCGGCGCGGTGAACGTAGCGTGCCAGCGATGGATGGTCGAAGGTTTACGATTGGGGAGCTTTTCGGCAACGAAATTGTCCCAGTCGCCCTGATCCAGCTCGTCGATCCGCGTGTTGCCGAAGAACTCGCCCATGACGAACAGTTTGTTCTTGTCTTGATTGCCGAGACGCGTTTTGACAGCGAGATAATTGCCAGCGGCAGTCGCGAAATTCGGCATTCCGCGCTTGCGCTTGGGCGCCGTGTCGCCGAGGAGGAGCTCGCGCTGGACCTCCGCGACGCGCTCGTTCAGTTTCAGCGTCGCCGTTTTTTCGTCGTCAGTGCCCGTAGTCTCTCTAAGCCTTCGACTCGCTTTCCCGACGCGAACCGTGCCGCGGATCTGCC
>DATJTE010000165.1:0-8738 GCA_035503715.1 Rhizobiaceae bacterium | reverse complement strand
AGGGTCAGGCGTATGAACCTCGCCAGTCCGTTTTCGATCTCGATCGTTGCGATCACGGCGCTGGCTTTGCTCGGCCTGCCTGTCGGCCACGCTATGATCGCCGGCTCGATCCTCTATCTGTTGCTCGCCGGTCTCGACATGGGCACGGCGGCGGAACAGTTCCTCAACGGGATGTACACCAACTACATCATCCTCGCCGTGCCACTCTTCATTCTGGCCGCCGAGCTGATGAACATCGGTTCGATGACGGAAAGGCTGCTCAAATTTTGTAATGCCTTCGTCGGCCGTTTCCGCGGTGGGCTGGCGCAGGTCAACGTTCTGCAGTCGATCATCTTCGCCGGCATGTCCGGCTCGGCCATCGCCGATGCCGCCGGCTCTGGCAAGATGATGCAGAACATGATGACCGCCGACAACAAATACCCGGCGAGCTACGCTGCGGCATTAACGGCTGCAACCGCAGTCATCGGCCCGATCATTCCGCCATCGATCCCGATGATCATCTACGCGCTCGTCTCAGACGCCTCGATCGGCTACCTTTTCCTCGGCGGCGTCGTACCCGGCCTGCTGATGGCGCTGTTCCAGGTCATCCTCGTCGCCATCGACGCGCGCCGGAAAAATTTCCCGGTCGAGCCGCCGACGCCACTGCGCGAGATTCCTATGATTACGGTCCGCGCGCTGCCCGCCCTGCTGATGCCCGTGGTCCTGCTCGGCGGCATCTATTCGGGCGTCACGACGCCGACAGAAGCCGCAGCCGTCGCGGCCTTCTATGCGCTCGTTGTCTCGGTCGTGCTGTATCGCTCCGTCAGCTTCCGTGACTTCTACAATTCGGTGCTCGCCAGCGCGCGTACGACGGCCTCGATCGGCATGCTGATCGCCGGCGCGTTGGTGTTCAACTATGTCGTTACGGTCGAGAACATCCCGCAGTCGCTGAGTGTGCTGCTGACCAACTACGAGCTGTCGCCGACCACCTTCCTCATCCTCGTCAACGTCATCCTGCTACTGCTCGGCTGCGTTTTGGAGGGCACGACGATCATCCTGGTGATCCTGCCAGTCTTCATTCCGACGGCGCAGGCGCTCGGCATCGATCTCGTGCATTTCGGCGTCGTCTGCGTCGTGAACATCATGCTGGGACTGGTGACACCGCCTTATGGGCTGCTGCTCTTTATCATGACGCGCATCGCCAACGTGCCGCTGTGGGACATCGTGCGCGACGTGCTGCCCTATCTCTACACGATGATCTTCTCGCTGATCATCATCACCTTCTTCCCCGAAACCGTGCTCTGGCTGCCGCGCCAGTTTGGCTACGGCGGTTAGCATCCGGAAGAGACATGCCGAACAAACCGCTCTTCGTCATCAACGGACCGAATCTCAACCGCCTCGGCACACGCGAGCCGGAAATCTACGGCTCGACGACGCTCGCCGAAATCGAGGCGATGTGTAGACAGGCGGCCGGCGAGTGGCCTGTGCGCTTTTATCAATCGAACGCGGAGCACCAGATCGTCGACTGGATCCACGAAGCGATAGATGAGGGCTCCGGCATCCTGATCAATCCGGCCGGCCTCAGCTTCCGCTCGATCCCGGTGCTCGACGCGCTAAAAATGTTTCCGGGGCCGATCATCGAGTTCCACATCTCGAACATCCATCGGCGCGAAGAGATTTACCACAAGTCGCTTGTCTCCAGCGTCGCGACCGCAGTGCTGGCAGGCCTCGGGCCGCAAGGGTATGCGCTCGCCATCAAGGCGCTGATCGACATGGTCGGCGACAAGCGGACATGAAAACCTCCATCGCCACTGTCTCGATCAGCGGCGACCTGCGCGAGAAGCTGGCGGCGATCGCGACTGGAGGCTTCGACGGCGTCGAAATCTTCGAGAATGACTTTCTCGCCTTTGATGGCACACCGGCCGAGGTCGGTCGCATGGTGCGGGACCACGGGCTTGAGATCACGCTCTTCCAGCCGTTCCGCGACTTCGAAGGCCTGCCCGAACCACAGCGCTCCCGCGCCTTTGACCGCGCCGAACGCAAGTTCGATTTGATGCAGGAACTCGGCACCGATTTGATGCTGATCTGCTCCAGTGTTTCGCCGGTATCGCTCGGCGGCATCGACCGTGCCGCGGCGGATTTCCATGAACTCGGCGAACGCGCCGCGAAACGTGGCCTGCGTGTTGGCTACGAGGCGCTCGCGTGGGGCAAGCACATCAACGATCACCGCGACGCGTGGGAGGTGGTGCGCCGCACCGATCATCCGAATATCGGGTTGATCCTCGACTCCTTTCACACGCTGGCACGCAAGATCGATGTCGGTTCGATCCGGTCGATCCCGGCCGACAAGATCTTCATCGTCCAGCTCGCAGACGCGCCGAAGATGGACATGGACCTGCTGTACTGGAGCCGGCATTTCCGCAACATGCCAGGCGAAGGCGATTTGCCCGTCGTTGATTTCACGCGTGCTGTCGCCGCGACAGGCTACGATCGCTACCTGTCATTGGAGATCTTCAACGATCAGTTCCGCGGTGGTTCACCGAAATCGATCGCGGCGGACGGCCACCGCTCGCTGATCAACCTGATGGATCAGGTACGCCGCGCTGAACCGGCGCTGGACGTCGCGATGCCCAAGATGCCGGATCGGGTCGCCGTTGAAGGCGTCGAGTTCATCGAGTTCGCCACCGCCGAACAGGGAGCGACGTATCTCGCAACGCTGCTCACCGCGCTCGGCTTCCGGAAGGCTGGCCGCCACATCTCGAAGGACGTGACGCTCTGGCGGCAAGGCGGCATCAACATCGTCGTCAATACGGAGCGCGAGGGCTTTGCGCATACGTCCTACGTCGTTCACGGCACGTCGGTCTATGCGATCGGGCTGAAGGTCGAAGACGCCAAGGCGACCGTCGAGCGTGCACGTGCGCTGGGCGCCGAGCCTTTCGAGCAGCCGGTCGGTCCGGGTGAGTTGCTGATTCCCGCCATTCGCGGCGTCGGCGGTGGCGTCGTCTATTTCATCGACGAGAAGTCGGAGCTTGGCGCCGTCTGGGACTTGGAGTTTCTGCCAACTGACCAGAAGCGCACGACTAGCGGCACAGGCCTTACACGCATCGATCATATCGGCCAGACGATGGACTATGGTGAGATGCTGACCTGGCTTCTCTTCTACACATCGATCTTCAAGGCCGCGAAGACACCGATGGTCGATGTGATCGATCCGTCCGGTATCGTGCGCAGCCAGGTCATCGAAAGCGACAATGGCGATTTTAGGCTGACCCTCAACGGCGCGGAAAACCGCCGCACGCTCGCCGGCCATTTCATTGCCGAGAGCTTTGGCTCGGCGGTCCAGCACATCGCCTTCGCGGCGGACGACATCTTCGCGACTGCGGCGCGGCTGCGTGAGAACGGCTTTCAGCCGCTGCCAATGCACCAAAATTATTATGACGACGTCGAAGCGCGCTTCGGCCTCGATCCCGACCTCGTCGATCGGCTGCAGGCCCAGAACATCCTTTACGACCGTGACGAAAAAGGCGAGTTCTTCCAACTCTACGCACCCACCTTCGGCGAAGGCTTCATCTTGGAGATCGTCGAGCGTCGAGGGAACTACAATGGTTACGGCGCGCCCAATGCGCCCTTCCGCATCGCTGCCCAGAAACGCCAGCTCAGGCCAAAGGGCATGCCCCGTACCTGATCACGGCACGTCGAACACTTGACACAGCTTGCCTCAGTCGCCGCGCTTATCATGGGCGACATCGCACCGGAGGCAGCGGCAGGTATGGCAATCTTTTACATCGATGTCGCGACAAACTGATGCTGCCGCGTCGCGCGCTCTGTTTGGCTCGAAAGCAGGCCTGGCGAACGCGCTAGGCGCCATCGGTAGCCGGCAATTGACGTCAAGATGGCAAGTCAGTCCCACACGTCAAGCATTGCTTTCTCAACAAACTCCAAGTGGGCAGCCATGGCGGCGCGAGCACCCGTTGCGTCTCCTGCGATGACCGCGTTGGCGATCCGTTCATGATCATCCATGATGTGCTCGCGCAGGCTGACAATATCCGCAAGGTGGCGATGGAACCGCTTGTCGACCGCTTCCGATCGAAAAGCCCATAGCGTTTCGAGCAATTCTCGCAGGACCGCGTTCCCGCAGTTTTCCGCAAGTGTCATATGCAAGGCGCGATCGCTCTCGCTGGACCATTGCCCTGCATCTGTCTCGGCGCGCATCTGCCGGACGGTCCCCGCCAGTCGGAACTTGCCCGCCGCGTCGATATTCTGGGAGGCAAGCGCTGCCGTCTCCGGCTCAAGCGTTCGGCGCGCGGCCATAACTTCAACCGGCGAATGCGAAACGTCAGGCAATTCGCGGTTTGACTTGCCGGGAGCCAGAACGAAGGCGCCGACACCGACCCGCACCTCCAGCAGACCGGCCACCTCCAGCGCGATCAGCGCCTCGCGCACGGTAGGGCGCGAAACGCCGAGACTGATGGCAAGGTCGCGTTCAGACGGCAGTTGTTGCCTGTGAGACGCTTCGCCCGACAAGATCTGATCGCGAATCTGGTCCGCTATCTGCAGGTACAGCTTCCTGTTCGAGACGGTCTGAAGTTTCATCGCTGGATATCTGGCAAGCCCTAACGGTCCCGGAATCTATCCCGGGTTCTCTCGCATGTCTACTGGCCTGACCACTTGACAGCATGACCAACTGACAGTAGCTCGACAGTGGAGGGAGCGACGGTGGCTCGTCAGGGGATGTCAGCACAAATGGTCGACTTGACCGGCAAAAGCTGCCTTGTGACGGCAGCCGCTCAGGGCATTGGGCGCGCGTCAGCACTGGCTTTGGCCCACGCCGGCTGCGCCGTTGTTGCCACCGATATCAACGCGGACGCACTCGCCGGCCTTGATCATTCGGGCATTTCAACGCGCGTCCTGAACGTCCTGGACGCAGCGGCGATCGAAACCGCTATTGCCGAAATCGGCCGCATCGACGTGTTGTTCAACTGCGCGGGCGTCGTCCACAACGGCACCATCCTCGACTGCACCGACGCCGAGTTGGACTTCGCGCTGGACCTCAATTTCAAGGCCCAGGTCCGCACCATCAAGGCCGTGCTGCCCGGCATGCTTGAGCGCGGCAATGGCTGCATCATCAATATGGCGACCGTCGCTTCGTCGGTGAAAGCCGTTCCCAACCGTTTCGCCTACTCCGCCAGCAAGGCCGCTGTCATTGGCCTCACCAAATCGGTCGCGGCCGACTTCGTCGGCAAGGGCATCCGCTGCAACGCCATTTGCCCGGGCACGGTCGACAGTCCGTCGCTGCAGGAGCGGTTGAGAGCCACCGGCGATTATGAAGCGGCGCGCACGGCGTTCATCGCGCGTCAGCCGATGGGGCGTATCGGCGCGCCCGAGGAGGTTGCCGACCTCGTCGTCTACCTCGCCGGCGCAACGTTCACGACCGGTCACACCTTCAACATCGACGGCGGGTGGACGGCCTAGCATGACCGACCTCGTGCGCATGACGAGCATCGACAAATCCTTTCCAGGCGTGCGCGCGCTGGTGAATGCCCAGTTCGATCTGCGCGCCGGCGAAGTGCATGCGCTTATGGGCGAGAACGGCGCCGGCAAGTCGACGCTGATGAAGGTCCTCGCCGGCATCTACAAAGCTGATGCAGGGGATATCCTGATCGACGGACAGTCGCTGGATATCGGCTCGCCGGCCAAGGCGCGCGACGCAGGTATCGGCATCATCCATCAGGAGCTCAACCTGATGCCGCACCTCACCGCGGCACAGAACATCCTGATCGGACGCGAGCCAAGAACAGCCTTTGGACTCCTGTTGGATGAGCCCGCACTGAATGCCCGGGTCGCCGAGCTATTCAACGCGATGCACCTCAACCTCGACCCGGCGACGCCGGTCGAGGGTCTGACAATCGCCAAGCAGCAGATGGTCGAAATCGTCAAGGCGCTGTCTTACCGCTCGCGCATTCTCATCATGGACGAGCCGACGGCTGCCCTGAACGATGCAGAGGTCGGCGACCTATTCGAGATCATCCGTCGCCTGAAAAGCGAGGGCGTCGGCATCGTCTACATTTCGCACAAGATGGACGAGATCAAACGTGTCGCCGACCGGGTCACGGTGATGCGTGACGGCGCCTTTGTCGGGACCGTCGACGCCAAGGAGACGCCCATCTCGAAGATCATCTCGATGATGGTCGGCAGGGAACTCACCAACGAAGCCAGCGTGGTTCCTGATCTTTCGGCCAATCCGATCGTTCTTGAAGTCGACGGCCTGAACTGCGGCGCGCTGGTCCGCAATATCTCTTTCACGCTGAAGCAGGGCGAGATACTCGGCTTCGCCGGCCTGATGGGCGCGGGCCGCACGGAGGTCGCGCGCGTCATCTTCGGTGCGGATCCAAAAGAGTCCGGCGAGATTCGCATCCGCGGCAGGACAGTGCCGATCAACTCTCCGCAAGATGCGGTGGCCGCCGGCATTGGCTACCTGTCGGAAGACCGCAAACAGTTCGGCCTGATCGTCGGCATGGACGTGCGCAACAACATTGCGATGGCCAGCATCCCGAAGTTCATCGGCCCGCTTGGCATGCTCGACGAGTCGGGAATGCGCGACGCGGCCAGAGACCACATTGCGCGGCTCGCCATCAAGACGCCTTCGGAGCGCCAGGAGACGCGGCTGCTGTCGGGTGGCAACCAGCAAAAAGTCGTCATCGCAAAATGGCTACTGCGCGACTGCGATGTCCTGATCTTCGATGAGCCGACACGCGGCATTGATGTCGGCGCCAAGAGTGACATTTACCGCCTGCTCAACGAACTTGCCGCTCAGGGCAAGGCCATCATCGTCATCTCTTCCGAACTGCCGGAGATCCTTCGTCTCAGTCACCGCATCGCGGTGATGTGCGAGGGACGGCTGACCGGAATCCTGCCCGCTCGCTCGTCGCAGGAACAGATCATGCAGCTCGCAACGCGGCTCGGCGACGAGCCAACCACCAGGGTGATGCAATGACTGCGGTAAGCGAAATCCCGGAGCAGCGTTTTCGCGCCCGTGTTTCAGGCTGGCAGCACAGGCTCCTCGCCTTCAGCGGCCTGATCGCGCTAATCGTCGTGTTCAGCCTGGCGTCGCCGAACTTCCTGCAGACGCAGAACGTGATCACGATCCTGCAAGCAACGTCCGTCAACGGCGTTCTGGCGATCGCTGCGACGCTGGTCATCATCTCGGGCGGCATCGATCTATCCGTCGGCACGCTGATGTCGTTTTGCGCGGTGATCGCCGGCGTGCTCATCACCAATTGGGGATTGCCGATCGGCATCGGTGTGCCGGGAGCGATCCTTGCCGGCGTTGCCGGCGGTCTGGTCTCCGGCCTGCTGATTGCCCGTCTCAGGATTCCGCCGTTCATCGCGACGCTCGGCATGATGCTGGTCTACAAGGGCCTCGCTCTGGCCATCAGCGGCGCCAAGCCGATCTACTTCACGGAAACCCCGTTCTTCATCAAGATCGCGACAGGCTCCGTCATCGGCGCGATCATCCCTTCCCTTCCAATCCCAAACGGCGTGCTCATTCTCTTTCTGGTGGCGATGGCGATTGCCTTCGTGCTTGCCCGCACCGTGCTCGGCCGCTTCATCTTCGCCTTAGGCTCCAACCAGGAGGCGCTGCGCCTCTCCGGCGTCAATATCGAGCGCTGGAAGATCTCGGTTTACGCGCTCGCGGGCGGCATCTGCGGCATCGCCGGCATCCTGATCGCGTCGCGCATAAACTCGGCCCAGCCGTCGATCGGCCAGGGCTACGAGCTGGACGCCATCGCGGCGGTCGTCATTGGCGGCACATCGCTGAACGGTGGGCGCGGAACGATGCTCGGCACGATGATCGGCGCGCTCATCATAAGTGTCGTTGCCAATGGCCTGCGTATCCTGTCGGTGTCGCAGGAATGGCAGATCGTCGTCACCGGGCTGATCATCATTCTCGCCGTCTACATCGACATCCTCCGCCGCAGGGAGGCGTGAGCGCGATCTCGCGCGGCAACGCCGCGCCAACAACAAGAGAGCACGAAGCTTCCGATCCAACCGGACCATTCAGCAGCCAAAAACCAAGGGAGTAATCATGTTTACCAGACGCACCATACTCGGCCTCGTATCGGCCGCCGCGATGCTCGGCTCCGCCGGTGTCGCACAGGCGCAGGACAAGCCCTACGTCGCGCTCATCTCCAAAGGCTTCCAGCATCAGTTCTGGCAGGCCGTGAAGGCAGGTGCCGATCAGGCCGCCACGGACCTGAACGTCACCGTTACCTTTGAGGGGCCGGACGGCGAAGGCGCAGTCGACCGCCAGCTCGACATGATCTCGACCGCGCTATCGAAGAAGCCCGCCGCGATCGGCATCGCCGCGATCGACAGCCAGGCCACCATCCCGCTGCTGCAGCAGGCCAAGGACGCGAACATTCCGGTCATAGCTTTCGACTCTGGCGTCGCCAGCGACATTCCGGTCACCAACTGCTCGACCGACAACCTCGCCTCGGCGGCGCTCGCCGCTGACAAGATGGCCGAACTGATCGGCGGCGAAGGCAAAGTCGGCATCGTTTCCTTCGATCAGACAAGCCAGACCGGCATCGAGCGCCGTGACGGCTTCGTCAAGCAGATCGCGGACAAGTATCCCAAGATCGAGATCGTCGGCATCGAATATGGCGGCGGCGACCATCTGAAGTCTGCCGAGATCGCCAAGGCAATGCTGCAGGCCCATCCGGACCTGAAAGGCATTTTCGGAACCAATGAAGGATCGG
>DATJTE010000164.1:0-6157 GCA_035503715.1 Rhizobiaceae bacterium | reverse complement strand
CATCGACGCCGACCACAGCGAATTCGTTTGGCAGCAGCTTGCTCGCGGCAAGATTGTAGAGCGCCGGAACGACCAGCCGCTTGGTTAGGTCGCCGGCCGCGCCGTAGATCACCATCGTGCAGGGGCCGGCGGGTTTCGTTTCCGGCGGCTCCTGGTTCGCTGCGTCTATGATTGCGTCGTTCGCCATGACTTGTTCCCTCAGCCTGCGTGCCGGGCAAGCTGTTCCCGGGCGGCCTTCACCAAGTGCTCCGTCGTGAAACCGAACTTCACCAAGAGCCCTTTGAGCGGCGCCGAGGCGCCGAACGTGTGCATCCCCACAACGGCGCCGTGCCGCCCGACGTATCGCTCCCAGCCGATCACCCCGGCCTGCTCGACGGCGACCCGAGCGGAGATCGCATCCGGCAGCACTTCCTCTCGATAGGCGTTGTCCTGATGCTCGAAGAGTTCCCAGGACGGCATGCTGACGACGCGCGTCGCGACGCCCTCCGATGCGAGCTGCTCGGCGGCGGCCAGGCAGAGCGAGACCTCGCTTCCGGTGCCAATCAGGATGACCCGGGGCGCTGCGCCGCCGAGGTCCGCCAACACGTAGGCCCCGCGCGCGACCCCGGCCGCCGGCGCGAAGCGGCTGCGGTCCAGCGTCGGGAGAGGCTGGCGGGACAGGATCAGGCAGGCCGGCTGATGCTTCGCCTTCAGAACGACGCGCCACGCTTCGGCGACCTCGTTGGCGTCGCAGGGGCGCAGAGTGATGAGGCCGGGGATCGCGCGAAGTCCGGCCAGCTGCTCCACAGGCTGGTGCGTCGGCCCGTCTTCGCCGACGCCGATCGAGTCGTGCGTGAATACGTAAAGGACCGGCAGTTCCATGATCGCGGAGAGGCGAATCGGCGTTCGCATGTAATCGGAAAAGATCAGGAAGCCGGCGCCGAACGGTCGAAGCTTCGCCAGCGCCATTCCATTCACCGCGGCGCCCATCGCGTGCTCGCGGACACCGAAATGCAAGTTGCGGCCGCCGTGATTGTCAGGCTGGAAGTCGCCGGCGCGTTCGGAGGTTATCCGTGTCTTGGTGGATGGCGCGAGGTCGGCTGCGCCGCCGACCAGCCAGGGCACGGCCTGGGCGACGGCGTTCTCTACGATGGCTGAGGAGTCGCGGCTCGCGATGCCTTTCGCATCGGCCGGAAACGTCGGAATGACTTTATCCCAATCCGCCGGGAGCTCGCGCTCCAGCAAAGCGTCGAAATGCCGCGCAAGGTCGGGGTGTGCCGCGCGGTAGCGCCGAAACAAATCCCGCCATTCCGAGTGTTTCGCGGCGCCGCGCTTGCCGATGCCGTCGTCGAAATGCTCGTAGACGCCATCCGGCACCAGGAATTGCGCGTCCTCGGGCCAGCCGTAGAACCTCTTCGTGAGCCGCACTTCCTCCTCGCCGAGCGGCTCGCCGTGCGCCTCCGGGCTGTCCTGCTTGTGCGGCGCGCCATAGCCGATGTGGCTCTCGATGATGATCAGCGTCGGGCGGCTGCGCTCCCGTGCCGCGAGGTCGAACGCGCCGAGCACTTCGGCCGCCTCGTTGGCGTCGCGCACGTGCAGCACGTTCCAGCCGAGGCCGAGGTAGCGGGTGGCGACGTCCTCGGTGAAGGCGATTTCTGTATGGCCCTCGATGCTCACACGGTTGGAGTCGTAGATCCAGCAGAGCTTGTTCAGCCCGAGATGGCCGGCGAGCGACGCCGCCTCGTTGGAGATGCCCTCCATCATGCAGCCGTCGCCGCAGAGAGCATAGGTGCGCCAGTCGACGATGGGGAAGTCCGGCCGGTTGAAGTGAGAGGCCAGCCAGCGTTCGGCCATCGCCATGCCGACGCTCATCGCCACGCCCTGCCCGAGCGGCCCGGTGGTCGCCTCGACGCCGGACGTCAGGTGGTACTCGGGGTGGCCGGGACAGGCGCTGTCGAGCTGCCGGAATGTCTTGATGTCGTCGAGCGTTACCGACGGACGGCTCGCCGTCCTATAGCCGGCGTCCACGGCCTGCGTCTTGGTCAGATGCAGCAGTGCGTAGAGCAGCATGGACGCGTGACCGGCCGAGAGCACGAACCGATCGCGATTCGGCCAGATCGGGTCCGCCGGATCGAAGTTGAGCCGCTTTTGCCACAGGTCGTACGCGACCGGCGCCATGCCCATCGGTGTGCCGGGATGGCCGGACTTCGCCTTCTGGATGGCGTCGATCGCCAGCGTCCGGATCGTGTTGATGCAGAGCAGATCGAGTTCACTGCTACTCATGGTCGCTTTCCTCTCGTGCGGCGGTGAACGTGAGCACCCACTCGACGTAGCGATCGGCGATCAGCGCAACGGCCGCCTCGCGTGTCAGTGTGTTGTCGCGCAAGCCGACCAGCGCGGCCCAGAATGACGTGCGGCCGATCGCGAAACCGACGAAGCCGCGCACCGGTGCGGCGGCGCGCAGCCACGCGATGATGCCGGCTTCATCGGAGCCGCGGCCAAGGACGATGCAGCCGACATCGCCGCGCCCGTCGCGCCGCGCTGCAGCCACCACCGCTTCGCAGTCGCCGCGGCGATCCAGTCCCTCGATCTTCCAGATGTCGGGTTCGACACCTGCCTGCTGCAGCTCCTTGATCGCGGCGACCATCAGCGAAGGGCGCAGATCGCGGTCGTAAAGGCCTCTGTCGTCGTTCAGCCGGTCGGATTGCTCGTGCGTCGCGGGCACCAACAGCTCGAACATGAAGCGGCGGCCGTTCTGGTGGCAGTGATCCGACAGCTCCTTCAGCCGCGATGCCTGCCGGCGGTTGAGTCCCTTGTCGCTTTCCGGGTTGTAGCGGACCAGCACCTTGACGAAGGTCGGTGCGAGGGCTGCGATGTGTTCCTTCCAACGGTCGCCGTATTCGAAAGCGAATTCTTCCTGCCCGCTTTTCTCGGCCGGAGCGCAGGTGATGAAGTGCTGCTCGCGCGCATCGCGCAGGATGGCGGCGCCGAACTCCTCATCGACCAGGATGCCCGCGGCCTCTGCCGGCACTCCCCTGGTCAGCGCTAGCTTGAACCCGTCATAGACCACCTGCTTGGTGGCGGCGACCATCGCCGTTTGCTCTCGCGTCAGCGGCGGCTTGAAGCCGAACAGACCCGTCGCGAAGCTTGCACGGTGATCGAAGGGCAGGACATAGAGCTGGCGGTCGTATCCGAGGCGCATTCTCTAGCCCTCCCTCAGCCGGCGCGCGCGCCGGTAGCGCTCGATCAAGGCGTTCGTGGAGCTGTCATGGTAGAGCTCGCCAGCATGCCGATGGTCGAGTTCCGGGACGATGCGCAGCGCCAGCGCCTTGCCGAGCTCCACGCCCCATTGGTCGAAGCTGTCGATGTCCCAGATGGCGCCTTGCGTAAATACGTTGTGCTCGTAGAGCGCGACGAGCGCCCCGAGCGTGCGCGGATCGAGGCGGTCGGCAAGGATCACATTGGTGGGCCGGTTTCCCTCGAAGACGCGGAAGGGCACCTGCCACTCGGGCACGCCTTCGGCCGCGACCTCCTGCGGCGTCTTGCCGAATGCCAGCGCCTCCGCCTGGGCGAACAGGTTCGCCATGAGCAAGTCGTGCTGACGGACGATCGGGCTGAGCGGCTGCAGAAACCCGATGAGGTCGCAGGGGATCAGCTTCGTGCCCTGGTGGATCAGTTGGTAGAAGGAATGCTGCCCGTCCGTGCCCGGCTCACCCCAGATGACCGAGCCGGTCTGGTACTCGACCGGGCGGCCTTGCAGATCGACGTGCTTGCCGTTGCTCTCCATCTGTAGCTGCTGGAGATACGCCGGAAAGCGGGCAAGATGCGCCGAGTAGGGCATGACGCCGACAGTCTGCGCGCCGAAGAAGTTGTTATACCAGACGGTCAGCAATCCCAGCAGCATCGGGAGGTTCCGCTCAGGGGGCGCGGTCCGGAAGTGCTCGTCCATCGCATGGGAACCGGCGAGCAGGTCGCGGAAGTTGGCTGGCCCGATCGCGATCATGGTGGACAGGCCGATCGCGCCTTCCATCGAGTAGCGCCCGCCGACCCAATCCCAGAAGCCGAACATGTTCCGGGTGTCGATGCCGAAATTCCTGACGCCGCTCTCGTTGGTCGAGACGGCGACGAAGTGTCTGGTAACCGCCGCATCGGAGCCGAGCTGTTCAATGATCCACCGCCGGGCTGTCGCCGCGTTGGCCATGGTCTCCAGCGTGGTGAACGTCTTCGACGAGACGATGAAAAGTGTCTCTGCCGCGTCCAGCCCCTGAATTGCCTCGGTGAAGTCGCTGCCGTCCACGTTGGCGACGAAGCGGAACGTAATCGCCCGGTCGCTGAAGGGCCGCAATGCGCGATACGCCATCTCCGGGCCAAGATAGGACCCGCCGATGCCGATGTTGACGACGGCCCTGATGCGCTTGCCGGTGTAACCGGTCCAGGAGCCGGTACGGATCTGGTCCGCGAACGCCGCCATGCGGTCGAGGACGTCGTGAACCTCCGGCACCACGTCCTTGCCGTCCACTTCAAAGCTCGCGTTGCGGGGAGCGCGCAAGGCGACGTGGAGAACAGCGCGCCGCTCTGTGTTGTTGATCTTCTCGCCCAAGAACATGGCGTCCCGCCGCGCCGCGACCCCCCGGGTTTCGGCCAACTGGAGAAGGAGCCGCAGCGTCTCGCTAGTGATCCGGTTCTTCGAGTAATCGAGGAACAAGCCAGCGCCGTCCGCTGAGAAGCGCTGCGCCCGGCCAGGATCGTCAGCGAACAACTCGCGCAGTTGCACGTCTTTGATCTGCTCGTGGTGCATGACCAGCGCCTGCCAGGCCGCGGTGATGTCTGTTCCGGCGTTCATGTCCATCCGTTCCTCCCTCGCGCCCACAACAATGGTTCAGCTCAGAACCTTGCTCTTGGCGTCAATCGTCTGGAGCAAGTCCTGCCAAGAGCTTACGAAGCTCGCGGCACCTTCGGCCTGCAGCTTGTCCGCCAGCGTCGCGATATCGACGCCGGCATCTTCAAACGCGGCGAGGGTCGCGGCGCTCTCACCGCCATCGCGTGAAAGCGACCGTGCGATCACGGCGTGATCGGCGGTCGCCTGCAGGGTGGCCTGCGGCATCGTGTTAACAGTGTTGGGTGCCGCAAGACCGCCGACATACAAAACATCGGACAGGTTCGGATCCTTCGTCCCAGTGCTCGCGAACAGCAGGCGCTGCGCCCGCGCGCCAAGGCTTTCAAGTCGTTGCCAGCGATCGCTGTCGAGCTGGTCGCGGAACGCGCTGTAGGCGCGCTCACCGATGGCGACTCCGAGTCGGTTCTTGAGATGGTCCGGCACTGTCGGCGCCGTCGCGCGGTCCCAGCGCGAGATGAACAGCGACGCAACCGAGCGCACGTCGGGCGGCAGACCGGCGTCACCCCGCCGCTCAAGTCCCCGCATGTAGGCATCGGCGGCAGCGACGTAGTGCTCGGGCGAGAACAGCAGCGTGACGTTCACCGGAACGCCACGGAACACCGCTTCCTCGATAGCCGGCAGCCCTTTCTGAGTACCGGGTATCTTGATGAACAGGTTCGGCTTGCTTGCCTTCGCGTGCAGCGCCTCGGCGGCGATGACGGTGCTTCGGGCGTCGTATGCCAGCAGTGGGGAAACCTCGAGCGAGACCCAGCCGTCTACGGTCGCGGTGCGCCAGTGTACCGGCAAGAACAGATCGGCGGCGCGCGTCAGGTCCTGGATCGCCAGCTCGAAAAACAGCTCCTCGCCTCGGAGGCCGGTATCGAGAAGGCCGGTGATATCGCGGTCGTACGAGGCGCTGTGGGTGATGGCGTGATCGAAGATGGTCGGATTGGACGTGAGGCCGGTCACTGACCATTTCTCGACGTACATCGCGAGCTTTCCGCTATCGAGCAGGTCGCGGGTGATGTCGTCGAGCCAGAGGCTTTGACCAAGCTGGTTCAGTCGCGTGGTGGGCAGCATAGGCGCGTCTCCTGTTCGTCGAACGCCGGGGGTAGGCGTGATCAGGCGATCTTCTCGTTGTGCCCGCCGAACTCGAGGCGCAGAGCCGATAGCAGCTTGTCCTCGTACTCCGCTTCGCTGCGGGAACTGAAACGGGAAAACAGAGCGGTCGCGATGACCGGCGCGGGTACGCCCTCGTCAATTGCCGCCTGCAAAGTCCAGCGGCCTTCACCGGAGTCGGAG
>DATJTE010000163.1:0-64334 GCA_035503715.1 Rhizobiaceae bacterium | reverse complement strand
CGGGCATGATCATGGCCGCGGTCGACATGATCCGCCGCCATCCGGGCGGGCTGGACGAGAAGACCGTGCGCGCCGAACTCGAAGGCAATATCTGCCGCTGCACCGGCTACCACAACATCGTGAAGGCCATTCTCGCAGCGTCCGAGGCGATGGCGAAAGGCAAGGCCAAGGCGAAGAAGAAGGCGGCGTGATGCGGCATTCGGCAATCGGCAGTCGGCAATCGGATTGATGGAGGCGCTTCGGCACCGGCATTGCGTGTAGTCCATTTTGCGACTGCCGACTGCCGATTGCCGAATGCCGCCGAAGGGAGGAAGCATTCATGGGTATCGAAGGCATTGGCGCCCGCGTGGCGCGTAAGGAAGACAAACGTTTCATCACCGGCGCCGGGCGCTATGTCGACGACATGGTCGTTCCCGGCATGAAGCACGCCGCGTTCGTGCGCTCGCCTTATGCGCATGCGGACATCAAGAAGATCGACGTCAAGAAGGCATCGAAGATGCCGGGCGTGATCGCCGTGCTGACCGGCAAGGAGCTGAAGGCGGACGGCATCGGCAATCTGATCTGCGGCTGGATGATCCACTCCAAGGACGGCTCGCCGATGAAGATGGGCGCCTGGTCGCCGCTGGCGGTCGACAGAGTGCGCTATGTCGGCGACGCGGTGGTCATCGTCGTTGCCGATACGAAAGGTCAGGCGCGCGACGCGGCCGAGGCCGTGAACGTCGACTATAAGGAAAGGGATGCGGTCACCGATCCGGTCGCCGCGCTGAAATCGGGCGCGCCGCAGCTCCACCCCGAGGCGGCGAACAATCTGATCTTCGACTGGGCGCTGGGCGACCAGGCGGCGACGGACGCCGCCATCAAGCGCGCGGCGCACGTCACCAAGATGAAGATCGTCAACAACCGGCTGGTGCCGAACGCCATGGAGCCGCGCGCCGCCCTTGGCCACTACGACAAGGCGGAAGACCACTACACGTGCTGGACGACGTCGCAGAACCCGCATCTCGCCCGTTTGGTGATGAGCGCGTTCTACAATGTAGCGCCGGAGAACAAGCTGCGCGTGATCGCGCCCGATGTCGGCGGCGGCTTCGGCTCGAAAATCTACATCTATCCGGAAGAGATCGTCTGCTGCTGGGCGTCGAAGCGCGCCGGCGTGCCTGTCAAATGGGTGGCCGATCGTACGGAAAGCTTCCTGACCGACGCCCATGGTCGCGACCACGTGACCGAAGTGCAGATGGCATTCGACGCCGACAAGAAGATCGTCGCACTGAAGGTCGACACGATCGCCAATCTCGGCGCGTATATGTCGCTCTTCTCCTCCTGCGTGCCGACCTATCTCTACGCGACGCTGCTGTCGGGCCAGTACGTGATCCCCGCGATCCACTGCAACGTGCGCACGGTCTACACGAACACGTCGCCGGTGGATGCTTATCGCGGCGCCGGCCGGCCGGAAGCGACGTTCCTGCTCGAACGGGTGATCGAAACGGCGGCGCGGGAACTGAAGGTGAGCCCGGCGGAATTGCGCCGGCGCAACTTCATCAAGGGCTTCCCATACCAGACGCCGGTCATCATGAACTATGACGCGGGCGACTATGAAGCCTCGCTCAACGCGGCGATGAAAACCGCCGATTATACCGGCTTCGAGAAGCGTCGGGCCGAAGCGAAGAAGCGCGGCAGACTGCGCGGCATCGGCATGAGCACGTACATCGAGGCGTGCGGGCTGGCGCCTTCGGCGGCGGTCGGTTCGCTCGGCGCCGGCGTCGGCCTGTGGGAATCGGCCGAGGTGCGCGTCAATGCGGTCGGCACGATCGAGATCCTGACCGGCTCGCACAGCCACGGCCAGGGTCACGAGACGACCTTCGCGCAGGTGGCAAGTGGCCGGTTCGGCATCCCGATCGAACAGGTGTCGATCGTGCATGGCGATACCGACAAGGTGCAGATGGGCATGGGCACCTACGGCTCGCGCTCCGGCGCGGTCGGCATGTCGGCGATCGTCAAGGCGCTCGACAAGATCGAGGCCAAGGCGAAGAAGATCGCCGCCCATCTGCTCGAAGCCGACGAAGCCGACATCGTCATCGAGGATGGCGCGCTGAAGGTCGCAGGCACCGACAAGAACGTGCCGTGGTTCCAGATGGCGCTTGCCGCCTACACCGCGCACAATCTGCCGTCCGGCATGGAGCCGGGCCTGAAGGAAACCTCCTTCTACGACCCGTCCAACTTCACCTTCCCGGCGGGCTGCTACATCTGCGAGGTCGAGATCGATCCCGACACCGGCGTCACCGAGATCGTGCAGTTCGTCGCGGCTGACGATTTCGGCAACATCATCAACCCGATGATCGTCGAGGGTCAGGTGCATGGCGGCATCACGCAGGGCATTGGCCAGGCGCTGCTCGAAGGCTGCCATTACGACCCGGAAACCGGCCAGCTCATCACCGCGAGCTACAACGACTACACCATGCCGCGCGCCACCGACGTGCCGTACTTCCAGCTTTCGACGTCGAACACGCCGTGCCCGAGCAATCCACTCGGCATCAAGGGCTGCGGCGAGGCGGGCGCGATCGGCTCGCCACCGGCAGTCATCAACGCGGTGACGGACGCCATCGGCAACAACAAACTGACGATGCCGGCGACGCCATCGAAGGTCTGGGCGGCGATCAGAGCCGCAGCAAAGCATTAGGAGGAACGACGATGTATCAAGTGAATTACCATCGCGCGGCCTCCGTCGCGGACGCTGCCAAGAAAGCCAAGGGCGAAGCGAAATATCTGTCGGGCGGCATGACGCTGATCCCGGCGATGAAGGTGAGGCTGGCATCGCCCGGCGACGTGATCGACCTCATGCACATCAAGGAGCTCAAGGGCATCAAGGTGTCGGGCAAGTCCGTCACCATCGGGGCAGCGGCGACGCATGCCGAGGTCGCGACGAACGACAAGCTGATGAAGGCCTGCCCGGCGGTTTCTTACCTGGCAGGGCATATCGGTGACCCGCATGTTCGCCATCGCGGCACGATCGGCGGCTCGATCGCCAACAACGATCCGACCGCCGACTATCCTGCGGCGCTGCTGGCGCTCAACGCCACGATCGAGACCAACAAGCGCAAAATTTCCGCCGACAAATTCTTCACCGGCCTCTTCGGCACCGCGCTGAAGGACGGCGAGATCGTCACCGCTGTGTCTTTCGACATTCCGGCAAAGGCGGGATACGCGAAGTTTCCGAACCCGGCGTCACGTTATGCGCTGACCGGCGTCTTCGTGGCGAAGGACAAGAGCGGCGTGCGTGCGGCGGTGACCGGCGCGGGTGATGACGGCGTGTTCCGCTCCAAGGAAATCGAAGCGGCGATCGCCAAGAAATTCGAGGCGGCAGCGCTGGACGATGTGAAGATACCGGCTAAGAACCTGATGAGCGATTTGCACGCCTCGGCCGAATATCGCGCGAACCTCATCAAGGTGATGGCCAAGCGCGCCGTCGCCGCCGCGAACGGCTAGGTATCGAGCGTAACCTATTTTCGCGCTGGCGCTTCGGCGCCGGCGCGCTATTATAGGCATTGCTAATATTTGACGGCCGTGCCCCGGCCTTGCCTTTCTGAAGGCGTCTGCGCTGCCGGCTCGGCCCTGACCTGTTTGTGACGGAGGGGACTTGCCATGACCGCATACAATTCGGTTCGCATGCGCGTAAAAGCCGGCCGCGAGGCGGATTATCTGAAAAGCCATGAGCAGATGGACGGCACGGCGCTCAAGGCAGCGGGCCTGAGAAAATTTTCCATCATAAAGACCGGCGAGCGCACCTATTGCGTCATCGGCGAGTGGGATAGTTTTGACAGCCTCGCCAAGGCGCGGCCGGTGATGATCGCGCAGCTCGACCGCATGCGCGACATGCTGGAGGATCTGGGCGGCGGGATGGGCGTAACCGATCCGGTCTCGGGCGAGGTGGTGTTCGAAAGGTAGCACCAACGCGCTCCCTCCCCTCAAGGGGGGAGGGATGGCGCCGCAGCCCTTGGCATCTTCGCCCTCGGTCGCCACATTGGCGGCATGGCACGGCGCGGTTCTTCCTTCGGTTTTCTCGGACGCTTCGGCAGGTCGGAAGATCTGCGGTCACTGGACGCTGCGCTGAAGACGGCCGATCTCCACCCGGCGCTCGTACCGGAAGGGCTGAAGCTCGCGATCTCAAATCTGATGAAGGATCATGCGGACGACGGCGAGCCACCGCCGCATGCCTATCCGTTCGCGGCGAGCCTCTTCGCCTATTGCCTGCTCGGCCCTGAGCATTTTGCTACGGTGAACGGTGCGGATGCCACAGCCGAAGCCGAGCGCCGCATCGAGGCGGCAATCGACGATGCGGACGGGTTCGACGCGCAACTGCTGCTGCTCGCCCTGCATTCGCGGCTGATCCGGCCGGAGGTGGTCGAGAAATTCGGGTTGGAGATCGGATAGGCCGACTGGATCGGGCCACGCCTGTAAATGTTATGACCAGACGCCTGATGAGCCGGGCCGACATGTAATTTCGATGTAGAACCTGCCGGCCGGGCCTTCACAAAAGGCGCCGATTTCTCTATTTCGCATGCTTTCAAAGCGCTTTGGAGCGGGAAAATGGCGATCAACGCTGTCGTGTGGGGCGAGAACGTCCACGAGCAGACGAACAAGGTTGTCCAGGACATCTACCCGGACGGCATGCATAGCACGATCGCCAAGGCGCTAAACGCCGACAAGGCGATCAAGGCGACGACAGCGACGCTCCAGGAGAAAGAGCACGGGCTGACCGAGAAGCGGCTCGCCAAGACCGACGTGCTCGTCTGGTGGGGGCATGCTGCGCACAACCAGGTCGAGGACGAGATCGTCGAGCGCGTCGCCAAGCGCGTCTGGGAGGGCATGGGGCTGATCGTGCTCCACTCCGGCCACTACTCGAAGATATTCAAGAAGCTGATGGGCACGATGTGCTCGCTGAAATGGCGCGAGGCGGGCGAGCGCGAGCGCGTCTGGGTGATCAACCGCAACCACCCGATCGCCGCCGGCCTCGGCGAGCGCATCGAGATCGAGGAGACGGAAATGTATGGCGAGCCGTTCGCCGTGCCGGAGCCGCTCGAGACAGTGTTCGTCTCCTGGTACCAGGGCGGCGAGGTGTTCCGCTCGGGCCTCACCTATCGCCGCGGCGCTGGCAATATCTTCTACTTCTCGCCCGGCCACGAGACGTATCCGATCTACCACAATACCGACGTTCAGCAGGTGCTGCGCAATGCCGTGAAATGGGCGTACAATCCGGCAGCACCCTGGACGGACATCCTGAAGGCGCACAACGTGCCGACGCCGAAAGCGCCGGAAAAAATCAAGCAGCGCGGCGCGCGGCTTTCTGCACATCCGACAGAGGGCAAGCGCTGATGCCAAAGCTGCTGCTGCTCGGGACCGGCGGTATCGCCGGCCATCACGTCTCGGAGTTCGGCCAGATCAAGGGCCACAAATTCGTCGCCTGTGTCGATCCGATCCCCGGCCGCGCCAAGGAATTCGCCAAGGCGAATGGCATCGGCAAGGCGTTCGAGAGCTTGGAGCAAGCGCTCGACTGGGGCCAGTTCGACGCGGCGTCGAACTGCACGCCCGACGGCGTGCACAAGGTGACGACGCTGGCGCTGGTGGCAGCCGGCAAGCACGTGTTTTGCGAAAAACCGCTGGCGCAGAACTATGAGGATGCGCTGGCCATGACCGAGGCCGCCGAGAAGGCCTGCCTGATGAACATGGTGAACCTGACCTACCGCAATTCGCCGGCGATCCAGCGGGCGAAGCAGATGGTCGAGGCCGGCGAGATCGGCGATCTGCGCCACGTCGAGGCGAGCTACCGTCAGGGCTGGCTGGTGGGCAAGCACTGGGGCGACTGGCGCACCGGCGAGCGCTGGCTGTGGCGGCTGTCGACCAAGCACGGCTCGGCCGGCGTGCTGGGCGACGTCGGTGTTCATATCCTCGATTTCGCCAGCTACGGCGCCTGCCAGGACATCGTCGGCCTCAAGGCCGACATGGCGACCTTCCCGAAGGCAGACGGCGAGCGTATCGGCGAGTACAGACTCGACGCCAATGACAGCGTGGTAATGACAGCGAAGTTCGCCAATGGCGCGCTCGGCACGATCCTCGCGACGCGCTACGCAACCGGCCATGCCAACGATCTGACGCTGGCGCTGCACGGCACCAAGGGCGCGCTGCGCGTCGAGACGACCGGGCACGAGTCCAGCCTGATGGGTTGCCTCGGCAAGGACATCGACAAGAACCGCTGGAAGAAGATCGAGATGCCGCCGGTGAAGCGCAACGCCGTGCGGTTCGCCGAGGCCCTGAAATCGGGCGTCAACGGCGATCCGTCCTTCCGCCGCGCGGCGGACATCCAGAAGGTCATCGACGCGACCTTCAAGAGCGCGAAGACGAAGGGCGTGGCGCTCGTCTGATAGCTGCTAGGCTAACAGTACCAAGTTGCGATTAAAAACTCTTTCGCCTGCTAAAAAAAACACCTAGAAGACATGCGGGTTGGGGAGAGTATATGAAACTTTCTTGGCAAAAATTGCTGTCTCGGGCTCGTCACAGGGGCCGCTCAAACAGGACTTCCAAAGAAGATAAGCTCTTTACAGAGCATTCTCGCGACGTAGATAGAATTATTTTTTCGTCATCGTTTCGCAGACTTCAAGGGAAAGCTCAACTATTTACCTTTCCAGAGACAGATTATGTTCGAAATAGATTAACCCATACTCTGGAAGCTGTGAGTATATCGCGCACGTTGGCGGCCGCAATTTTCTCCTCATTTGAAAAACATAATAATGAGGCTCACAAAGAGATAGTCGACGCTTGCAGGCATAACGGCATAGCAACCAGAGATGTTGTGGAGATCGTTGCTGCGGCGACAAGCGCACACGACATCGGAAACGCGCCATTTGGGCATATCGGAGAGTATGCAATCAGATCTTGGTTTCAAGGCCGCTTTGGCGAAGAAAGAAGGCACGTGGGCGAGCAGTTGTGTAGCCCAGATATTCTCAACGACTATCTCGCGTTTGACGGTAATCCTCAGGGGTTCAGAGTAATAACCAAGCTCGAAGGATGGCCTGAAGAAATTGGCGGTATGCAACTAACGTGCGCAACTATTGCCGCTACTGTGAAATATCCTTGGTTCAGCAAACCTACAAAGCCCGAAAAAGGACCGTCGAAATTTGGATTCTACGCGTCGGAGAGATTTACTGCTGAAAGTATATTTGACGAAGTTGGCCTATTAGGCGGCGGCGAGGAGAAGAAATTCTTCAGGCATCCGCTTTCTTATATAATGGAAGCCGCAGATGATATCGCGTATCTAACTTCCGATCTTGAGGACGGACTTAAGTATGGATTGCTCGATATTAAAGAAGTTTACGAACTGCTTCGATTTATCACGAAAGGACGTCTCAAGCAAAGCAGAATTGATCAAGCGCGGCCGGAGGCCCAAGAACGAATTAAACTACTTCGCTCTGCGGCGATATTCGCGATGATTACAATGTGTCAAGAAAGATTTTTGCACAACTATCCAGATTACATGAAGCCGAAGTCAGCCGGAAAGCTGTCATTGATGCTTTCTTCTGAGAGTTTAGATAATTTGCAAACAAGCCTCAGGTCTTTGGTAAGAGATAAGATCTATTATCAAGATTATAAAGTAAGGAAGGAGGCGGCAGCCTTTCATACTGTTCGGAGGTTGCTCGATGAGTTTTTCTTTGTAATTGAGGATTATTTTAGCAAACCGGCAAAGACCTTGAACGACAAGAATAGAAATATGATGCGAGTGATGTTTCCCGGGTATAAAGTTTATCTAAAGGGCGGAAAGATCGACAGTAAAGAGGACTCATTCCCAGAAAATGTGGATGATTCGCTACGGATTCTTGTAGATTTCGTATCCGGAATGACCGACGCTTATGCGAGAAATCTTTGCTCGCAAGTCTCTGGTCGTCATTTTTGATGTACTTGAGGTAGGTGCGTGGCGCTCGTCTGATCAGTTCGCCAACAGCGCCGCCCGCGCGGCAGCGTATTCGTCGGCCAGTCTGTCGACCAGCTTCGCGGCCGGCATGATCTCATCGACCGCGCCGATGCCCTGGCCGCAGCCCCAGATGTGCTTCCAGGCCTTGGTCTCGCTGCCAGCGAAATTCATCTTGGTCGGATCGGAGACAGGCAGATTGTCCGGATCCAGGCCCTGGGCGCGGACAGAGCCCTTCAGGTAATTGCCGTGCACGCCGGTGAAGAGGTTCGAATAGACGATGTCTGCCGCCTTCGACTCGACGATCATCTGCTTGTATTCGTCGAGCGCGCGCGCCTCGTCGGTCGCGATGAAGGATGAGCCGACATAGGCGAGGTCGGCGCCCATCGCCTGCGCGGCGAGGATCGCGCCGCCATTGGCGATCGCGCCTGACAGGAGCAGCGGCCCGTCGAACCACTGGCGGATCTCCTGCACGAGCGCGAAAGGTGAGAGTGTCCCGGCGTGTCCGCCGGCGCCGGTGGCGACCGCGATCAGACCGTCCGCGCCTTTCTCGATCGCCTTGCGCGCGTGGCGGTCATGGATGATGTCGTGCAGCACGATGCCGCCATAGGAGTGCACCGCCTCGTTCAACTCCGGAACCGCGCCGAGCGAGGTGATGACGATCGGCACCTTGTATTTGACGCAGGTCGCGAGATCCTGTTCCAGCCGCGTGTTCGACTTGTGGACGATGTGGTTGAGCGCATAGGGCGCCGCGGGGTTGTCGGGGTTCTCTTCATCGTGCCGTTCGAGCGACTCGGTGATTTCGGCCAGCCATTCGTCGAGTTGCGACTGCGGCCGCGCATTCAAAGCCGGGAACGAGCCGACGATGCCGGCCTTGCATTGCGCAAGGACCAGCGGCGGATGGGAGATGATGAAGAGCGGCGAACCGACAACCGGGATGCGGAGATTCTTTTTCAGGATGTCGGGCAGCGCCATGCGGAACCTTCACGTGAAAATTGACGTTTACGGAAACGTCAGTTCTTCTAGCAGATGATTTTTGCGGCGCAACGCGGTTTCGGCATGAGCTTTGGCCTGAATTCGCCGTTAAGGCGGGGAAGATCGTTCAGCACTATGTTTGTGAATGTTGCGGTTGGCGGCTGGCGGGGCTAACCATCCGCTATCCTGCGGGGACGAAAGGGATTTTTGCTTGGACGCAGTCGAAAAGGCGATCAGGAGCGCGTTGGAAAAAGGCAACGCGGACGATCGCGCGTTCCGTGAAGGCGTCTACCGCAAGGCCTTTGCCGCGCTCGAACGCGCCATTGAGCACAATCCGGGCATCACGCTCGATGTAGCCGAACGCCGCCGCGCCAGCGTGAAGGGCAAGATCGCCGAAATCGAGTCGGAGTTCATTCCAGCTTTCCCCTCGCTGGACGTCGACCGCAGGCACGCGCCGCGCGCGGAAACGCCTCGCATCGAACCGGCGGCACCGCCGGTCGAGGCAGCGACACCAAGGGTAGAGCCTGCCGTGTCGCGTCGCCCAGAACCGACCGCGCCACGCGTTGAGGCCGCCGCCGTGCGGCGCGTCGAGCCGGAGGCGCCGCGGGTCGAACCGGCTGCACCGGCGCAGCGCTCGGAGCCCGCAGATCCCAATATCGATGTGTCGTGGGGCTCGGAGCCGCGAAGGACGGAGCGCTCCAGAGCGCCCGAAATCGCAATGGATAGCCCGGCGGCCCGGCCTGCCGAAGCTCAGGCGGCCGCGCCAACGCCGTCGGTTGAGAGCAATGCCAGCGGGCCGGTGCCGCAATCCTATTTCCCCAACCTCGACGATTTTGGGCCGCCCGGCACACCGCCTGTCGGCCCTGAAGATGTTGGCCCGGACGAGGTGAGCACGGGGGGCGGTCCGAATGTCGCGCGCGAGCGGCGACGTCCGTTTGCCGCTCTGTTCCTCGGCGCGACGCTGATTGCGGCGATCGGCATCGGCGTGTGGTGGGGCATGTCCACCGGCCTCTTCAAGACGCCGGAGGAAATCGACTCGTCCGTGCCGAACCCGCCGGTGACCACCGAGGAAGAGGATTTCGATCCGGACGAGGAGAACAACGCGCCTCAGCTTCCGGGCGAGGCGGATGCCCAGCGCAACTGGGTGACGGTGTTCTCGCCATCCGATCCGACCAGCGCGAACGCGCCAAGCGGCACGAGCGCGGACGTGATGGAGGACGACACCGGCTCCTTCATCCGCATCCGCTCGACAGATGCCGGATCGACCGTCGCCTTCGACGTCGGCCAGGGTATTCTCGAACGGCTCGCAGGCAAGCAGGCGACTTTCAACGTCGTCGCACGCTCGGAAGAGGGTAAGGAGACGCAATTCGCGGTCGACTGCAATTTCGGCGAACTCGGCGATTGTGGCCGCAAGCGCTACGCTGCCGGTTACGCCAAGGGAGACTTCCTGTTTGAAATCGAGATGCCGCAAAAGGCGCCAGGCGCCGGCGGCACTATCGCCATCAACTCCGACATCACCAATGGCGGCAAGGCGCTCGACATTTACGAGATCCGGGTGTCGACGAACTAAGGTGTGTGATATTCAGGTGAGACCGGCCTGCAAATGGCGGCTTTCTCCGCTTCCGGTGCTCACGTACCAATGTACGCTCCGCTCCGGTTCTCGAAATCCGGCATTTTCGGCTCGGCCTGACCTGAATCTCAACACACCTTAATCAAGCATCGCCGTCAGCGTCTCGATACGGTCGGCTTCGGCCGTAGGCTTGTCCCACCTCAGCCGCGAGATGCGGGGAAAGCGCATCGCTACGCCGGAGCGATGCCGCGTCGAGCGGTTCAAGCCTTCGAAGGCGATCTCCAGCACCAGCCCTTGCGTCTGGTCGGCGCGCACGGACCGCACCGGGCCGAAGCGTTCGATCGTGTTGTCGCGGACATATTTGTCGAGCTGGCGCAATTCTTCGTCGGTGAAGCCGAAATAGGCTTTTCCCACGGGCACCAGTTCGCTTTCCTCGGCGGGGCCGGCCCAGACGCCGAAGGTGAAATCGGAATAGTAGCTCGACCGTTTGCCGTGGCCGCGCTGTGCATACATCAGCACCGCGTCGACGGTGAATGGATCGCGCTTCCATTTGAACCACGGGCCTTTCGGCCGCCCGGCGAGATAGGGCGAATCCCTGCGCTTGATCATCACGCCTTCGATGATCGGGTGCGGCGGACTTTTGCGTAGCTCATCCAGCGACGGCCAGTCGGTGAAATCGACAGTCGGTGACAGATCGAAGCGAGCAGGATCGGCATTCGCCAGAAATTTCGTCAGCCGCGCGCGGCGCTCGGCGAGCGGCAGTTCGCGAAGATCGTCAGTGCCCTCCAGCATGAGGTCGTAGCAGCGGACAAAGGCCGGATACTGCTCGCGCATCTTGCCCGACACGGTTTTGCGGTTCAGCCGCTGCTGCAGGTCGCCAAAGCTGCCGACCCATTCCGGCGGACTGCCAACCAGCAGCTCGCCGTCGAGCACGGCGTCGAAATCGATCGCCTCGACGAGATCGGGAAAAGCACCCGACACATCGTCGCCGGTGCGCGAATAGAGCCGGCGCACGCCCCCTTCGGACACGACCTGAACGCGGATGCCATCCCATTTCCATTCGGCGAGATAGTCGGCGGGCTCGAGCTTCTCCAGATCCTTGTCCTCGACTGGATTGGAAAGCATCACCGGGCGGAAGAGCGCGGCGGCGCGCTTCTCCGGTTTCGGCGCGCTGCCTTCAAGCCAGGCAAAAAGTGGGCGATAGGGCGGCTCAAGTCCGTGCCACAACTCCTCGATCTCGGAGACATCGACCTTGCCGAAATCCGCCAGCGCCTGCTTGGCCAGCCGCGCGGTGACGCCGATGCGCAGGCCGCCGGTGACGAGCTTGATGATGGCGAAGCGAGCGGAGACGTCGGCGTCGTCGAGCAGTCGCGCGAGCACCTTCGGACCATCCGAGCGGCTCGCAGACTGCAGCGCCTTCACCACCTCGCCGAGCGTCGGCTCGTGGGCCCTCTCCGCCTCGCTCTCGGGCCAGACCAGCGACACGGTTTCGGCGAGGTCGCCGACATAATCGTAGGAATAGCCGAACAGCACCGGGTCCATGCGCTCGGTGATCAGCGTGCGCAGCATCGCCGGCTTCACGGCCGCGATGGTGAGGTCGCCGGTGATCGCGGCCAGCGCCAGCCCGCGGTCCGGATCTTCAACGGTGCGGAAGTAATCAACGAGCAGCGTCAGTTTCCCGTTGCGCGACGGCGTCAGCACCAGCCGGTCGAGGAGTTCGGCGAACCGCTGCATCAGTCGCCCTCGTCCTCATAGCCGACGAGGTGCAACGCCTTGGCTTTGATGCCTTCGAGCTCGCACCAGCGGACCAGCGCTTCTTCGCGGCCATGTGTGACCCAGACTTCCGACGCGCCGGTCTCCTTGATCGTGTCGGTGAGTTCATCCCAGTCGGAGTGGTCGGAGATGATCAGCGGCAGCTCGACGCCGAGCTGCTTGGCGCGCTGGCGGATGCGCATCCAGCCTGAGGCGAAGCAGGACACCGGGTCTGGAAAACGGCGCGCCCAGCGATCGGCGAAAGCGGATGGCGTGCCGATGACGACTGCGCCTTCGAAACTGGTTTTGTTGCCTTTCTCCAGCGTCGCGGGTTTGAGCTCGCCAAGCTCGACGCCCTGGCTCTGATAGTAGGCGCTCAGCGTCTCCAACGCGCCGTGGATGTAGATCGGCTCATTGTAGCCGGCGTCGCGGAGCAGCCGCATGACGCGCTGCGCCTTGCCGAGCGCATAGGCGCCGACGAGATGGCTGCGCTCCGGAAACTGCCGCACCGACTTGAGCAGCCGGGCGATCTCGTCGCTTGCGTCAGGGTGGCGGAACACCGGCAGGCCGAAGGTTGCCTCGGTGATGAAGACATTGCATTGAACCGGCTCGAACGGCGTGCAGGTCGGGTCCGGCACGCGCTTGTAATCGCCAGACACGACGATCTTGGTGCCGCCATGCTCCACCTCGATCTGCGCGGAGCCGAGCACATGGCCGGCGGGGTGGAAGGTGACAGTCACGCCGTTGACGCTGACGGTCTCGCCATACCCGATAGCCTGCGTAGAGTCCGCATAGTCCTCGCCGTAGCGCAGCTCCATGATGTCGAGGGTCTGCTGGGTGGCGAGCACATGATCGTGACCCGAGCGCGCGTGGTCGGAGTGGCCGTGTGTGATCAACGCCCGGCCGACCGGGCGGACAGGGTCGATGAAGAAGTCGCCGGGCGGACAATAAAGGCCGCCGGGCTTGGGACAAAGCAGGTCGCGTGCGCGCATTGTCAGCAAGATAGGTATTTCGCGCGCCGCGGGAAGGCAGTTGAACTCATCTCCTGACTCGCGATAGAGCGCCGCATGGAGCATCGCGCTTGAAACCGCTGCCACGATCCTCGGCCGACATCCTCGCCGACCGGCGCGCCGACTATGCGGAAATGCTGTTCGAGTCGGGCGATCCTGTCGCCGCGGCCGAGCTGATGCTGAACGCGCTGGAGCTGGCGCCCGGTTGGGCGCTGGGCTGGTTCCGGCTGGGCGAAATGTATGAAGCGGCGAACCAGAAGGAGCCGGCGGTCGCGGCCTGGCGGACGGTTCTGAAGCTCGATCCAGATGGCCAGACGGGTGCCGTGCTCAAGCTGGAGCTGGCGGGCGCAACGCCAAAATCCTCCGCACCGCCGGGCGGCTTCGTCGAGGCGCTCTTCGACCAGTATGCCGAGACCTTCGATGCTTCATTGGTGGAAAAGCTGGGCTACCGCGTGCCGGACCTGTTGCTCGACGCGGTGAAGCCATTCGCGCCGTTTGGTACCGCAATCGACCTTGGCTGCGGCACGGGGCTGATGGGCGAGAAGCTCAGGCCGCTGGCCGGACGGCTGGAGGGCTACGATATCTCGGCAGCGATGTTGAAGAAGGCCGAGGCCAAGAAGGTCTATGACCGCGTGGAAAAGGCCGACCTCCAGACGCTGGAACTCGCTGCCGCGAGCGCGGACCTGATCATCGCCGCCGACGTCTTCATGTATGTCGGCGCGCTGGATGGCATTGCGCGGATGGTTTCCGACGCGTTGAAGCCTGGCGGCCTCTTTGCATTCTCGGTGGAGCAGAACGATGGGCCTCAGCCGCTCAAGCTGCGGGAGTCGCGCCGATACGCCCATTCGGAGACCTATGTTCGAGACACCCTCGGCCAGGCTGGCCTGGCGCTGACATCGATGAGCCGCGGGGCCATCCGGATGGACCGGGGGGAGGCTATCGAGGGGCTGATTGTTGTGGCGAGGCCAGTGTAAGGTATTTACAGACGTAAGGCATTGCCTTACATTATGTCTGTGATCGCAAATTTCCGGAACCGCGCGCTCAAACGCTACTGGACGAAGGGCGATGAGTCGGGGATTCGCCCGGACTGGCGTCGGAAGGTGCGGCTCATTCTTTCTCGTCTAGATGTTGCGGCCTCACCGCAAGAGATGGACTCGCCCGGTTTTGGATTTCACGCGCTGACAGGCGATCAAGCTGGTCGTTTCGCGGTCTTGGTGTCGAGAAATTGGCGGCTGACCTTCGGCTGGGACGGCGAGAATGCGATTGAGGTTGATCTGGAGGACTATCATGGGAACTGAGAGCTTGCGGCATCCCTCGATCGAACCCGCGCATCCGGGCGAGATTCTTTCCGAGATCGTGATCCCGGCGACCGGTCGCAGCAAGGCGGAGATCGCGCGCCTGCTCGGGATTTCGCGGCAGACGCTCTACGACATCCTGAACAGCAAGCAGCCTGTCACGCCGGCAGTGGCGGTGCGCCTGGGAAAATTGTTCGGCGATGGTGCCGGCGTCTGGGTGCGGATGCAGGCAGCGCATGACACCTGGCATGCGCAACGGGACGTGGATGTCAGCGGAATTCCGACCATCAAAGCCGCCTGATCCTGTTTTGTTCTTTTTCCTTGGCTGGAGCCTTTAGCCGCGCTACCTCTGCCGGGTGACAGCCAAGCCGCGCATCTCCAGGGATACGATTGCCGCCGCGTTGCCCGAACCGTTTGTCAGATGGTTCGGGGAGCGCGGTTGGGCGCCGCGTGCACATCAGCTCGACCTTCTGGCGAAAGCGCAGGCCGGTAAATCCGTCCTGCTGATCGCACCGACCGGCGCAGGCAAGACGCTCGCTGGTTTTCTCCCGGCGCTGACGGAATTGACAGTCCGACCCAAGCGCAAACCGGGCGAAGCCTTTCGCGGAATTCACACGCTCTACATCTCGCCATTGAAGGCGCTGGCCGTCGATATCGAGCGCAATCTCGGCAAGCCGGTCAGCGAGATGGGCCTGCCGATCGCGATCGAGACGCGGACTGGCGACACACCGCAGCACAAACGGCAACGACAGAAACTCGTGCCCCCCGACATATTGCTGACGACGCCGGAGCAACTTGCGCTGCTGATCGCATCATCGGACGCGCGGCGATTCTTCAAGGATCTGCGCTACGTCGTGTTCGACGAACTCCACTCGCTTGTTACGTCGAAACGCGGGCATCTGCTGGCGCTCGGGCTGGCGCGGCTGAGGCACTATGTACCGGACGTTCAGACGATCGGCCTGTCCGCCACGGTGGCCGAGCCGGACGATCTGCGGCGCTGGCTGGTGCCGCAAGGGGGCCTAGCACTTCCAGTACCCCCACCCCGATCGGCTTCGCCGATCGACCCTCACCTCAAGGGGGAGGGTAACGCGCCACTCGCCGAACTCATCACGGTCACCGGCGGAGCGAAACCGAACATCTCGATCCTGGATTCGCGCGAGCGTGTGCCGTGGGCCGGGCACACGTCGCGCTACGCGATTCCGGAGGTCTATGAGGAGGTCAAGAAGCACCGGACGACGCTCCTTTTCGTCAACACGCGCAGCCAGGCTGAGCTTCTCTTCCAGGAGCTGTGGCGCATCAATGAGGACAGCCTGCCGATCGCGCTGCATCACGGTTCGCTCGATGTCGGCCAGCGGCGGCGGGTCGAGAAGGCGATGGAGCAGAACGCGCTCCGCGCCATCGTTGCGACGTCGACCCTCGATCTCGGCATCGATTGGGGCGACGTCGACCTTGTCGTCCATGTCGGCGCGCCGAAGGGAGCGTCGCGGCTGGCGCAGCGTATCGGCCGCTCCAACCACCGCATGGACGAGCCGTCGAAAGCGATCCTCGTGCCCTCCAACCGGTTCGAGGTGCTGGAGTGCCGCGCCGCACTCGAGGCCAATACCGCGGGCGCGCAGGACACACCGCCGCTGGCGACCGGCGCGCTGGATGTGCTGGCGCAGCACATTCTCGGCTGCGCATGCGGCGAAGCGTTCGATGCAGACGATCTCTACCGCGAGGTGACGAGTTCGGCGCCCTATGCCGAACTCGACCGCGACACATTCGACGGTGCCGTCGATTTCGTCGCCACCGGCGGCTATGCGCTGAAGAGCTATGAGCGATACGCCCGCATCCGCCAGAACAAGGACGGCAAATGGCGCGTGTCGCATCCGCGCATCGCGCAGCAGTATCGGCTGAATGTCGGCACCATCGTCGAGATGCCGGAGCTCAACGTGCGCTACGTTCGCCCGGGCAAGGGCACCGTGTCGCGCGGCGGACCGATCCTCGGCAAGATCGAGGAGTATTTTGCCGAGTCGCTGACCTACGGAAACACGTTCCTGTTCGCGGGAAAGATCCTGCGATTCGAGGGCATCCGCGAGAATGAGGTGCTGGTCTCGAATGGCAGTGGGGCGGATGTGATGGTGCCGTCTTATGCCGGCGGCAAGTTCCCGCTCTCGACCTATCTCGCCGACGAAGTGCGCGGCATGCTGGCCGATCCACGCCGCTGGAAGCTGCTGCCAAAACAGGTGGCGGACTGGCTGCGCCTGCAGAAGGCGAAGTCGATACTGCCACCGCGCGGCGATCTGCTGGTCGAGACGTTTCCGCGCGGCAACCGCTTCTACATGGTCGCCTATCCGTTCGAAGGCCGGCTCGCGCACCAGACGCTCGGCATGCTCCTGACACGCCGGCTGGAGCGCGCCAAGGCGAAGCCGCTTGGCTTTGTCGCGACGGATTATTCGCTCGCCGTCTGGGGGCTCGACGATCTCGGCACGATCTTCAAGGCCGGCAGGCCGACGCTCGGCGAGCTGTTCGATGAGGACATGCTGGGCGACGATCTCGATGCCTGGCTGGCCGACAGTTGGATGCTGAAGCGCATGTTCCGCAACGTTGCGGTCATCGCCGGGCTGATCGAGAAGAAGTTCCCGGGCCAGCAGGAGAAGACCGGCCGGCAGGTCACGGTGTCGGCGGACCTGATCTACGACGTGCTGCGCAGCCACGAGCCGGACCATATCCTGCTGCAGGCGACGCGGGCCGACGCGGCGTCCGGCCTGCTCGATGTCAGGAGACTTGGCGATATGCTCTCGCGCATTCGTGGCCGAATCATTCATAAGGATCTCGACCAGATCTCGCCGCTGGCGGTGCCGGTGATGCTGGAGATCGGCAAGGAACAGGTGCCTGGCGGTGCGAGCGAAAGCCTGCTGGGCGAGGCCGAGGCGATCATCGAGGAAGCGATGAGCCTGGCGAAGGAGCGAAAGAAAGCGTGACGGAGGCGGTGGAGAGGATTGCACGTGACCAGATCGCGATCGCCGGCGAGCGGGCGGTCTGCGATTCCTCTGGCGTGCTGTATTTCCCCGAGCTCGGCATGCTGGCGGTCTCCGACCTGCATCTCGAGAAGGGCTCGTCCTTTGCGCGGCGCGGCGCGTTCCTGCCGCCATATGACACGGCGGCGACATTGCTGCGGCTGCAGGCCGTGATTGGCCGCTACGCGCCGCGCATCGTGATCAGCCTCGGCGATTCATTCCACGATGGCGGTGGCGCGGCGCGCATGCCGGAACCCTTCAAGCTCCAGCTCGAAAGCCTGATGGCGGGGCGCGACTGGTTCTGGATCACCGGCAATCACGATCCGGATGCGCCGGCCGGCCTACCGGGTGAAACCGTTCGCGAACTGGCCATCGGAGGCCTGATGTTCCGTCATGAGCCGTCGGGCAGCGTCATCGACGGCGAGGTGGCGGGCCACCTGCATCCCTGCGCGCGGATCGTCTATCGCGGCAGGTCGCTGAAGCGGCGCTGTTTTGCCACGGACGGCCATCGCCTTGTGATGCCGGCGTTCGGCGCGTTCACCGGTTCGCTCAACGTGCTCGACCGGGCCTATGCCGGCCTGTTCCGCTGGGAACGCTTCATGGCCTACATGCTGGGCGACAGCCGCATCTTTGCGATCGCCGGCGCGGCGCTCCGGCCGTAGCGGCTAGTCTCTGCGGAAGATCATGCGGCCGAGCCAGCCGGTCACCATGGCAAGCGTCACGGCAAAGAGGCCGTAGAAAAACCCGTACTCGCGCGACACGTTGAAGATCGACTGCTCGACGCCCGATTTGACGATGTGCAGCGGCGCGGACGTTTCCTTGATGAACATGCCTGCCTTGAACAGGAAGGCGCGCGCCTTGTGCGTACCGACAGGCACATTAGGCGCGAGTTCGACGGTCGCGCGGAAGAGGTTCTGCGACAGGAACTCCACTCCACCGATGCGCTCATTGTAGAGGCTGGCGGCCTTTTTGCGGTCACGCAGCGCCGCGGTGAATTCCTGGATCGTGGCAGGCGCCTCGGTCTTCTCAGCCGGCTCGAGATAGATGTAGTTCGAGCCCAGCGACAGGCGCCGGTAGCTGTCCGGATCGGTAATGTCCTGCAGCATGCGTGTGGTGGCGATCGAGTAAGAGACCGGCACGTTGAGGAAGAGTTCCGAGATCGTGTTGATCCACATGCCGAGCACACGGTCCTTGCGCCAGACGACGACCGGCCGTGCTGGTCCCTCCAGCACCACGATCACGTCATAGCGGCCCTGGCGGGCGACCAGCGGATCGGCGTTTTCCAGCGAACCAAAAATGGTCAAGTCGGCGCCTGAGAAGTCGGCCGTGATGGCGACGCGGTCGGTAGAAAGGCCGATCTCGATGCCCTCGGGATTCTGCTGGGCAAAGGAGAGCGCTGGCCAGAGCGCCAATGCGGCGAGGAGTGGAAAGAGCCGCCGCATCGCTCACGCCCCCTCGACGCCGGTGAGGGAATAGATGCTCTCCGGCCGCACGAACAGGTCGAAGCCGAGGCGCAGCGCCACCGCGACGACCAGGAGTGCCAGCAGCATGCGCAACTGTTCGCCCCGCAGCCGCTGCCCCGCCTTCGCCCCGTATTGCGCTCCCGCGACGCCACCGACCATCAGCAGGAAGGCGAGGACGATATCGACAGTCTGGTTGGCCGTCGCGTGGATGATGGTCGTGTAGGCCGCGGTGAAGATGATCTGGAACAGTGAGGTCCCGACGACGACGTTGGTCGGCACCTTCAGCAGGTAGATCAGCGCCGGCACCATGATGAAGCCGCCACCGACGCCCATGATCGCGGCGAGGAAGCCGATGGCGACGCCGAGCCCGATCACCGGGATGACGCTGACGAAAAGCTTCGAGGTACGAAAACGCATTTTCAGCGGCAGCCGGTGGATCCAGTTGTGCTGGCCGGATTTCTTCAACGGCGGTGGGACGCCGCCGCCACGCGCCTTGCGGATGGCGTTGACGCTCTCAACCAGCATCAATCCGCCGACGGTGCCGAGCAGCGCGACATAGAGCAGCGAGATGAACAGATCGAGCTGGCCGACGGCGCGCAGAATCGCGAACACATAGGCGCCGATGGACGAGCCGACGATGCCGCCCGCGAGCAGCACGGAGCCAAGCTTGAAATCGAGCGTGCCGCGCTTGAGGTGCGAAAGCGCGCCTGAGAAGGACGATGCGATGACCTGATTGGCGCCGGTGGCAACGGCGATGGCCGGCGGAATGTTGTAGAAAATCAGCAATGGAGTGATCAGGAAGCCGCCGCCGACCCCGAACATGCCCGACAGAAACCCGACCGCCGCGCCCATCGCGAGCAGCACGAATACATTGACAGACATTTCGGCGATCGGGAGATAGATGCCCACCCGTCAGACTCGATATTCTTGGTGTTGCCGGACCCGCTGAAAATTGGCGTGGAGACTATTGGGTTCTTGCGCCGACAATAGGGCGAAGTCAAACTTCAACGGCCTGCAAGCCGCAGAAATCAAAAGAAATTCGAAACTTGATGAACGGAAGCTGCGAAGCGACGGCGGCAGGCCCGCCATCACTTCTTTTCGAGCAGCGCCTTGACCAGCGGCTCGTCGACCTCGCCGGTCGGGTTCATGCCATTCGCCTTCTGGAATTCGGCGATGGCCGATTTCGTCTTGTCGCCCATCAGGCCATCCGCGGTACCGGCATCGTAACCGTTCTTGTTGAGGATGAGCTGGATGTTGCGCACGGCCTGGCGCATGTCGACGCTTGCCGTCGTCAAATCCTTGCTGTCCAGCCAAGCGTCCGGCAGGTCGACGGTGTTGGCCTCGGCCTTGACGGGCTTCGCCTTCCACAGTTCGGCCGCGGCTCGCGCCTTGGTGAGCTGCTCGGGGCGGAGCGCGTTGGCGATCTCGTCCCGCTTGGAAGCGGCATCCTTGTCGCCGGCTTTGGCAACGAGTGCGAACCACTTATAAGATTCTTCCAGGTTCTGCGGCATGCCGACGCCTTTGGCCGACAGGATGCCCAGGTTGAACTGGCTGTCCTTCACACCGAAATCGGCGGCCTCGATGAACCAGCGCGCGGCGGATTCATTGTCGGTCGTGCCATCGGCGCCCATGGCGAAGAGCACTGCGAGATTGTGCATGGCGCTGGCGTTACCCTGCTCGGCCGCCATCTGGTACCACGTCTTGGCCTTGGCGACGTCGCGCTCCACGCCGAGGCCCTTTTCGTAGAAATTGCCGATGCGATACTGAGCCGGGGCCAGACCGAGATCGGCCGCTTTCTCGTACCATTTCGCCGCCGCGGCCATGTCCTGCTTTACGCCGCGGCCCTCCGCGTAACGCGAGCCGATCTCGAACAGAGCCTTGGCGTCGCTTTGCGCAGCCGCCTCGCGGAGCGGCAGCGGGCCGGCTTCCTCGGGGATGGATTCAGCCGGAGCAGCAGCAGGCGCGGACACAACCTTTTCGGTTAGCGTCGTCGCGGTCGTGCTGTCCTCATTGATCGCGGGCGCTCCCGGAGTTGGCTCGACCGTCGCCGTCGTGGCCGGTTCCGCCTGGCGGACGGGTCGCGGATCGGCCTCCGCCGGCGCGGGCGCGTCCAGGGACGGAACAGGCTCCGTCGTGTCTTCGACAATTTCGGGTTCGCTGAAGGCGCCGGCGGCGTCGCCTGCGATCTCGTCCGGCTGCTCCGAGGAAATCTCGTCCGACGGGGCAGGGTCCATCATCGTCGCGGTTTCAGCCCCGATGGGCTCCTCGATCACAGCCGGTGCGCTTGTCGTCCCAGCCACCTGCTGCTTGCCGCCGCCGACAAAGGCTTTGCCGAGCTGCAGGGCGGCGAGTGCGATGAGAATAGCCGCGGCAGCCATTAGTACCGGCTTGCGGCGAATATTGAACAGGCCACCGAGCGACGAAACCTTTCCGGCGCCAGACCCCGAAGAGCCTCGCTTGGCGATTTCGGCCTCGGCCGCAGCCGCCTGCGCCGCGCGGCGCGCCGCTGCGATGAAGTCCGACTTGGCGGTGTCCGTGTCGCCTTGCCGTACCGGCTGGCCGCGTTCGTCGCGGACTCGGCGCATGATGGCGCTGAGGTCAGGCGCACCCGAACCCGGTTCGAGCGGGCGGTTCGCTATCTTTGGATCGAGCGGTGCATCGAGATCAGCGACTGGCGTGTCGACTTCGACCACGGGAGCTTCGACGCTCAACGTAGGCTCGACCTTTTCCTTTTTGGAGAAAGCGCGCGTCAGGCCGCCAAACAGCGAGCGGGCGCCGCGGCTTTTCTCCGGAACGACTGTTGGTTCTGCGTCCATGGCGGCGACGGCCGCCGCCGCGGCAGCCTCCGCCGGCGTACGCCGGGCGGAAAATTCCTGTTCGGCCTTGCCGAAATCCTGATCGCCTGCGAGCGGAGCCTCGATGCCGGGTTCGATGGACGGCGCGTGTTCCAGCGTCTGCTTGCGCGGCTGCTCCGGCTCCATGCGCGCGTAACGGCCGGAGCGGTCCTCTTCGAGCCGTGCAAGCCGTTCGACGATCTTCAGCAGCGTCTCGTGGATCGCTTCGAAGGTCTTGGTGTTGCGCTCGTCCGAATTGCGGCTCAACTGATCCAGAGCCTTCAGGTCCTGGGCGAGCCCCGCGGCCGCAGCGCCTTCGATGCCGTTCGAACCCAAAGCGCGCACGGCGTTCTCGGCCGCATGCCGGGCAGCTTCGAGGATGGTTTCGCGGCTGCCGGCGATGGACCTTTCGATGTCGTCGAGTCTCGGACCGATGTCGTCGAAATCGGGCAGCGGCTGGTTTGGCTTGGAAAGATGCGCGGACAGTCCGGCAACCTGCGCTTCGAGGCTCCGGATCAGCTTGGGATCGATGCTGGCGACCTTCATGGTCGAAGCTTCGAGCTGAGCCGAAATGTCGTCGAGCCGCGCTTCGAGCGTACTGATCGCAGCGCCCCCAGCAGGCCCCCGGCTTTCCAGCTTGCGGGTGAGCTCCACAAAGCGCTGGTCGATCGCGTCCATGATTCCGGCGGTATCGGTCATGGCCGGCTGCCGCTCGTCGAGACGCGTTGCAAGCTGGTCGAGGCGGCGTTCCAGATCGCGGAAGAGCGCCTGGCCGTGCTCGATGGCGTCGCCCTGGCGGCGATCGAGCAGATCGGAAAGGACATCGAAGCGCTCCTCGATGCCGCGCAGCACCTGATCGGTGTCCGGCATGACGGCAGGCGCGCTGTCCAGCCGGTCGGCGATCAATGCTACCTGCCCGGCGAGCTTTTCCATTGCCTTTTCAGGCAGTTGACCGCGCAGCGCGATCTCGTCGACGCGCTGCGAAAGCATGTTGAGGCGGTCGATGACTTCGCCGCCCGGGCGATCCTCGATCAACTCCTCGATCTGCCGCGCAAGCGATGAAATCCGCGCCTCGATCCGCTCGAACGGCTGCGGGTCGAAGTTTGGCTGAGTCACCGAGACGGCCGAGGCAACGATGGCGCGTGAGATTTCGTCGAGCCGCTCTTCGATTTGCGCGAAGGAGCCGGCGCTCACACCCTCCTGCTGGCGGGCGAAATGATCGACGGCGCCGGCAAGCGTGCGCACCTTCTCTTCGAGCGAACGCAGCGAAAGCGATTCCGGCAGATTGTTCACCGCGCGGTTGATGTCTTCCAGCCGGCCATGCAGGGCGGCGATCGCCGGATCCGGCGTGTGGCTCCGGTCCTCCATCCGCGCCCAGCGGCGGTCGAGATCGGAAGAGCGGGCGGATTCGTCGTGCGCCAGCGTGTCGAGCGCGGTCTTCACCTGCTCGAGCTCGAGGCGCAGCAGATTGGTGCTCTTGTCGTCGCTGCGCCCTGCGAGCGATTGAATGGCGTCGGAAAGCCGCTCGAACTCGACGCCGAGCTCGCTGCCGTTCCTGACGGCGGCTGACGACGTGTAGGCGCGCTCGATATCTTGGCGGAGCGCATCGAATTCGCGCTTCAGCCCTGCCGTCATCTGGTGCCGGAGTTCCTCGCGCAAGCCTTTGAGCTCGCCGGCGATCTTGCCGGCCGCGGCAAGGCCGTCCTCGTGGTCGCGCACGCGCTCGATGTCGCGAACCAGCGTCTGATAGGAAGGCTCGGCTGATCTGCGCGGGCGAGCGGTCTCGTCGCGCGGCGGATAGGCGTTGCTGTCCCAACGGCTCGCCGGGCGGGTAGAGGTCGCGTATGCGTTGCGTTCCGGCACCCGGGCTGGGCGATCGATCCGTTGCTCGAGCGTTTCGAGCGTGCGGTTCAATTCTTCGATCGACGTATGGACTCGCCGCTGCCGGCCGGCGTTGAGAGTGTCGAGATAGGACCGCTTGCTGTTCATCGATACGCCCGTTGGCCTCGTCCCTGCTGGTTGATCGACCAGCATCGCGCCGACGTTTTCGGGTACACGGCCGCGAGAGCGGCGGAAGGCGACCTTCCGGGGTTTTCACCCCCGATCCGAACAGCCGTGAACAATTCGATACAGGATAACCACGGAGCGCCGACATGCGCACAATTCGCCGATCGTGGTAAACAAGCCGTTAACCTAGGTTACCAAAGCAAAAAGGCCGGCCGAGAGCCTTGGACTCGCTTAACGGCGACGCGACACTATGTAACGGTTTCGCGCTTGCCTCGACGGGAGGTGCTGTCTATATCATTTACGTAAACGTAACAGCGACTCGCGGCTTGCCGCGTATCGCTTTGTCAGCAACCACGAACGGAAGCCTGAGCCCCGACGCTTCCTTTCAGGCGGAACGCCGCAAGCCGACCGCCGCGAACGGGGAAAGTTGAGAAATGGACGAAATGTTGATGGCCGCGGAAACGGCGGCCAATTCGAATGACGTAATGGCGGAATCTGGCGACGGTTACGCCCGCATCGGCGAAATGGCCAAGACCTACGGCGTAACGCTTCGCACCCTGCGCTTCTATGAGGACAAGGGTCTCCTCAATCCCAAGCGGGAAGGCAGCACCAGGCTTTATTCCCGGCGCGACCGCTCGCGCCTGAAGCTGATCCTGCTCGGCCGCAAGGTCGGATTCTCGCTGCGTGAAGTGAAGCAGATCATGGATCTTTACGATCCGCATGGCGCCAACACCAAGCAGTTGAAGCTCGCGCTCGAAAAGTCCGAGAAGCAGATCGGCCGGCTGCACAAGCAGCGTGCTGTGCTCGACGAGGCGATCTCGGAGCTGTCTGACGTGATCCGCGTCGTTCGCGGCAAGCTCGGCGAGCGTTCGGCCCAGGCCTCCTGATCGGCCACGAACACGGCATTCAATGTCGAATCGCGGCCCTCGGAGGCCGCGATTTGCATTTCTGCACCCGACTGATCCGCAAAATTGCTGGGAAACGCGGCTTTGCCGCGGTTTGCACTGAAATCCTGCCTCAGCGTCGAAATTGACGTTTACGCAAACGTCAAAGTTTGGTAGTAGCCTCCCAATTGTATTGTCCGGCCCGCCAGTCCGGCTGGGTCGATCTCAGACGCATTGCGGAGGCTGTGGGATGCCGACTTACAAAGCGCCGGTTCAGGATACGCTTTTTCTTCTGAAGGACGTGCTCGGTTACGAGCGGTACTCGAACCTTCCGGGTTTTTCAGACGCCACGCCGGATGTGCTTGAGGCTATCCTCGCCGAAGGCGCCAAGTTTGCCGAAAACGTCGTGCAGCCCACCAATCGCATCGGCGATATGGAAGGCTGCCATCGCCGCGATGACGGCTCGGTGACGACGCCAAAGGGATTCAAGGAAGCCTACCAGCAATATCGCGAGGGCGGCTGGATGGGTCTGGCGGCGCCGGCGGAGTACGGCGGGCAGGGGCTGCCTTATACGGTGCACTCGGCCGTCGGCGAGTATTTCTCCTCCGCCAACATGGCGTTCATGATGTACCCCGGCCTGACCCAGGGTGCGATGGCGGCGATCACCGTCCACGGTTCCGACGAGCAGAAGCAGACCTGGCTGCCGAAAATGATCGAAGGCGTCTGGACCGGCACCATGAACCTGACCGAACCGCATTGCGGCACCGATCTTGGCTTGCTGCGCAGCAAGGCCGTGCCGAACGGCGACGGCTCCTACAAGATTTCCGGCCAGAAGATATTCATCTCTGCCGGCGAGCACGATCTCTCGGAGAACATCGTCCACCTCGTGCTCGCTCGCATCGAGGGCGCGCCGGAAGGCGTGAAGGGCATCTCGCTGTTCATCGCGCCGAAATTCATGCTCGACGAGAACGGCAATCCCGGCAAGCGCAACGCGGTGTCATGCGGCTCGATCGAAGAGAAGATGGGCATCCACGGCAACTCGACCTGCGTCATGAATTATGACGAGGCGACCGGCTATCTGCTCGGTCAAGAGAATGGCGGGCTGAAGGCCATGTTCACGATGATGAACGAGGCGCGGCTGGGCGTCGGTCTGCAGGGCCTGTCGATTGCGGAGGTCGCGTATCAGAACGCGGTTGCCTATGCGAAGGAACGCATCCAGGGCCGTTCGCTATCCGGCCCGAAGGCGCCGGACAAGAAGGCCGATCCGATCATCGTGCATCCTGACATTCGCCGGAAGCTGATGACGATGAAGGCTTTCAACGAAGGTGGGCGCGCGCTGATTCTCTGGACCGCGATCAAGTCGGACGTCGCACACCGTTCGGGCGACGAGAAGGACGCGCAGGCTGCCGACGACCACATGGGCCTGATGACACCGATCATCAAAGGCGTGCTGACCGACAAGGGTTTCGACCACGCCGTGATGGCGCAGCAGGTGTTTGGCGGCCACGGCTACATCGAAGAGCACGGCATGAGCCAGTTCGTGCGCGATGCCCGTATCGCCATGATCTATGAAGGCGCGAACGGCATCCAGGCGCTCGACCTCGTCGGGCGCAAGCTTGGCCAGAACGGTGGCCGCGCCGTGCAGGCCTTCTTCAAGGAGGTCGGCGAGTTCTGCGAGGAGAACCGCGCCGACGAGAAGATGGCGCCGTTCACCAAGGGATTGAAGAAGGGTCTCAACGATCTGCAGGCCGCCACCATGTGGCTGATGCAGAACGCCATGCAGAAGCCGGACAATGCCGGCGCTGCCTCGACCGATTACATGCATCTCTTCGGTCTGGTGGCGCTCGGCTACATGTGGGGCCAGATGGCGAAGGTCGCACAGGCGAAGCTCGCCGAAGGCGCCAGCGACATGGCCCTCTTCTACGAGGCCAAGCTCGCCACCGCGCGCTACTTCATGGAACGCGTGATGCCGGAGACTTCGGCGCATCTGGCGCGCATTTCCGCAGGCGCGGACTCTACGATGGCTTTGTCTGCCGACGCATTCTGAGTGATCTGTTCAAACTTGAACAGATATCCTATATGATGGCGTGAACAGGGAGCTGCCTCTTGGCCACCGATCCAGCAACCGTTCTTGAACTGCCGAAGCCGCGCTGGGTGAGCGACGACGTCGCCATGCTCTACGACATGGCCACCCGTTTCCTGTCGGACGAGATCGCGCCGAAATACGACGCGTTCGAGAAGGCCGAGATTTTCGACCGCGCGAGCTGGGAGAAGGCGGGCGCCAACGGACTGCTCTGCGCCTCGATGCCGGAAGAATATGGCGGCTCCGGCGGCACCTTCGCGCATGAGAGCGCGATCATCGAGGCGATCAGCCATGTCGGCGTCGACGGTTTCGGCATCGCGCTGCACAACTCGATCGTCGCGCCTTATATCCTTCACTATGGCTCGGAAGAGCAGAAGAAGAAGTGGCTGCCAAAAATGGCGACCGGTGAGTTGATCGGCGCGATCGCCATGACCGAGCCAGGCGCCGGTTCCGACCTGCAGGGCGTGAAGACGCGCGCCGAGAAAGACGGCAACCAGTACAAGATCAACGGTTCGAAGACCTTCATCACCAACGGCCAGCTCGCCAATCTGATCATCGTCGTCACCAAGACCGATCCGTCGAAGGGCGCGAAGGGTACTTCGCTGATCGTGGTTGAGACGGACGAGGTCGAAGGTTTTCGCCGCGGCCGCAACCTCGACAAGATCGGCCTGAAGTCGAATGACACGTCGGAGCTTTTCTTCGAGGATGTGCGCGTGCCGACCTCAAACCTGCTCGGCCACGAGGAAGGGCAGGGCTTCATCCAGTTGATGCAGCAACTGCCGCAGGAGCGTCTGCAGATCGGCACGACGGCGATCGCGGTGATCGAGCGCGCTCTGGCGCTGACCATCGATTACGTGAAGGAGCGCAAGGCGTTCGGCAAGGCGATCCTCGAATTCCAGAACACGCAGTTCAAGCTGGCGGAGCTGAAAACCGAAGCCACGATCGGTCGCGTCTTCTACAACAATTGCGTCGAGCGTCATGTGAACCGCGGCCTCGATCCGGTGACGGCGTCGATGGCGAAGTACTGGCTGTCGGATCTGCAGGGCAAGGTCGTGGACGAGTGCCTGCAGCTACACGGCGGCTATGGCTACATGAACGAGTACCCGATCGCCCGCATGTATCGCGATGCGCGCGTCCAGCGCATCTACGGCGGCACCAACGAGATCATGAAACTGCTGATCGCGCGGAGCTTGTAGTGCTGCGGGTTGCAACAGCATTACCGCTGTTTGTCCAAGATGGGGCAGGGTTCGCGATGGAGCGTTTTCCGATGGCTTCTGAACGGCGCGACTTGGAGTACCGCGAACGCGTTGAGGCTCTCATCTTCAATGCGAACGTGTTGCACTCGGCCGGTTTCGAGTTCGATGAACTACCGTCTGATGTCCGAGCCATCTACTATAGCGACTTCATATTGTTGGAGTTGCTGGAGGCTGGCGCAGAGAGCTTCGTAGAGACTCAATTGCCACTCCATCCCGCCACGGAAAACGACGTCATCAAGGCATTGGAGCGGATAGGTGCCGCCGAGACTTCCGCGCTGTTTAGGCGGTATTTCGTGGGAAAAACAGAAATCAATCTTCTCGAAGCGAATGATAGCTTTGCGGCTACCCGCAAACGAGAAAACGTTGAAGCATTGGCCGATGCGTTGATGCTAGAAACCCTGCAAATCGCATGGAAACCTGAGGCGGAAGTCGATGCCGAGCTCGCGAGCACGGTGTTAGATAGAAAGCTCACCGCGCAGTAAGGAGAAGAAGAATGGCAGACGTATTTGTCTATGACGCGGTGCGCACACCGCGCGGACGCGGAAAGAAGGACGGGTCGCTGCACGAAGTGCCGGCGGTCCGGCTGGGCGCGAAGGTGCTGGAAGCCGTGCGCGACCGCAATGGCCTCGACACCGGCACGGTCGACGACATCATCTTCGGCTGCGTCGATCCTGTCGGCGAGGCGGGTTCGGTGATCCCGCGCTCTGCCGCTTTCGAGGCCGGCTACGATGTGAAGGCGCCGGGCATGCAGCTTTCGCGCTTCTGCGCATCGGGCCTCGATGCCATCAATCTCGGCGCGGCGAAGATCGCGCAGGGTGCGGACGACATCGTCATCTCCGGCGGGGTGGAATCCATGTCGCGCGTCGGCATGGGCATGTCGGGCGGCGCCTGGTTCATGGATCCGTCTGTCGGCCTGCCGGCTTATTTCGTGCCGCAGGGCGTTTCGGCCGATCTGATCGCGACGAAGTACGGCTTCAGCCGTGATGATGTCGACGCCTACGCGATGGAGAGCCAGAAGCGCGCCGCGAAGGCGTGGGAGAACGGCTACTTCAAGAAGTCGGTCGTGCCGGTGAAAGACCAGAACGGTCTCACCATTCTTGCGCATGACGAACACATGCGCCCGACCACGGACATGCAGGCGCTGGCGCAGCTCAATCCGAGCTTCACCATGCCGGGTGAAATGGGCGGCTTCTCCGCCGTCGCGATTCAGCGGCATCCGGAAGTCGAGGAGATCAACTACGTCCATCACGCCGGCAATTCGTCCGGCATCGTCGATGGCGCGGCTGCCGTGCTGCTCGGCTCGAAGAAGGGCGGCAAGTCGATGGGCCTGACGCCGCGCGCGAAAATCCGCGCCTTCTCCAACATCGGCTCGGAGCCGGCGATCATGCTGACCGGTCCGGTTGACGTGACCGAGAAGCTGTTGAAGCGCGCCAAGATGAAGATCGAGGATATCGATCTGTTCGAGCTGAACGAGGCGTTTGCCTCGGTCGTGCTGCGCTACATGCAGGCTTTCGATATTCCGCACGACAAGATCAACGTGAACGGCGGTGCGATCGCCATGGGTCATCCGCTCGGCGCGACCGGCGCGATGATTTTTGGCACGGTGCTGGACGAGCTTGAGCGGCGCGACCTGAAGACGGCCCTCGTCACGCTCTGCATTGGCGCCGGCATGGGCACCGCGACCATCATCGAACGCGTCTGATTTCGATCCGAAGGAAACAACTATGAGCTACAAGAATTTCGCGGTCGAAACCGACGCTGACGGCATCGCGCTCGTCACCTGGGACATGAAGGACCGTTCGATGAACGTCTTCACCGAAGAGGTGATGGAGGAGCTGAACGCGATCGTCGATACGGTGACCTCTGACGCTGCGGTCAAGGGCACCGTCATCACCTCCGGCAAGGAGACCTATTCCGGCGGCGCGGATCTCACGATGCTGAAGCGCATGCTGACGCAGTTCGCGACCGACTCGAAGAAGGACAAGACGAAAGCGGTCCAGACGCTGTTCGACAATGTCGGCTACATGAACAAGCTGTTCCGCAAGATCGAGACGTCGGGCAAGCCGTGGGTGTCGGCGATCAACGGTACCTGCATGGGCGGTGCATTCGAGATGTCGCTGGCCTGCCATGGCCGTGTCGCTGCCGACAGCGACAAGGTGAAAATGGCGCTGCCCGAGGTGAAGGTCGGCATCTTCCCGGGCGCCGGCGGTACGCAGCGCGTTCCGAGGCTGACCGATACACAGGGCGCGCTGGAGATGCTCACCTCCGGCAAGAATTTGTCGCCGCAGAAGGCGAAGCAGATGGGGCTGATCCACGAGATCGCAGCACCCGATCAATTGATCCCGGCTGCCAAGGCGATGATCAAGAGTGGCCTGAAGGCTGTCGCGCCGTGGGACGAGAAGGGCTTCAAGGCGCCGGGCGGTGCGATCTATTCGGCGGCGGGCGCCAACCTCTGGCCGCCGGCAATCGCCATCCTGCGCCGCGAGACCTACGGCAACTATCCGGCAGCAGCTGCAATCCTGAAGTGCGTGTATGAAGGCCTGCTGGTGCCGTTCGACACGGCGCTACGCATCGAGCAGCGCTACTTCGCCGAGATACTGCAGTCCAAGGAAGCGGCGATGATGATCCGCTCGCTCTTCGTGTCGCTGCAGGAGCTGAACAAGGGCGCACGCCGTCCAGCCGGCATCCCGGAGACGAAGTTCACCAAGATCGGCGTGCTCGGCGCGGGCTTCATGGGCGCGGGCATTGCCTATGTGACGGCGAAGGCCGGCATTCCAGTTGTGCTGCTCGACCGCGACATGGAGGCCGCGAACAAGGGCAAGGCCCATTCCGACAACCTCATTTCCGAGGCCGTAAAGAAGGGCCGCGCCAAGCCGGAAGAGAAGGACCAGCTTCTGTCGCTGATCACGCCGACGGCGGATTATGCCGATCTCGACGGCTGCGACTTCATCGTCGAGGCCGTGTTCGAAGATTCCGAAGTGAAGAAGGGCGTGACCGAGAAGGCGGAGGCGGTCCTGCCGAAGACGGCAACGTTCGCGTCGAACACATCGACCATTCCGATCACGTCGCTGGCGAAGAATTCGAAGCGGCCTGACAAGTTCATCGGCGTGCATTTCTTCTCGCCGGTCGACCGCATGATGCTGGTCGAGATCATCCTCGGCAAGAAGACCGGCGACGAGGCGCTCGCCAAGGCGATCGACTATGTGCGGGCGATCAAGAAGACGCCGATCGTCGTCAACGACACGCGCGGCTTCTACGTGAACCGTTGCGTGCTGCGCTATATGGCCGAAGCGTTCCAGATGCTGATCGAGGGCGTGCCCGCAGCAATGATCGAGAACGCTGCCAAGATGGCCGGCATGCCGGTCGGTCCGTTGGCGCTGACCGACGAGACGGCGATCGACCTCGCGCAGAAGATCATGAAGCAGACGATCAAGGATCTCGGCGAGAAGGCGGTTCCGGCCGACCAATTCGCGCTGATCAACACCATGGTCGACAAGCATGGCCGCAATGGTCGCAAGAACGGCAAGGGCTTCTACGATTATCCGGCCAAGCCGGCGAAGAAGAAGCTGTGGCCCGGCCTCAAGGATCTCTATCCGCAGCAGGACGCCGACAAGATCGACGTCGGGGAGTTGAAGAAGCGCTTCCTCACCACGATTGCGCTGGAAGCGGTGCGCGTGATGGAAGAGGGCATCGTGACCGACCCGCGCGAGGCGGATGTCGGCTCGATCCTCGCCTTCGGTTTCGCGCCGTACACCGGCGGTGCGCTGTCCTACATCGACGGCATCGGTGCGTCGGCATTCGCTGCGCAGGCCAAGGCGCTGCAGAAGAAGTATGGTGCGCAGTTCAAGGCGCCGAAGCTGCTCACCGACATGGCCGGCAAGAACGAGACGTTCTACCAACGCTTCGATCCGTATGCGAAGTCGGATGTGAAGCAGGCCGCGTAGCCGTTAACGGCGATGTATGTCTGGGCGCGTCTCGCGCGCGTACTCGCAACGCAAGGCCGCCGGGGGCCATATGTCCCCGGTGGTGAGAGCAGGCTCTCGTTCCGCTGCCTGCCGACTGACATCGATCCGAACATGCATCTGAACAACGCCCGCTATCTGATGCTGGCCGATCTCGGCCGCATGGACATCTTCTTCCGAAGCGGACTGATGCGGCTGAACCGCGAGCGCCGCTGGGCGCCGATGATGGGCGGCGTGCAGTCCGTCTTCGTGCGCGAGATCAAACTCTGGAAGTGGTTTGAAGTCATCTCGTCGATCGAGACCTGGGAGGACACGCAGGTGATCGGCCGCCATCGCTTCGTGCTGGAGAACGGCGATACCGCAGCTCTCGTGATGACGACCGCTGGTGTCTACGATCCGCCTGCAAAGCGCTTCGTGCCGATCGATGAGGTGATTGCGGCGCTCGGCGTCAATGCGGTGCAGCGGCCGCCGAGCGAGGCGGAGAAGATCTTCATGGCTTCGCACGCCGGCCTGCGGTCGCTGGCGAAGCAGAGCTGATCCCAGCCTAAGACTTTTGCCCGCTTGCCAAGCGCCGGTCTCCCAACTACAACGCCTGACAGGTATATTTTCCTCTGTGGGCAGAGCATGATGCTCTCACATGAACGTGTTTGGGCGGCGATCGATGCGCTTGCGGCCCGCTACTCGCTTTCCGCTTCCGGGCTCGCGAAGCGCGCGGGCTTGGATTCGACTGCCTTCAACAAGTCGAAACGCCTGTCATCGGACGGCCGCCCGCGCTGGCCTTCAACGGAATCGCTGGCCAAGATCATCGAGGCGACCGGATCGTCGCTGGACGAGTTTATGTCGCTGGTAAAAGGCAAGATGGCCGCCGCCAGCGATCGCTTCATGCCGCAGCCGACCGCCGTGCCGCTTATCGGCTTTGCCCAGGCCGGAACCGGCGGTTATTTCGACGATGCCGGTTTTCCGGCCGGGCAGGGCTGGGATCTGGTGGAGCTTCCGGCGCGGACGCGCGAAGGCACCTATGCGCTGCAGGTACAGGGCGACTCCATGCTGCCGCTCTATCGCGACGGCGACGTGCTGGTCGTTGATCCTGCCGTTACGGTCCGCAAAGGCGACCGCGTGGTCGTGAAAACAACAAGCGGCGAGGTCATGGCCAAGCTGCTCGAGAAGCAGACGGTGAAGGTTGTTTCGCTGCGATCGCTCAATCCCGAGCATGCCGGTCGTGAGATTTCGATGAGCGACGTCGAATGGGTTGCGCGCATCGTCTGGGCGAGCCAATAGTTCAGCAGCATGAAAATTATCGGCCTCGCAGTTGCCGTCATCGGCCTTGCCGCCCTGACCGCGGGCATCGTCGCTGGCGGTAAGACACTCGGCTCGACGCCGGACGGTATCGATACCCCGATTGAGATCGAGGACATTCCACTCGATGCCCTCGATGAGGACGTTGAGACTGGCGCCGCGCCGAGCGATGAAACAGTGACGGTGGCCGCTGCGCCAGCGCCGGCGCCAAGCATTGAAGAGCCCGCCAAGCCGGAGACCATGCTGGTCGAGCCGCCTGTGCCTGAACCCGTAGTCATTGAGCCTGCGAAACCCGACCCTGCGAGCGTTCCATCAGAACTGACCGCCTCGGTTGAACTGGAGAATGTTACGCCGAAATTGACCGCCCCGCCGCGGCCCGTTTCGCCGAGCATCATTGCGCCGCCCGATGTTGATCCGCAGTCCCTGGAGCGGATTGGCCCCCGTCAGCCGCTAAGTGACCTTGCGCTCGCCGTGCCGCCGAAACCTGAGATGCCCGACGAATGGGAGGGGACGTCGTTGCATCGGCCGGTTGTCAACGAATCCGGGCGCTTCCAGTCGATGGGCTACACGATCGCGATTGCGGGCATTGAAAGCATCCCTGCCGACACAATGTGCGACTACGAGGGAAAAAGCTGGAACTGCGGCGTGCGCGCCCGCACGGCGTTTCGATCGTTCATGCGAGGTCGCTCGCCGATCTGCGCTGTGCCGCCAGAAGCCGACCGCGAGGTCGTCATGGCAAACTGCCGGATGGGCAAGCAGGACATCGGCGCGTGGCTCGCGGCGAATGGCTGGGCACGCGCGGCGGCGGGCAGCCCTTACGCCGAAGCTGCAGAAAAGGCGAAGGCCGAGAAGAAGGGCATCTTCGGTCCGCCGCCGGAAGCGCTGCCACAGATGGGAACTTCGTCCGTGACGGTCGCGCCGGCCGACTTCGTCAGTCCGCTCGATCCGTCAGAAAATGTCGTCTCGCCGGCCACCGGGGTCGAAGCACCGGCCGAGCCGATTACACCAGTTCTCCAGCCAGAGCCTTCCGAATGAGCTCGCGCGTCTCGTCGATTCCGTAGAGCGCTGCGAACGAACCGAAGCGCGGCCCGCGTTCCTGACCGATCAGCACCTGGTAGATCATCTGGAAGAAGGCAACAGACACGCCCGGGCCGCCCTCCGGACTTTGCTTGGTGTGATCCTGGTAGCGCTCGATGCGCCGCGCGACATTGAGCGCGGCGTTCTGGATCGCTTCACCGTCTGAACCCTTCGGCAAGGCGCCGAGCGCTTCCGACAGTTTCTCCAGCGCGTCGCGTTCGACATCGTCGGCAGGCCGGAAGATTTTCGTCGGCTTCACGAAATCGTCGAAGTAGCGGATCGCGTAGGCGGTCAGGCGATCGAGTTCCGGATAGCTCTCGGGTGTCACTCCTGGAGCATGGCGCGAGATGAAGCCCCACAACACGCTCTTGTTCTGAGCGTTCGATGCGCTGACAAGATTGAGCAGCAGCGCGAACGAGACCGGCAGTTCGATCGGCGGCGGATTGCCGTCATGGATGTGCCAGACGGGATTGCCAAGGCGCTCCTTCCACTCCTGCCGCGGATACGCTGCGAGGAAAGAGTAGTACTCGTCGACCGCCTTGGGGATGACGTCGAAGTAGAGCTTCTTCGCCTGCCGCGGGCGCTGGTACATGTAGAGCGCGAGGCTCTCGGTGGGCGCATAGGTCAGCCACTCGTCGATGGTCAGGCCATTGCCCTTCGACTTGGAAATTTTCTGGCCGATTTCGTCGAGGAACAGCTCGTAGACAAAATGCTCCGGCGCGCGGCCGCCGAGGATCTCGCAGATGCGGTCATATACGGATGCGTTCGTCTGGTGGTCCTTGCCGAACATCTCGAAGTCGACATTGAGCGCGGCCCAGCGCATGCCGAAGTCGGGCTTCCACTGCATCTTCACCTTGCCGCCGGTGACGGGCAGGGTGGTTTCGACGCCATCCTCATCGTCGAAGGTGATCGTGCCGGCCTTCGCGTCGACCTTCTTCATCGGCACGTAGAGCACGCGGCCGCTCTTCGGCGAGATCGGCAGGAAGGGGCTGTAGGTCGCCTGCCGCTCGGGGCCGAGCGTCGGCAACATCACCTTCATGATGTCGTCATAACGCTCCGCCGCGCGCAGCAGCACGGCGTCGAAGCGGCCGGACTTGTAATACTCCGTCGCGCTGGCGAATTCGTAGTCGAAGCCGAACGTGTCGAGGAAGCGGCGCAACATCGCATTGTTGTGATGGCCGAAACTTTCGTAATCGCCGCCGAACGGGTTCGGCACGACGGTCAGCGGCATCTGCAGATACGGCTCGAGGAAGGCGCGGTCCGGCACATTTTCCGGAATCTTGCGCATGCCGTCCATGTCGTCGGAGAAGCAGAGCAGCTTCGTCTTGACGGTGTCCTTGGTCAGCACGCGGAAGGCATGCCGCACCATCGTCGTGCGCGCCACCTCGCCGAACGTGCCGATATGCGGCAGGCCGGACGGCCCATAACCGGTCTCGAACAGCACCGTCTCCGGGTAGCCGGACTTGGCGTAGCGCTTGACGATTTTCTGCGCTTCCTCGAAGGGCCACGCCTTGCTTTCGGCAGCCGCGGCGAGAACCTCCGGGCTGAGATCGATCATATTCGATCGCGTCATGGTAAATTCCTGGCTCAGCCGGTCACTTGCCGGCTATTTTCGGGGATTGCCATAGGCGGCAGGGCGAAAAGCGTCAACGATTGCGGGCAATTTCGTTGCGGTCCGGCGGACATATCCTTAAGTACGGCCACCACCAACTGGAGCATCCCATGCCGTCCGCCCACGAAGCGCTGATCCACCTTATGGTCATCACCTCGGCCTCCGACCGGGACATGGCGCATCTGGAACTGGATCGCATAGGGAGCGTGGCAAAAAACTGGCCGATCTTCATCGACTTCGACGCCGACAGGCTGGTTGAGGTCGCGCAGGACTGCCAGCTAATGCTTCAGGAGGAAGACGGCATGGACAATGTCATGATGCAGGCGGCGCGAGCCATCCCGGCGCATCTTCACGACACGGCATATGCCGCGGCGGTCGAGGTTGCGGCGGTCGATATGGAGATGCGGCTGGAGGAGGTGCGGGTGCTGGCGCTGCTGCGCAAATATTTGTCGGTCGATCCGCTGGCGGCCGCGGCGATCGAGCGCGCCACCAAGGCGCGCCACAAGATGCTCACTTAGGCTTAGTAAAAGCTCACCGGGAAATAGCGCAGGTACAATTCGGCAAAAATGCCCTTCGCGTTGAGCTGCTGCAGCGCATAATCGAAGGCCGGCGCGAGAACCGCGTTCGATTTTCCTGCAGCGATCGCCAGTCCCGCCCCCAGATATTCTGGCGCGAGATAGGGGCCGCCGGAGAAGCGGCAGCAATCGCCGGCTTCTGATCCCGCCAGCCAGAAGCCAAGGCGCATGCCGTCGCCGAACACGGCGGCGAGCTTGCGGTCTTTCATATCCGTCATCATCCAGTCCTGGCGTGTGTAGACGACGACATTCACCTCAGGAAAATATTCGCGCAGCATCGACTCGTGCGCCGACCCGTCGATCACGCCGACCCGTTGATCCTTCAGCTTGGCTGCAAGCGGTTCCGTCAGCGCGGTCGCCTTCGGTGTGATGAACCGCGCTGGAAATTGCAGGTATGGCCGCGAGAAAGCGTATTGCGCGCGTGCGGCTTCGCTGATCGATAGGCCGGCGATGATCGCCTCGCCTTCGCCGCGCCCCATGGCCGGCTCGAGTTCGTTCCACGGCAGGGCCTGAATCTGGCAGCGGTCGGAGATCGCAAGCTCTTCACACAGCGCTCGCGCGAGATCGATGTGAAAGCCGGTCAGCCGGCCGGTCCGGTCGAGGAAATTGAACGGCGGGAAATCGACGGTTGTCAGAAAGCGCACACGCTGGATATCGCTGAGTTCCGGTTTCGGCAGCCGTTCTTTCGAATCCCAGAAATAGGGAATGGCGGGTTCGGCCGCGAATAACGGCAGCGCCCCCGCTAGCAGCGTCAGCGCGACGATGAGAAGCCGGGAAAGAGCCATTGATTTTGCGCGATCCATTCACTCGATCTGATCCCGGCATACGACAATGGCGGTCCTTTGTCATACCCGTTCAAGGCGAGGACCGCGATCGGTGCTTCAACGTAAGATTTAGAGAAGGGTTGAAAAATTCAACTACTGGCTGTTTGTCAGGATGCTGTTCCTGCGACATTCTTAAAATTGCAAGTATCTCCAAAAAGATGCCTGCGGGGGCAGTACAAAAAAATCTCGATCCAGCAGTCGTTCTGAAATTCTGAGTATTTAATCTGCTTTGTGCGGCTTGACCGCTCGGAGCCTGATCTCGTTTGTCCGGTTGCAAGCTCGATGAACATCAGGGCGTCGGAGACTTTCGGCCTGCAGCGCGAAGGCGCTGCCGAGACGATTCCGGCGCTTGACGGCCAGATCGGACGGGTGGACGGGCCGGGCGACGCGGCGCCGGCAGCGCGGGACTGGTCTCCAGTCCTCGACCGGCTGAAACTCTCCGAGCAAAGGCGGCGCAGGATCGCGGCGCTGGCGAAACTCCACGGTACGAGCTTTCGGACGGAACTGCTTGCAGCGGACTTCATCGACGAACGTCACGTCAATGGCGCCTTGGCGGACGAACTCGGTATCGCGCAGCTTGATCGCATCGACGCGGCGAGCCTCGTCATGCGCGACGCCGATTGCCTCGCCCTTCTCGGGCGGCAGGGCGGATCGCATCCGGCGATGATTCGTGGTCTCGATGGTGACACGGCGCTTGTCATTTCCCCGGATCGCGCCGGCCCACGCGGCTTGGCGCGACTCCTCGCGCGGGCGCCGCATCTCAGGAAGCGCATCCGCGCGGCGTCCGCAATCGAGATACGTCGGGCGCTCCTCGAAAGAGCGCGCGATGTGCTCGCGCTGCGAGCCGTCCACGGCCTTGCGAGCCGATTTCCTGATCTGTCAGCGCGGATTGTTGCCTCCTTCTGGCAAGGGCTTGTCGTCGGGGTCGGGATCGTCGGACTGCCTGGCGGCCTGTGGCTCGTGCCGAACGTCACGATTGCCGCATTGCATGCGTGCTTCTCGTTCTTCTTCCTGGCCTGCGTGAGCTTGCGCTTCGCGGCACTAAAGGACGCTGCGCCGCTCACGCGGACGCCGATCCGCGCGTTCCAGCCGGCTGATCTGCCGACCTATTCGGTCCTCGTCGCGCTCTATAAGGAGGCGGAAATCGTTCCGGAGCTTCTGGTTGCGCTCGGCAAGTTGCAATGGCCGCGCAGCAAATTGGAGATCAAACTGGTTTGCGAGGCGGATGACCACCAGACGCTGGCGGCGATCAGAACGCAGCCGCTGAAGCCGTTTGTCGAAATCATCGAGGTGCCGCCAAGTCTGCCGCGCACCAAGCCGAAGGCGTTGACTTATGCTTTGCCGGCTACATGCGGCGAATTCGTCGTGCTCTATGACGCGGAAGACCGGCCACATCCCGAGCAACTGCTTGAGGCATGGCAAACGTTCCGCAGCACTGGACCAAACCTGGCCTGCCTGCAGGCGCCGCTCGACATAGCAAACAGCCATGCCGGGTCGATCTCGCGCATGTTCGCATTCGAATATTCCGCGCTGTTCCGGGGAATGCTGCCTTTCCTCGCCAGGAATGACCTGCTTTTGCCCCTGGGCGGCACGTCGAACCACTTCCGCGGCATTATGTAGGAAATGCACCAAGCCTTTGACATGGCCTGAGACTCAGGAATAAATGCCTTCGTTGGCGGCGTCCTTCAACCATTGGAGAGCGCCATGACTGGCAGGCACAAAAGACCCGCAACCGTTTCCGCGACCGCGTTCCTTAAGGACGCTGAAGCGATGCACAAGACGCTCAATGGCTACTGCATGAAGGTCCGCGTCGGGTCCGAACACTACACCGCGATCAACAAGCTCCACATGCATCTCATTGAGACTATCAAAGTCGTGACCGGCAAGGACGCGCCTTGGATAAGCCGGACCAATAGCGGGCCAAGCTCAGGGGAAGCGCGACGCCCATAGCCAGACGGTCTTTTGCGCCTCGTCTATCTCGTAGAGCACATAGACGCGCGGGAAGCGGACAAGCGGCGGGGAGTTGTAAACCCATAACCTGTTGACCGCGTGGTTTGCGTGAGGGACGCCCAGTGCGGAGGGATTGTAATCTAGCGCGCTTTCAATGCTCGCTAGCAAGTCCCACATGTCGTCAACATCGAAACGCTCAGCTTCGAGACAGTTCAGCCATTCTCTCTCGAAGAGTTCCGACATCTTTAAATGCCAGTTTTTGGCTATGGGATTGCGGTTGCGCAGTTTCAATTTGCTTGCCCGCCTCTGCGGCCCATGCCTTGGCGTCTAGCGATACGTCATTGGGAACCAAATGGATCGCGTTGTAGTAAGGAATGACGTCTCCGAACTCCACCATATCCCAAACCATGTCATGCGAGAACTCGCTAATGGTTTTGGCGGAGTTGGAGTTGCAGACGAATTCAATGATTTCATCGAGAATCCGCTTCTCGTGCTCGGCTAGATAGTTTGTGTCCGGCCTCTCTTGCCGAAGCACGAACTCTTTCTTGTAGTAGCCGTAGTATTCGACGCGGTTAACATCAATCACGCGATCACGAGCCAGGTCATCAATGACAGCCAGCGCGGAGTCACAAGTCGGGCCGAAGGGTCGCTTGCGATACTCAGCACCCGTGATCGCTTTGCCCGAAACGATGAACGAAAGCATGTCAGAATAGTAGAGAACCTTGTGCAGCTTTACCGCGCCAAGGCGCGACGGCTCGCACGAGTTCATAACGTGCAAGACAGCCGCGCGAAGTTTTTCTCTGTCGAACCTGACACCGCCAGAAGCCATGTCTTAAATGTAGCGCATGCGTGTGATACATTCAAGTATCTGAAATCAAAAGAGTTTTTGGAAAACAGGGAGTCATTTCAAGCACTTGGCTAATGGTTAAGAAAGTGTCCACAAATACTCGCCCCGGATTTTCTCTTTCGACCGCGATACAATTCCGCCGTCCCGCATCTGCCGGAGCGCCTTCCCCATGCGCCTCACAACGTCATTCATCATGCGTCGGTCGCGCCCGTCCTTGCCCTCGATTTGAATGAGACGTTCGGCAAGCTCCCGCGACGTTGACGGGCCATGCTCTTTCAACGACTGGCGGAGGAAGCTGCGAAGCTCGCCACGGTAAAAGAGAACGATGCGCGGCGCGCGGCTCGCCTTCGTCATCAAGTCGCCTTCGTATCCGAGCGTTTCAAGAATGCGCTCCAAGCTCTCTAGGTCATTCGAGAGCACTGCAATTTGCTCGCGCAGATCGCCTAGGTTGGCGAGCATTTCGCCGCGCTTGCGGAGCAGTCCGGCAATCGTGTTTGCGTAGCCTTCGGTCATTTCGCTTTCCTGTTCCAATAGCCAGCCCACACGCTGCTTTTCGGATGCGCGAGGGCGGCGTTGATGACGGTCAGATACTGCTCGCCGTTGCTCATGCGGCGGTTGTCTTCGCGCCACGCCATTTCCGACGCGTAGGCGTGAAGGTACTTGCCGCTGATCCTGTGATGCGTGCCGATCTCCGCACGGCGAAGGCGCGAGAAAAAGCTCTCAGCCTGGTTCGTACAGGCTTCCCCATCCGAGTAGGCTTCTTGATGGTTGATGCGCTTCGTCAGGAAGCGCGTGTGCAAAGCGTCCCAATGCGTGGCTTCATCCGCGTAAACAATGGCGTCGGAACGGACGTTGGCGAAGATCGCCGCCACGCCCTGAGCTTCGGTCTTGAACACGAAGGGAAGCGTGCGACCGTTGCGCTCGCGCATGACCACAACGACGCGGCGCTTGCCGGTCTGGTTTTCCAGACGACGGCGGTCAACGCGGTCCACCTTGTAGTTGGCAGGCTTCACGTAACCGCCGAAGTAACCACCGTCCACCTCGACGTGACCGCCAAGCTTGTCGGCGGTCCGCTCAGCTGCGAGGGCTTCGCGAATTTTGTGCGCCATGACGTAGGCCGTCCGGTACTGGACGCCAAGGTCACGGCTTAGTTGCAGCGCGGCGTATCCCTTCGCGCCGTTGACGAAGATGGCGATGGCGAGCAGGTAGTCGCGAACGGCCAGCTTGCGGCTGGCGAAGATTGTGCCAGACGTGAGAGAGAACTGCTTTTCGCACGCCTTGCACTTGTAGATCAGGCGCTTCGTGAAGGTGTAGCAGTCGCCGCATGAGCAGTGAGGGCAAACCGGCTTGCCGCCCGTCGCGGCCCAGCGGATATGGCGGAACGTCTCACGCGCTTCTTCGTCGGACAGGCGAGCAACCTTGGCTATCGTCAAGGTCTTCGCCGCCGAACTGAGAAGGAAGTGCTGAGCCATCACTAAGCCAACGCTTTTCGTTGACCTCAGTGATAATGGCGGATATGGCTGACGTCAACAAAAAACGTTGGTGTTGACGAAAAATAGTTAGGCGCATATAAACCGTTGAATGACGCCTCAGCAATGCCGGGCGGCCCGTGGTTGGCTGGACATATCGCAGTCTGAGTTGGCGGACGCTTCACACGTCTCGCTATCGACCGTTCGCGACTTCGAAAAAGGTCGCCGGGTGCCTATCGGCAACAACCTGAATGCCATGCGCGCGGCAATGGAAAAGCAGGGGATTACCTTTACGGAACAAGGCATAACCGGGCCAGCCAGCGGCAGCCCGGTTTGACGGATTCGGCAGGTTCTGTTACAGAACCTGTAACTCTCGGTGGAGACGGGGGGAGTCGAACCCCAGGGGGAGACGCTGCAAATCGTTCCCTGGCACCGGCCTTAACCGTCCCCTGAAAGCCCCCGCCCGCATTCGCGCGGGACGGGTTGAAGATGACCTCCGGGCTATCTTCTCATGTACCACCTCCCTGCTGAGCATCACGGCTCGGCACATTGGGAACAACAGCCGCCGGCCCGTCCCCCACGGACAAAAGGTCGGCGGCTGATTCTTTTTCAGGGAGGCTGAACCGGCCAGCCTCATCCTTGTTGATCTCTTTCAGGTCGCGCCACATGCGAGAGGCGGTCGTATTGATCGGCTGGCCGATCTTCATCTTGTGGTGCGCTAGCAGGTACTCCCTGATCTCGTTCGGCGTCCGGCCCGGCAAGCCGCGCTGGCGGGCGTCCATAAGCGCTTCGAAGACCATCTGCCTCACGGTCATCACGCCCTTTTTCGTGACTGCCGGTTTAGGCGGCGACGGCTTCGATTCAGCGACCTTGCCAGACGTATTCCGTTCTGCGCCGGTCAGGCGGTTGAATACCCTCTCGGCGATCTCCAATTCGCGAAGCTCCGCCGTCAGAGCGTCAAGCTCCGCTTTTAGCCTCTCAATGTGGCGGTCAACCTCGCCACGCCTGATCTTGATAACGTTCGCGTCCATGTCGGCGATATGCTCTTAACCATCTCAGAAGTCAAGCCGCCTGAGAGGGTTATCACCGGTCTCTGTGATGCATCACAATTTTCCGCCTTTGTTCTCACCCGGCGGTCAGGTGCATTTCCTACATAATGCCGCACTTCCGCCGAACGGCCCTCGAAGACGTTGGCGCCTGGGACCCATACAACGTCACCGAGGATGCCGATCTCGGCATGCGCCTCGCGAGGTTCGGCTATCGGACGGGAACGATTACGCGATCGACACTGGAAGATGCACCAACGGATTTCAGAACCTGGCTGCCGCAGCGGACGCGCTGGTTCAAAGGCTGGTGCCAGACGTGGCTCGTCCATATGCGCCAGCCGCGCAGACTTTACGCGGAACTTGGGCCGGCATCGTTCCTGATCGCGCAGATACTGTTCCTCGGCATGGTCGTTTCATCGCTTGCGCACCCATTGCTTCTGTTCGGCGCGCTTTATGTGAGCACAAAGCTGGCCGTGGGCGCGACGATCAGCACCGGCCAATCATTGCTGCTTCTGGTCGATGTCGCCAATGTGGTGTGCGGCTATGTCTCGTTTCTCCTGCTCGGGCGACAGACGCTTTCACACGGCGCACGCAGGAAATTCTGGAAGATCGTCATTTGGACGCCGGTCTACTGGATGATGATGTCGATCGCGGCCTGGCGGGCGGTGTGGCAACTCTGGCGCAATCCGCATCTGTGGGAGAAGACGCCGCACCCGAAGTCGGCGCCCCTCCTTCATTCCGCCTGACTCAGGCTTTCAGAAACTTCGGACCCTCGCCGATGATCTTCTTGTCCTCGGTTCCGATGACCGTGAGGTCGCGGCCCTCGTAAGGGACCCGCAGCAGCACGCGACGGATGACCGCGATCCGCGCGCGTCTTTTGTCATTCGCCCGCACGATGATCCACGGCGCATGTTTCGAATGCGTGCGCTCGAACATCAGGTCGCGGTTTCTGGTGTAGTCATCCCACTTCGACATGCCGGCGATGTCGATGGGCGAGAACTTCCAGTTCTTCAGCGGGCTGTGGCGGCGATCGTGAAACCGCTTGATCTGCATCTCCTGTCCGATGTCCAGCCAGAACTTGAAGAAGAAAATCCCCTCATTGACGATGAGCTGCTCGAAGGCAGGCGTTTCGGCCAGGAATTTCTCGTGCTGTTCGGGCGTGCAGAAACCCATCACCGACTCGACGCCGGCGCGGTTGTACCAGGAGCGGTCGAAGGTCACCAATTCGCCGCCGGTCGGGAAATGACTCACATAGCGCTGGAAGTACCATTGCCCGCGCTCGGTGTCGGTCGGTTTGGGCAGCGCGACGTTGCGGGCGTTGCGCGGGTTCATGTTCTCGCGGACGGCGTTGATCGCGCCGCCCTTGCCGGCGGCATCCCGCCCCTCGAACAGGATGAGCACGCGCTGGCCGGCTGACTGGAGCCAGGCCTGCAGCTTCACAAGCTCGATCTGCAGGGCCTCCAGCGTGTCTTCGTATTCATCCTCGTCCAGTTTCTTCTCGTATGGATAGCCGTCCGACGTCAGCGCGTTTTCGTCGACCCATTTGGGCAGGTTCGCATCATCGATATCGAATGTGCGCTTCTTGCCGGCAACCGTGATCTTGACGGTTGGCGCGCGGTCTTCCTCGGGCTTTTTCATCACTGACTGACCTTCCCTGATGGTCCCAGCATGCTATTGGGAGGGACAAAAGCGGTCCAGCCGGAACTTCGGGCTGGACGCAGGATCGCGGCGATTTCGGGCGGTTTGGCATGAGCGAGATCACAACCGACAGGCGCGCCCGCCGCTGGCGTTCCGTGATCGCCGAGCGCGTTTTCCGGGCCCGGTGGACGCTTCTCGCATCGCTCGTCGCGATTGTGACCGTCACGATATCGGGCGGCGCGCCGGTTTGGCTCGCCGGCGCGGCAATCGTTGTGGTCTTGGCCGCTGCCGCGCTCGCGCCGCGGCGGCCAATAGCCCAAGCGCGGATTGGCGAAGGCGCGGCCGGCCGCGATGCCGGCTTTGGCCAGCTCGCCGCGCCGGAGCTCGCGGCGGCTGTTCCGGATCCGCTGATTGTGTTCGACCGGCAAGGATACGCGCTTTTTGCCAACGAGGCCGCCACGGCCAGCTTCGGCCAGCTTCGCCGCGGATTGGCCCTGCGCATGAAGTTTCGCGCGCCGGAGATGCAGGATCTGCTCGAAGAGGTCCTTTCGGATTTGCGGCCTGCCGCGATCGATTATGCCGAGCGCGTTCCGATCGAGCGCATCTATCGCGTGTCGGCGACACCGATCGGCCATGGCACTGGTCTTTTCGTGCTGATCTTCAAGGATCAGAGCGAGGCGCGCCGCATCGACCGTATGCGCGCCGATTTCATCGCCAATGCCAGCCACGAGCTGCGGACGCCGCTGGCGTCGATCGCCGGCTTCATCGAAACACTGCGTGGCCCGGCGAAAAACGATGCCAATGCGCGCGAACAGTTCCTGAAGATCATGCAAGACCAGACCGGGCGCATGGCTCGCCTGATCGACGATCTTCTGTCGCTGTCGCGGCTCGAAATGAAGCCGCTGCTGTCGTCCGGCACGACGGTCGAGCTCAAGCAGACGGTGAACAGCGTCATCGACTCGCTGTCGCCGCTGGCCAATGATTCCGCCATCGAGATCGTGCGCGAGTTTCCAAACGAAGAAATCGCCGTGCCTGGCAGCTACGACGAACTGTTTCAGGTTTTCGAAAACCTCCTCGAGAATGCCTGCAAATACGGTCAGGCGGGGGGCAAGGTGGTCGTCCGGATTGCGGCCTCTTCCGAAACCAGGGAAGCGACGGTGTCGTTTCGGGATTTCGGACCGGGTATCGCCGAAGAACATATCCCTCGCATCACCGAGCGCTTTTACCGCGTCGATGTCGATACGAGCCGCGCGCAGAAGGGCACCGGCCTTGGCCTGTCGATCGTCAAGCATATATTGACCCGGCACGGCGCGCGGCTGTCGATCAAGTCCGAGCTGGGCGACGGGGCGGAATTCTCCGTCCATCTGCCGCTCGGGCGCGCTGAAGTGGCGGGAAAGCCGGTGTGAGCATCAGCCTTTCTTTTTTCCGTCATCGGAATAGGTCTAAACTCGGGGAAAGCGCCGACGAGTCGGCGCAACCGGGAGGATACCGGAGCAATGCAGACGCAGACGCAGCATATCGTCAGTGCTTATGACGAAGAGCTGAAGCAGATCACAAACCGTATCGCGGCGATGGGCGGGCAGGCCGAGCGCATGGTCGACCGCGCCGTTGCCGCCCTCGTTGGGGCCGATCCGGGTATGGCGCAAAAGGTCATCGAGGAGGATGCCCAGCTCGACGCCGGCCAGCGCGAGATTGACGAGCGGTCGATCATCCTGATCGCCAAGCGCCAGCCGATGGCCGACGATCTGCGGGAGATCATCGGCGCGATACGAATAGCGTCCGACCTCGAGCGGGTCGGCGATCTCGGCAAGAGCATTGCCAAGCGCGTCGCGGTGGTGATTGAAGGACGGCAGCCGCCGAGCCTTTTCCGCGGCCTCCAGGCGCTTGCCGAGCTGGCGCTCACGCAGCTCAAGGAAGTCCTCGACGTCTATGCTTCGCGATCGGTGGAGCGCATCGGCTTCGTGCGCGACCGCGACGAGGAAATCGACGCAATGTACACCTCGCTCTTTCGCGAGCTGCTCACCTACATGATGGAAGATCCGCGCAACATCACGCCCTGCACGCATCTGCTGTTCTGCGCCAAGAACATCGAGCGCATCGGCGATCACGCCACCAACATCGCCGAAACAGTCTATTACATCGTCACCGGTCAGCAGATGCCGCCGGAGCGGCCGAAGGTGGACAAGAGCCACAATGTGACGCTGGCGTCTGTGCGAACACCGGCATCCTAGCTTTCAGACACGTACAAAACGAAATCGGCCCGCCGAAGCGGGCCGATTTCGTTTTGCCACGGATGTAAGGTTTAGCGGCTGCGCCGCCGCTCCGACGCCGGCTGGAAGGCGATGCGGGAGTGATAGGTGCAATAGGGCCCGGTCTCGGCGGAATCATTGCCGCAGAAGTGGAAGTCCTCCGACAGCGGATCGCCATTCGGCCATTTGCAGGTCTTCTCATTGAGCTGGATGAGCTGCAGCCGGCGCGAGATCGGCACGACGATGTCTTCGATCGGGCGCACGACCTGGCGAGCCACCGGTGCCACGTCGAACTGCGCCTTCAGCGCGGTAGCGCCGATCGAAACCGTCATCGGGCGCGAGACCGTGCGCGTAACCGACTTCATCACGCCAGCCGACGTGTTTGCCTTCTTCTGGCGCACAGGCGCTGCCGTCGAACGGCCACGGCTCGAAAGCTTCAGCCGGTGAACCTTACCGATCACGGCATTGCGGCTTACGCCGCCGAGCTGCGCTGCAATCTGGCTTGCGCTCAGACCGTCAGCCCATAGTTTGCGGAGAAGCTCTACCCGCTCGTCAGTCCACATGATATCTGCTCCTCGTCACCGCGCGGGAATCGGAATCCATCAGCCACCCGGTCCAACCGGGGCGACACCACATCTACGCAGATGGATTTGTCCGCCGCACGAAATCTAGTTCGTTGCCTTCAAAATACGCACCGCTTGACTCCGTGACAAGAGTCAGTTGTGTCGCAAGAATCGCTTTTCCGTTCTTTTCCCCAACTTGCCCGCGACAAGCCGGCGAAACACATCTTCTGGCCTCATCATCGGGGTCGACGCTATGAGACCTTTTCGTTGACTTCATGGCCGAAAAACCGGATATAGACCGGGAAAGGCCGCCTTCCCGGGCGGCTTTTTGGTTTTCTCGCGGCCGCTGAATATGGTTCGGGAAACCGTTCCAAAGGACTGGTTCGATAGAGGATATAATGAGCGGTTCGGCGCTTTACGAGACCTTTGCGCGCGCGCCTCTCGCCTTCGAAAAGGGCGAGGGCTCCTGGCTGACGACGGTCGACGGCGAGCGATATCTGGATTTTGCTGCTGGCATCGCCGTGAACTCGCTCGGCTACAGCCATCCGCACCTCGTCGCGGCGCTGACCGAGCAGGCGGCGAAGCTCTGGCATGTCTCGAACCTGTATGAGATTCCGGGACAGCGGCAACTTGCCGACCGCCTCGTCGAAGCGACATTCGCCGACAAGGTGTTTTTTACGAACTCTGGCGCCGAGGCGCTCGAGTGCGCGATCAAGACTGCGCGCCGCTATCAGTATGTGAACGGTCATCCGGAGCGTTTTCGCACGATCACCTTCGAAGGCGCTTTCCACGGCCGCACGCTGGCGACGATCGCCGCCGGCGGACAGCAGAAATATCTGGAAGGTTTTGGCCCGAAGGTCGAAGGTTTTGACCAGGTCGCATTCGGCGACGTGGCGGCTGCCGAGAAGCTGATCGGCCCGGAGACGGCAGCGATCCTGATCGAGCCGCTGCAGGGCGAGGGCGGTATCCGTACCGCCACGACACAGATGCTGAAGAAACTGCGCGAGCTTTGCGACAAGCATGGCCTGCTGCTGATCTTCGACGAGGTTCAGTGCGGCATCGGCCGTACCGGCAAGCTCTTCGCGCATGAGTGGTCTGGCGTGACGCCCGACCTGATGGCGATCGCCAAGGGTATCGGCGGCGGTTTCCCCATGGGCGCGTGCCTTGCGACCGATGAAGCGGCCACCGGCATGACGGCCGGTGTCCACGGCACGACTTTTGGCGGCAATCCGCTCGCCATGGCCGTCGGCAATGCCGTGCTGGACGTCGTTCTGGAGCCCGGCTTCCTCGATGAGGTCGCGCGCAAGGCGCTGCTGCTCAAGCAGGGTCTCGCCTCCGTCGCGGATGAGTTTCCCGACGTGATCGAAGGCATCCGCGGCGAAGGCCTGATGCTCGGTCTGAAATGTAAGATGCCCAACACCAAGGTCGGCGCCGCGCTTCGCGAGCAGAAGCTTCTCTCGGTCACGGCCGGCGACAATGTCGTGCGGCTCCTGCCGCCGCTGACTGTCACCGATGAGGAAATCCGCATCGGCCTCGATCGCATCCGCGCCGGCGTCAAAAGCCTCGCGACCGCAACCGTCGCCTGAGCGTGTCATCAATGGGGACACCGAGACATTTCACCGACCTGTCCACCGTTCCGGCTTCGGAGCTGCGCGCCATCCTGAATGATGCGGTGGCTCGCAAGGAGAAGCTGAAGGCAGGCGAGAGGAGCAAGCCGTTCGACGGCAAGGTTCTCGCCATGATCTTCGACAAGCCGTCGACCCGCACGCGAGTCTCTTTCGACGTCGCCATGCGCCAGCTCGGCGGCGAGACGATCATGCTGACCGGCACCGAGATGCAGCTTGGCCGCAGCGAAACCATCGCCGACACGGCGAAGGTCCTGTCGCGTTATGTCGACGCGATCATGATCCGCACGACCGCGCACGCGCGGCTGCTGGAGCTGACCGAGAATGCGACCGTGCCCGTCATCAACGGGCTGACCGACGACACCCATCCCTGCCAGTTGATGGCGGACGTGATGACATTCGAGGAGCATCGCGGCAGTGTGAAGGACAAGACCTTCGCCTGGACCGGCGACGGCAACAACGTGCTGCATTCGCTGCTGGAGGCTTCGGCGCGCTTCGGTTTCAACCTGCGGGTCGCCGTGCCGGAAGGCAGCGAGCCGGGCGAAAAGTACACGGACTGGTCGATGCGCAATGGCGGCCGCATCGAATTCTCGAAGACGGCCGAGCAGGCAGTCGACGCAGCGGACTGCGTGATGACCGATACCTGGGTCTCGATGGGCCAGGAGCATCGCGCCCGCGGCCACAACGTTTTTGTCCCTTACCAGGTGAACGCCGCGCTGATGAAGCATGCCAAGAAAGACGCGCTGTTCATGCACTGCCTGCCGGCGCATCGCGGCGAGGAAGTGACGGACGAGGTCATCGACGGGCCGCACTCCGTGGTGTTCGACGAGGCTGAAAACCGGCTGCACGCCCAGAAGGCCGTGCTCGCCTGGTGCCTCGGAGCTTGATTGCAGGCTGACCGATACCTATCTCGGGTCCATCACCCTCAGATTTGGTGTCGGAACGCGTGCTTTCCTCCGGGCGGCGCCCGTGCCGACCGGAGTTTTGTCATGATGGAAACCGTTCAATTGTCGGAACAGGCTAAGAAGCTCGGCGAATTCGGCTTTGCCGGCGATGATCATGTGGTGCCCTTCGAGGTTGCGCCACTGGATATTCGCGGCCGCGCGGTGCAGCTCGGGTCAATGCTCGATCAGATCCTGTCGCGCCATGATTATCCGGCGCCCGTCGCCCGACTGCTGGCCGAGGTGTCGGTGCTGACCGTGCTTTTGGGCACGGCGTTGAAGTTCGAAGGCAAGTTCATCCTGCAGACGAAGTCCGACGGACCGGTCGACATGCTGGTCGCCGACTTCTCGACGCCGGACTCGCTGCGCGCCTATGCGCGCTTCGACGCCGGTCGGCTCCAGACCGCGGTGGAGGCAGGCAAGGACAAACCCGAAGAATTGCTCGGCAAGGGCGTCCTCGCGCTGACAATAGACCAGGGCGCGTACACCCAGCGTTATCAGGGCATTGTCGAGCTCGACGGCAAGTCGCTCGAGCATGTCGCGCGCGCCTATTTCCGCCAGTCGGAGCAGATCCCGACCGACGTGCGGCTCTCGGTGGCGAAACAGGTCGTGCCCGGCGATGGGAACGGCCGCGAGCGTTGGCGTGCGGGCGGTCTCCTCGTGCAGTTCCTGCCCGCGGCGCCTGAGCGGCTGCGGCTGCCGGACCTTCCGGGTGGGGATGGCGACGCCGGTTCGGACTTCGATCCGACCGACAATGCCTGGCAGGAGGCGCTGCTGCTGATGAAGACGGTGGAGCCGGCGGAACTGGTTGACCCCACGGTCGGCACCGAGCGGCTGCTTTACCGGCTTTTCCACGAGCACGGGGTGCGCGTCTTCGACGGTGTGTCTGTCGTCGACAACTGCTCCTGCTCGCATGACAAGATCCGCGGCATATTGAGTGGTTTCTCCGCCGAGGAGATCGTTGAGAGCACTGAGAACGGGCGCATCCGCGTCAATTGTGAGTTCTGCTCGAAGGAGTACACCTTCGATCCTGCGGAATTCAACACGGTCAACTGACTGCAAAACGCCGCCTTCCGGGCGGCGTTTTCGTTTCAGTTCACAGTGCGCCGGTTGCCTGGCATGTCGAGCGAGAAGGCCGGAATGTCGATGTCGAATGTTTCGCCGCGTGAATTCCGCATCGTATAGCGCCCGACCATGATGCCCGACGGCGTCGAAAGCGGGCACCCGGACGTGTACTGGAAGCTGTCGCCCGGATCGAGCTCCGGTTGCTCGCCAACGACGCCCGGTCCGCGCACTTCCTCCACGCGACCGCGCCCATCGGTGATGTGCCAGTAACGCGAAACCAGCTTCACGTGGTCGTCGGACTGGTTGGCGATTGTGATGCGGTAGGCCCAGACATAGCGGCTCTCGGACGGATCCGAACGGTCGTCGAGGAAGAACGGTTCGACGTTCACCTCGATATTGTGCGTCACGGAACGGTACATGGCTTCGTCCACTCGGGTAACAAATCTTCTATCATTGTCTCCCTTTTGGCGCGATTGTGAACGCCGAAAAATCGGGGCGATGATCAACAAATGCTGACGATGGACGAGTTTTCCGCCCTGGCGCTGTCCTTTCCGGGCGCTGTGCAAGGGCGGCACATCGAGGTCGACGACTTCCGCGTCGAGGGCAAGATTTTCGCCACGCTGAGGCAGGTGGATCAGCGCGCGGTGCTGAAATTTTCTCCCGATGAGCAGAAACTGTTCATGGAAACTGCCCCCGGCATGTTCGAGCCCGTGCACGGCTCGTGGGGCCAGAAAGGCTGGACGCGCGTGGTTCTGGCCAAGGCGGACGCCGAAACCGTGCGCCACGCCATGACCTATGCGTGGCGCTCGGTCGCGCCCAAAAAGCTGCAGGCGCGGCTGAAAGCCTAGGCCGCCGTCTTCAGCGCCTGGTCGATGTCCCCAATCAGGTCGTCGGGGTCCTCCAGACCGATCGAGATACGCAACGTGCCCGGATTGATGCCGAGCGCGAGCCGCGCCTCTTCGGTGAGGTTCTTGTGCGTCGTTGTCGCCGGATGGGTGATCAAGCTCTTCGCGTCGCCGAGATTGTTCGAGATGCGTGTGATCTTCAGCGCGTTCGAGAAATTGAAAGCGGATTTCTTGCCGCCCTTCAATTCGAAACAGATCAGCGTCGAGCCACCCGTCATCTGGCGGGCGATGATGTCAGCCTGCGGATGATCGTTGCGGCCGGGGTAGATCACCTTCGCGACGCTCGGCTGGCAGGCGAGGTGACCGGCGATGCGCGCCGCGCTCTCCGTCTGCTGCTTCACCCGGATCGGCAATGTTTCCAGCCCCTTGAGCAGGGTCCATGCATTGAACGGCGAGAGACTTGGGCCGGTGTGCCGGAAATAGTCATGCAAATTTTCGTCGATCCACTTCTTGTCCGACAGCACGACCCCGCCGAGGCAGCGGCCTTGTCCGTCGATATGCTTGGTCGCCGAATAGACGACGATATGCGCACCGAGCTCCAGCGGCTTCTGCTGCAGCGGTGTCGCGAAAACGTTGTCCACGACAAGCCGCGCGTTGATCGAGTTGGCGAGCTTGGCGACGGCGGCGATGTCGATCACCTCCAGCGTCGGGTTGGTCGGGCTTTCGAGGAAGAAGAGCTTGGTGTTCGGCTTTATCGCCTTCTCCCACTCGTCGATCTTCGTGCCGTCGACCAGCGTGCTCTGGATGCCGTATTTCGGCATCAGCGTCTCGACCACCCAACGGCAGGAACCGAATAGAGCGCGGGCAGCCACGACGTGATCGCCGGCCTTCACCGAGCAGAGCAGCGCAGCGGACACCGCGGCCATGCCGGAGGAGGTCGCCCGGGCGTCCTCCGCGCCCTCCAGCGCGCACATGCGCTTCTCGAACATGTCGACGGTCGGGTTGGCGTAACGCGAATAGATGAAACCCGGCTCTTCGCCCTTGAAGCGGGCTTCGGCGGCCTCGGCCGTGTCGTAGACGAAACCCTGGGTGAGGTACATCGCTTCCGACGTCTCGCCAAACTGCGAGCGGAGCGTGCCGCCATGCACCAGTTGCGTGGCCGGCTTCCAGCTGTTCTTCGTCATTTTCCGTCACCCCAAAACAAAAAACCGGCCGCGAAAGTCGCAACCGGTCCAATGGCTTGAAGGCCCTCGGTCCTTTAGCGACTTGTTTTACGTGGCTGCAAGCCGACCGGCCAAATCACCACGGGATAAGCTTCCTTTAAGGCCGGTCGCGGCTTGCGTCAATCGGGGGGCCATCGCTAAACCTCCCGCCACGAGTTTTCTTGCGAGCAACGCGTGCGCCAGTCGGGAATCCTGCCGGACCGGGAGATCAAAGGGCTCTTCGACAGCGGAGCGCTCGCCGCGCCGCGGCCGCTCGATGCCGACCAGATCCAGCCGGCGAGCCTCGATCTCAGGCTCGGCGAGAAAGCCTACCGCGTCCGCGCGAGTTTTTTGCCGGGACCGAACACTGAGGTCGCTGCAAAACTCGAAAAGCTGAAGCTGCATGAGATCGACCTGACCAACGGCGCGGTGCTCGAAGTCGGCTGCGTCTACATCGTCCCACTGCTGGAACGGCCAAAGCTTCCCGAGACGATCTCGGCATCGGCGAACCCGAAAAGCTCGACCGGCCGCCTCGACATTTTTACCCGCGTGATGGCCGATCGCGGCCAGGAGTTCGACAAGATCCCGGCTGGTTACGACGGGCCGCTCTACATCGAGGTATCCCCGCGCACCTTTCCGATCATCGTGCGCACTGGCTCGCGGCTCTCGCAGATACGCTTTCGCACCGGCAGCGCGCTGCTCTCGGAGCAGGAGCTGCACGAGCTGCACAAAAACGAGACGCTGGTCGCTTCCGAGCAGCCGAACATTTCCGGTGCCGGCATCGCCATGTCGATCGACCTGTCGGGTGATGCGAACGGGCTGGTCGGCTATCGCGGCAAGCATCACACCGCAGTGGTCGATGTGGACAAGCGCGCCGCGCAGGAGGTTTACGATTTCTGGGAGCCGATCTACCGGCGCGGTTCCGGCGAACTCATCCTCGACCCGGACGAGTTCTACATCCTCGTCTCGCGCGAAGCTGTTCATGTGCCGCCGCTCTTTGCGGCGGAGATGACGCCGTTCGATCCGCTGGTCGGCGAGTTCCGTGTCCATTATGCCGGCTTCTTCGATCCCGGTTTCGGGCATTCGGCGGCCGGCGGCACCGGCAGCCGTGCGGTGCTGGAAGTCCGCAGCCACGAAGTGCCGTTCATCCTCGAACACGGGCAGATCGTCGGGCGGCTTGTCTACGAGCACATGCTGTCGCGGCCCTCGGCGCTCTACGGCACCGACCTCGGCTCAAACTATCAGGGCCAGGCGCTGAAACTGTCGAAGCACTTTCGCGTCTGACGGCGCTCCTGTTCCGATCTAGCTGTCAAGTATGGCGCGAACTTTCGCGGACAGCTCGTCGACGCTGAATGGCTTGGTCAGCAGGCTCGTTCCTGGATCGAGGATGCCGTTGTGAACGATAGCGTTGCGCGTGTAGCCGGTCGTGTAGAGGACCTTCAGGTCGGGATAGATCCGCCGCGCCAGATCGGCGAGTTCGCGCCCCGACATGTCGGGCATCACCACGTCGGTGAAGAGCAGTGAGACTTTGAGCCCGCCTTCGAGCTTGCGAAGCGCCTCGATGGGCGTCGTTGCTTCGATGACGCTGTAACCGAGTTCCTTAAGCGCCTCGATCGAGACGGCCCGGACACGATCATCGTCTTCAACCACCAGTACGACTTCGCTCGGCAGGCCGCGCAGCGCCGCGGCAGGTTGTTCGCTTTTTGCGGCTGCCGCAACCGTCTCGCCATAGTAACGCGGCAGGTAGATCTTGACCGTCGTGCCGACGCCGATTTCGGAGTAGATTTTCACGTGGCCGCCCGACTGCCGGACGAAGCCATAGACCTGGCTAAGGCCAAGACCGGTGCCCTTGCCGACTCCCTTCGTCGTAAAGAATGGGTCGAAAGCCTTGGCGATTACGTCTTGCGCCATCCCCATGCCGGTGTCCGCGACCGCGATCATCACGTATTGGCCTGACGGGATAGCATATTCCTTGGAATAAACGTCGTCGATAAAGGCATTCGACGTCTCGATGGTAAGTTTGCCTCCGCCTGCCATCGCGTCGCGCGCGTTGACCGACAGGTTAAGGAGCGCGTTCTCGAGTTGGGTCGGATCGGCTTTGACCTGCCATGCGCCGGCAGTAAGCACCGTTTCGACCGCTATCGTTTCGCCAAGCGTGCGTGCAAGAAGTTCCGTCATTCCGGAGACCAGCCGGCTTGGGCTGAGCGGTTCAGGTGCGAGCGGCTGCTGGCGGGAAAAGGCCAGAAGGCGCTGCGTCAGTGCCGCGGCCCGCTGCGCGCCGTCGATAGCACCTTCGACAAAACGGCCGACATCTGTTTCGCCCTTTGCGAGCTTGCGCTGCAGAATATTGAGGCCGCCAATGATGACCGCGAGCATGTTGTTGAAGTCATGCGCGATGCCGCCGGTCAACTGGCCGACGGCTTCCATCTTCTGAACCTGGCGAAGCTGGTCTTCGGCTTTGGAGCGCTCGGCGACCTCTTCGATAACGCGCTGTTCGAGCGTCGCGTTGAGAACCTGCAGGGCCGCTTCCGCACGGCGTCGCTCGCCAACCTCGCGCTCGGTCGCCTGGAAAAGCCGCCCATTGTCGATGGCCGTCGCTGCCTGCCCGGCGATGCCCATCAGCAGCTCTTCGTGTTCTTCCAGGAATTTGCTGGGTTGGCCGTGCCCGAAGAAGAGTCCGCCGATTACCTCGCCAGAGCGAGAAACGACGGGCACTGCCAGATAGGAGCGGACCGGGAGATGCCCTTCCGGCATGCCGCGATACGGCTCGCTCTTGCCGTAGCGCGGGTCTTTCAGAATGTCATCGGAGCGCACCACACCTTCACCGTCGAAGGTTGGCGCGAACACTGCCGTGTTACGTGGCATCGGGAATTTGTCGAAGTGCGAACGGTCGACGCCCGAGAGGGCGTAGAGCATGTAGCTTTCGCCCTTGTCGTTGACGACGTTGTAGAAAAAAGCTCCGAACTCAGCGCCGACCAATTCGGTGCACGCGTCGGTGACCCGTTGAATGACTTTATCCACGTCGAGCTCAGCGGCGACGGCCGCGCCTGTGCGGTTGAGCACTTCAAGCTTGCGGGTCTCCTTGCGGATCGCGGTTTCGATGCGCTTCTGCTCCGTGACATCGTGTCCCTGAATGAACACGCCGGTGACGGCACCGCCTTCGCCGACGATCGGCTGGTAGATGAAGTCGAGATAACGCTCGTCAAGCAGGTCGCCGGGTCCGTAGCGAAGGTCGACGCGGGCGCCGCGGCCGACATAGGGCTCGCCGGTCGAATAGACCTGATCGAGCAGCCGCACAAAGCCCTGTTCAACCACCTCGGGAAGCGCATCCGCAACGCCCATGCCTAGCACCTCGCGCTGGCCGACGAGCTGCCGGTAGGCCTGGTTGAGCATGGTGAAGGTATGCTGGGGACCAGACGTCGCGGCGATAAAGCCGGGCGCCTGCTCGAACATCCGCCTCAAGCTCTCGCGTTCGGCTTCAAGTTCGCGCTCGATCTTTACCTTCTCGGTGATCTCAACCACGATCGCCATGACGCCGGCCGGCTTGCCGTCGTCGCCAAGCAGCGGCGAATAGTCGAGGTCTAGGTAGGCGTCTTCTGGCTTGCCGTGGCGGGACAGCGTCAGCACGATCTCGCGGTACGCGAGCGTGTCGCCGGCCAGTCCGACCTTCATGATGTTGTCGTTGAAGTCCGCGACTTCGGGCCAGCCTTCGCGCACCTTCGAACCGAACAGCTTCGGATGGCGCTGCCCGGCAAATTGGGAATAGCCATCATTGTAGATCATGATGCCGTCTTCGCCCCACAGCGTGACGATCGGCACCGGTGACCTCAAGATCAATGCGAGCGACGCCTTCATACTCGCCGGCCAGCCTGAGATTGGGCCGACGGACGTCTTGCTCCAGTTAAATTGGGCTATGATGTCGGCGGCCTCGCCGCCACCTGTCAGGAATGGATGCGTCGCAACGGCAGTCGATGATGACAAGCAGGCCCCTCCGCCATGCAATATCTGGATTTCACCAAAACGTTGCTAAACGGGTTCGGCATTATTTTGTTCCTGCCAAGGCCGGGATTTTTCGTGGTCAGTCCGGCAGCCCCTGCTCCAGGAGCCGGATCTGGTTGCCACCCATGATCTTGGCGATGTCTGCTTCGGAAAAGCCGGCATTCATGAGGCCTTCGGTGAGCAGGACCAGACCGGACGTATCAAAGGGCACGGCGACCGCGCCGTCATAGTCCGATCCAAGCCCGACATGGTCGACGCCGACCACATCCACCGTGTAGCGGATCGCCTTGACGATCGAAGCGACGTCCTTGCCGCAGGTCGCGGCCGACCAGTAGCCGATGCCAACCAGCCCGCCGGTCCTGGCGATGCCGCGCAACTGTGCGTCGGAGAGATTGCGGCGGTTGTCGCAAGTGCCTTTGACGCCGGTATGCGAGACCACGACAGGTTTCGAAGCAACGGCAAGCACGTCGTCGATCTGTGCGTCGGATGCGTGCGCCAGATCGATGATCATGTTCTTCGCCTCCATCCGCATGACGACGTCGAGGCCGATGCCGGTGAGCCCGCCCTTGTCGATCCCGTGCGCCGAGCCGGCGACCTCGCTGTCGAAGAAGTGCGCAAACGACATCATGCGATAACCGGCGTCGAACATCACATCGACATTCTTCACATCGCCCTCCAACACATGTGCGCCCTCGAGCGCCAGCACGCCGGCGACGATACGCGGCTCGCTTTGACGCCGCTTCAGGAAGTTTTGCAGATCGCCCTTGCTGCGGATCAGCACGAGCTGGTTGTCGGACTTGGCCGCGAATTCGTGCAGGCGTCCGGCCTGATAGAGCGCACGTTCTTTCAGGCTCGACCAGGTCTTGCGCGGCCAGCCATTGGCGATCGCGACAAGCGTGATGTTGTCGGTGTTGCCGGAGTTGCTCTCATAATTCTGGAAGCGCGGCGATTTGGTCACGACGCTGAAGATCTGCAGCGCGACATTGCCCTCGATGAGGCGCGGAATGTCGACATGGCCACGCCGCGACTTTTTCAGGAGATCGCGACCAAAGAGCAGCGAATCCGCGTGAAGATCGGCGACGGTCAGCCGTTTGTGCAGGTCGGTGGCAGCCGAGCTTGCCTTGTACGGCCCCGGGTTCAGCGTCGGATTGAGCAGGCTGTCGGTGAGCCCGGGCAGCACCAGGAAGAAAAACGCGACGCCCGCGGCGACAAGCAGCGCGAACCCATAGGCGAGGATTTTTGCCAGACGGCGCATGCCGGAATGGGTCGCGTGGCGAGAAGGCGAAGTCAAGTGTCGAGGGATCACAGCGGTTATTGTCCTAGGCACGTTTCCTCGTTGCCACGCTCCGGTTTTTTGCCGGCCGGGCCATTGTCAAAGAACGCACCTCGATAATCTGAGGTGGTAGTTCGGGAAGCGGGGCGCGGGGCCGAGCCTTCCGAATAGTATTTACGTGGCGCGGTCACCCGCGCCCCGCCGACGCTCTTGCCCGCCGTGCGCTTGGAGCTCTCTCCATCGCTTTCGGCTAGGCCCGGACCTGAGGGTTCATCACCCAGCAGCACGACCATAGTGCCACCGGCCCGGACGCCGTCGCCCTCCCCTGAAACCTGGTCTAGCTCCAGGGTTCCCGATGAGGGCGATGGCGGCATTATCAGGGAGCGGCGCACCCCCGTGGACAGATTCGCAAAAAAGATTGCTGACAGCTCCTGACAGCGAGCCGTCGTGAAGATTGCCGATGCTCAGGAGGGATTTGGAGCGGGTAGCGGGAATCGAACCCGCGCGTTCAGCTTGGGAAGCTGACAGGCTACCATTACATCATACCCGCGCTGGCATTCGGATAGCATGGCGGGCGAGCCAAGGGCAATCGGCGATTGCAGTCGTTTGGGCACGGTGGACCTCTCGCCGCCTCACTCCCGGTTGAGCATCATCCTTCGGAAACTCATGGAGATATGGGCACGGCGGATATGTCCGATCGAATCCCAGTCGCCGATCTCGGCGGCGGCGAGGATCTCCATCATCTCATTGCGGAACGCCGTGATCTCTTCGACCAGGCCGAGCTGCGGCATCATCTTCGCCACGACGCGCGCCACCTGCACATAGAGCCGCTCATTGATGTCGCGCAGCGGCTGGTTGCCGGTCATGGCGCTGAGCTCATGGAAGAAATCCATGTTGAGGCGGAGGAATATGCGCTGGTCGGGACTGGCGAGCACCGCGTCGCAGCGCGCGATCAATGCGCGGATGCGGTCGAGGTCGGCGGCCGTGCGCGGGATCGGCGAGAGCTTACCGATCAGCATCGCGAGCTCGAGCCGCAGATGATAGACCTGCTGAAGCTCGTTGATGTCGACATCGGTGACAATGGTGCCGACGCCGTGCACGGACTGGACGAGGCCTTCCGATTCCAGCCGCGCCAGCACACGCCGCACCGGCGTGCGACTGATCTCGAACTCCTGCGCCAGCTCTTCCTCCGACAGCCGGCTGCCGGGCGGATAATCGAGCAGGCAGATGCGGTCGCGCAGCGTGCCGTAAATGAGATCGAAGCGCTCGCGAACCGATAGCGGCCGTGGCGCGGCAGGCGCGGGCGACACGGCGATGATGTCTTCGAAAAGCGTCATCCAGCCTCCAGGACGGCATGCAGAAACTGGCTGGTGCGTTCATTCTTCGGAGCGCCGAAGAACTCGCTCCCAGAACCCTGCTCGACACTCTTGCTCCGGCGGAAAAAGCAGACGCGGTCGGAGAATTCCTTCGCGAAACCCATCTGGTGCGTCACCATCAGCATCGTGAGATCATGCTCGCGGCCGATCTGCCTTTATCATCGGCGGCGCTTCGCCGACAAGCTCCGGTCGCGTACCGAAATAGCCTCGGCGAACAGCTCGGCGTTCGCCGGCGGGGGTCGCCTCGCGCAACGGTAAGTCCACGGTCGCCGGCATCCTTCTCAATCAATTTCCGATCATATGTATACATCTAAACGGCGGTCATACAAATCCACTTGTTAAACGCGAGGCTTTGTGCCAGAAATCCTACCAAGTCAGCGCACGACACGCATTGTTGTGCACAACATAACAAATGACAATGGTGGAACAGAGGAGAAACTAATGAACAAAGCTATCATGAAGGGTGTTGCAGCGCTTGGCCTGGCAGCCCTTGCGCTTGGAACCATCGCCGGTTCGGCTGGCGCCCAGGCGCTGCTGGAAAAGGCCGACAAGGGCGAACCGATCCGCATCGGCTTCGCCAACGAGATTCCCTTCGCCTATCCCGGCGACGACGGCAGCCCGAAAGGCTTCGTCAACGCATTCACCATCGGCGTGCTGAAGAAGATGGGCTACGAGAAGATCGAGCCGGTGCAGACCGAGTGGGGCGGGCTCATTCCCGGCCTGAACGCCGACCGTTTCGATATCGTGACCGGCGGCATGAACATCCTCGCCAGCCGCTGCGAGAACATCGCCTTCTCCGAACCGATCGTGAAGGTGGGCGACGGCTTCATCGTGGCGCCCGGTAACCCGAAGAAGGTCGGCGACTACAAGAGCCTTGTCGACAACGGCGCCATCATGGTGACCGGCGCGGGCTATTCGAACATCGAGGCCGCAAAGGCCGCGGGCGTGACCGAAGCCAACATCATGCAGGTTCCCGGGCCGACCGAAATCCTCGCCGCGGTGAAGTCTGGCCGCGCCGACGCGGGCGCCGGCACCTTCTTCACGATGAAGCAGCTAGCCGACAATTCCGGCGGCGCCGTCGAGGTCACCGACCCCAACGCTATGCCCGAGGCATCGTTCAACTGGGCGGGCATCGGCTTCCGCAAGGCCGACCAGGCCTTCCTCGACAAGTTCAACGCCGCGCAGAAGGAATATATCGGTTCGCCGGAAATGCTGGCCGCTGTCGCCGAGTACGGCTATGGCGAAGCCTCGCTGCCGGGCGACCAGACGACCGAATGGGTCTGCGCCAACCGCTAGTAGTGTGATTGCGCGGGCCGGCCTGTCTTTCCTGAACCAGGCCGGCCCGCGTTCTTCCAGGGGCATCCGCGCGACGGATGCCGCCTTCCGCCTTCGCGGTTGTGACGGGAAGGTCTGAGCGGCATGTCCTATTTCGAATTCCTCGCCCAGTATGGCGACCGGATCATCAGCGGCACGCTGGTCACCATCGTGCTGACGGTGCTTGCCTCGTTGCTGGCGATGGCGATCGCGCTCGCGGCGGGCCTGATGCGGATGGCGCCGAACCTGTTGGTTCGCAGTGTCGCCACCGTCTACATCGAGATTTTCCGCGGCACATCGCTGCTCGTGCAGCTCTACTGGATCTTCTTCGTGCTGCCGCTCTTCGGCATCACGCTGGAAAAGTTCACCGCCGGCTTCGTTGCCGTCGGCATGAATCTCGGCGCCTATGGCGCCGAGCTGGTGCGCGGGGCGATCCTGTCCGTGCCGCGGGGCCAGTGGGAGGCCGCACTTGCGCTCAACATGTCGCCGGCCAAGCGCATGTGGCGCGTGATCCTGCCGCAGGCGCTCATCATCATGCTGCCGTCCTGGGGCAATCTGCTGATCGAGCTGTTGAAGGGCACCGCGCTGGTCGCGCTGATAGCCGTCGCCGACCTGATGTTCCAGGTCAAGCAGATCAACGGCACCACCTTCCTATCCGCCGAGTCTTTCGGCACCGCGCTGATCATCTACTACATCCTTGCGCGCTTCATGCTGACGCCCTTCATGCGCTGGCTCGAACGAGTCATGCAGCGCAGACTGGGGAGGGCCTGAGCCATGTTCGACTGGCGCTGGGACTTCACTTGGGAAATCCTGCCCCGCCTGCTCGTCGCGACCGGCAACACGATTTTGGCTGCCGTGCTTGGATATGCCATCGCCGTCGTGCTCGGCCTGGTGCTGGCGCTGGCACAGCGCACGCCGTCGCGCGCGCTGACCGCGGTGGTGCGCGAGATCGTCGAGTTCATCCGCTCGACGCCGCTCGTCCTGCAGATTTTCTTCGTCTTCTATGTCGGGCCGCAATTCGGCCTCAGGCTTTCGCCGTGGACGGCTGGCATGGCGGCGATCGGCCTGCACTACGCGGCGTATTTGTCGGAAGTCTATCGCGGCGGGCTCGACAGCGTGCCGAAGGGGCAGTGGGAGGCAGCGACGTCGCTAAACCTCTCTACAGCGCGCACGTATTTCCGGGTCATCATCCCGCAGGCGCTGCCGCCGTCGCTCGCCGGCATGGGCAACTATCTGGTCGGCATCCTCAAGGACACGCCGATGCTGTCGGTCATCGGCGTGGCGGAACTCATGCACACCGCCAACGCGATCGGCTCCGAGACCTACCGCTTCCTTGAACCCTACACGCTGGTCGGGGTCATCTTCCTCGCCATATCGCTACCGCTGGCCGGCGTGCTGCGCCTCTTCGAGGCCTGGGTTCGCCGCAAACTGGGAATGAGCTGATGAGTAACGAAGGCATGTCCGGCTTTCCCCTCGCGATCGATGGCGGCAACAAGCCGATGGTGAGCTTCAAGAAGGTGACCAAGAGCTATGGCAGCCTGACCGTGCTCGACTCGCTCGACCTCGACGTTGCCGAGGGTGAGATGGTCACGATCATAGGTCCTTCAGGATCGGGCAAGACGACCGTGCTCAGGATGCTGATGACGCTGGAGACCATCAATGGCGGCGTCATCTATGTCGACGGCCAGCCGCTGACGCACATGCCTGATGGCGGCCGCCTCGTGCCGGCCAACAACCGCCATTTGCGCCAGGTGCGCTCGAAGATTGGCATGTGCTTCCAGCACTTCAACCTGTTTCCGCACATGACCGCGCTGGAGAACTGCATGGAAGGGCCGGTGCATGTGCTCGGCCTGCCGAAGAAGGAAGCACAGGAGCGGTCGGAGGAGTTGCTGAAGCTGGTCGGCATGGCCGACAAGCGCAACCAGCACCCCTCGCGCCTGTCGGGCGGCCAACAGCAGCGTGTCGCGATTGCCCGCGCGCTCGCCATGCGGCCAAAGGTCATGCTGTTCGACGAGGTCACCTCCGCACTCGACCCAGAGGTCATCGGCGAAGTCACCAACGTCATCCGCAAGCTCGTCGCCGAGTACAATCTGACGATGCTGATGGTCACCCACCAGATGGGCTTCGCGCGGGATATCTCGGATCGCGTCTGCTTCTTCTACGGCGGCAAGATCTGCGAGCAGGGCACGCCTGACGAGTTGTTCGGCAATCCGCAGCAGGAACGCACGAAGCAGTTCCTGAGCGCGGTCAAGGAGGCGGTTTGAGCCGGTCGCTCGCCGATATCCCTGCTGTGACGTGCCGCGTGAACTGATGATGATCGACTGATGGACCGCAACCCTTTCACCGACGCGGAGATAGCGGAGCGCCTGAAGAAGCTGCGCGCGCTGCTCGCGGAGCGCGAACTCGACGCGGCGGTGTTCGCTGCGCCCGAGAGCGTGTTCTACCTGACGGGTCTCGACCATTGGGGCTACTTCGCGCCGCATCTCCTGATCGTGCCGCTTGATCGCAAGCCGGTTCTTATCACCCGCGCGATGGAAAAGGTGACCGTCGAGAAACAGGTGAAGGCGGTGGAATTCCGCGGGCATTCCGACAGCGAGTCTGCCGCGGATCTTGCTGCGCGTACGCTCACTGAACTCGGGTTTGCCGGAAAGCGCCTTGGACTCGAGACATGGACATCGGGTCTGAGCTACGGACTGGCGACGCGACTGACCAACCAGCTCGACGCGAAATGGTGCGACATCTCCGGCGTCGTCGACAGGATGCGCTGGGTGAAAAGCCTGGAAGAACGGCTGCTGATGCGCCGCGCGGCGAAGGTGAGCGATGCCGCGGCTACCGCCGCGATTGCCGCAATCGGCGACGGCGCGTCGGAGCAGGACGTTGCGGCGGAATGCACAGCCGCGATGATCAGGGCTGGTGGCCACGCGCCCGGCTTCGGTCCCTTCATCCGCCCGGCATCGCGGCTGGGCGAAGAGCACACGACCTGGGGCGACGGCGTCTATCGCAAGGGCGAACCGGTGTTTCTCGAACTCTCCGGCTGCGTCTCGCGCTATCACGCGCCGCTCGGCCGGCTGGTCCGCATCGGCGGCGTGAAGGACGAAGACGCGAGGATGGCGCAGGTCGCCACGCAGGCTTTCGATGCGGTCGTGAAGACGCTGCGGCACGGCATTAAGGCGCGCGAGGTTTATGCAGCGTGGCAAGCGGTGGTGGACGATGCCGGCCTGCCGCACTACCGGCGGCATCATTGCGGATATCTGGTCGGCATCGGTCAGCCGCCGTCCTGGACGGGCGGGAATTCGGTCACAGGCCTCCGGCACGATTCCGACCTCATCATCGAGACGGGCATGAGCTTCCACATCCTGTCCTGGCTGATGGGTACGGGGCAGGGTGACGACTTCATCTCCAACGCGGTGCTGCTTGGCGATGACGGCGCCGAAGTGCTGACCAAAACGCCAACCGGACCGATCGTGAAATGACCGCCGTGCTTCAGACGTCGCACGAGACCAA
>DATJTE010000162.1:0-7758 GCA_035503715.1 Rhizobiaceae bacterium | reverse complement strand
GGCTGGGCCGGCGGCAACGTGACGATCCCCCATAAGGAAGCAGCATTCGCGGCTGCAGCCCGCCGCGACGAGGCAGCAGAAATGATCGGCGCGGTGAACACGCTTTGGCTTGAAGACGGCGAGATCGTCGGAGGCAATAGCGATGCGATTGGCTTCGCTGCCAACCTCGATGATCGGGTTCCGGGTTGGGACAAAACTAGATCGGCAGTCGTGCTCGGCGCTGGCGGTTCGGCGCGCGCTATCATTCACGCGCTGAAGGTTCGCGGCCTTCGAGACATCAGAATTGCCAACCGAACGAAGCAACGTGCACAAGAACTGTCGGATCGTTTCGGCAGCGGCGTCTCTGCGCACGGTGATGATGCGCTGAAGGAATTACTTTTGGACGCCGGGCTGCTGGTCAACACAACCTCGCTCGGGATGAAGGGTAATGCCGACATGGCGGCCGATCCAGCGTGGCTGCCTGCGGATGCGATCGTGACGGACATTGTCTACGTGCCGCTGAAAACGCCGCTGCTCAGTGCAGCCGAAGCGCGCGGGCTGCAAACTGCCGATGGTCTCGGCATGCTCCTTCATCAAGCTATGCCCGGCTTTGAAAAATGGTTTGGCGTGCGCCCGCTCGTGAGCACGAAGTTGCGTGATCTGATCGTCGCTGACATCGAGGGCGCGAGATGATCGTGCTTGGTCTCACCGGCTCGATCGGCATGGGGAAATCAACGACCGCGAAGATGTTCGCCGACGAGGGTGTGCCGGTTCACGATTCAGATGAGACCGTTCACCGACTCTATTCGGGAAAAGCTGCCCCCCTGGTCGAGCAAGCGTTTCCTGGGACTACGGAGAATGGCGTCGTTGACCGCGCCGAATTGTCGAAGCTCGTCCTCGGCAACCGCGAAGCGATTGCGCGGCTGGAAGCGATCGTTCATCCTCTCGTGCGCGCCGACGCGGATGAATTTCTCGCGCGTCACCGTTCAGCCGGGGCGCCTCTCGCCATCCTCGATATTCCCCTTCTTTTCGAAACGGGCGGTCGCAATCGTGTCGACAAAGTCGTGGTCGTAACGGCGCCAGCGGAAGTCCAACGCGAACGAGTGCTGGCTCGCCCGGGCATGACCGAAGAGAAGTTTGAAGCGATCCTCGACAAGCAGGTTCCCGACGCGGAGAAACGCGCCAGGGCTGACTTCGTCGTGCATACTGGCAACGGAATGGGCGCGGCACGCGAGCAGGTTCGCGCAGTAATAGACGCGTTGATCGGGGACAAACCCGCTCATTGAAATTCCGGCACTTGTACGCACCAGGTGGCTCGCGCACTGTCTGGAACGAACCCGGAACTGATTCGTTGCGCGAAATCGTCTTCGATACGGAAACAACTGGCCTCGATGCGCGTGAAGATCGCGTCATTGAACTCGGTTGTGTGGAACTCGTGAACCGGTTTCCGACCGGCCGCACGTTTCACTACTACTTCAACCCGCAAGGCCGGCAGATCAATGTCGAGGCGCAGGCAGTGCACGGCATCACCGCTGCGCAGCTCGTCGACAAACCGACCTTCGATGCTCTTGCCGAAGAGTTCCTCGCTTTCATCGACGGCGCCAAGCTGATCGCGCACAATGCCGGCTTCGACATCAGCTTCATCAACGCGGAGTTGGCCCGCCTGGGTCACCTCTCGATCGGTGGCGACCGCGTCATCGACACGCTCGCAATCGCGAGGCGCAAGCATCCGATGGGGCCGAATTCACTCGATGCGCTCTGCAAACGATACGGCATCGACAATAGCCGCCGCACGAAGCACGGCGCGCTCCTCGACTCCGAACTCTTGGCCGAAGTCTATATTGAGCTCGCCGGCGGCAAACAGGCAGCGCTGGGCCTTGAGGTGGTCGAGATTGTCACCAACGCGAACGAGATTGTCGTCGCCGGCACGATTGGCCCGCGGCCGGTGCCGCTCGCGCCGCGTCTGAGCGAGGTAGAACTCCTCGCCCACGCGGCGATGATTGCGGAACTCGGCGAAAAAGCGCTCTGGAGAAAGCTGGCGCTCTGATGTCAAAGACCAGCTCAGCCGGTCTTTGATTGCCGTCTCGAAGCTGGATCAGCTTACCTGAACTTTGGCCTTGGCTTGTTCCTCGGCCATCTTCTGCTGGAACATTTGCGCGAAATCGATCGGGTCCAGCAGGAGCGGTGGGAAACCGCCATTGCGCGTCGACTCGGCAATTATCTGGCGAGCGAAGGGGAAGAGCAGCCGCGGGCACTCGATGAAGAGAACCGGCAGCATGTGCTCCTGCTGGAAGCCTTCGATGCGGAAAACACCGCCATAGACCAGTTCAACGTTGAAGAGCACCTCGCTATCGAAGGACGCCTTCGCGTTCAGCGTCAGCGCAACGTCGTATTCCTTTTCGGAAAGCGGATTGGCGTTGACGTTCACATTGATGTTGATGCCAGGGGCTTTGTCACGCCCGCGCAGCGAGTTGGGCGCACCAGGATTCTCGAAGGAGAGGTCCTTTATATACTGGGCGAGCACATTGAGCTTGGGCTGGGCGCCGTTGCCGGCCTTGGGTGTTGCGCCGGCCGGCTGGTTCTCGGTTGCCATATGGCTGAATCCTTAAGTCTTTTCAGGCGGTCTCTTGCGCCTGAGCCAAAATCGCGGGTTCGCTAGCATGGTGAGGACGTCAAAACAAGGTTAGCCGGCCGCTTCCGCGGCCCTCGACGCGGTATCGGAAAGTCAGTCTCGCCCGGTGAGGCGCCAGGGAGATTTCGGATCCGGCTGCCGGGAGTAGTCGTCATCTCCAAGATCGATCGTCTTGCCGGGGTGTCTCTCGCCTGACTGGCGTCCCGGAAAATCGAAGGAAAAAGGCATTATTACCGTCATCCGAGTGCGGAGAAACCGCCAGGCGACATCGCGGACGAACGGAATGAAGAGCAGAAGACCAACAATGTCGGTGACGAAGCCGGGGATAAGGAGCAGGAATCCTGCAAGCATGATCATCGCGCCGTGCGCGATCTCCCGCCCTGGATCACGCTGCTCCTCCATATCGCGCTGAATTCGGCGCAATGCGCCAAAGCCTTGAATACGAAGCAGGATTCCGCCTGCGATCGAGGCAAGCACGACGAGTCCGATAGTCGGCAGAACGCCGATCTGGCCGCCGACCAGGATAAAAACAGCGATCTCGAGAATCGGCAGGGCCAGGATGATCAGGGCAAACGGGGACAAGGGACCTTCGCCAGATTGGGTTTCATCACGTTAGTTAGGAACGCGAGCCTTTGATTTGAATGATTGCCGCTTGCGTTCTATATGCATTGTTTGACACAGAGCGGGCGCAAGCGCGCCCCGGTGCGGGCTGCCGGAATAGGGTCTGATTGGCGGACAATATGGAATTTTTTGATTTCGGCACGATTTTTTTCCTGGTCGCGGCAGTCGTGATCTTCTTCCAGTTGCGCAACGTGCTTGGCCGCCGCACTGGCAATGAACGTCCACCTTTCGACCCTTATACCGCGGGGCGTACACGTCCCAAGGAAACCGAGGCGAAGGCGCAGGAGAATGTCGTGTCATTGCCCCGCAAGAAGGGCAATGGCGAAACGGAGCAGACCTATGTCGCGATCGATGCGGTTGCAAAGCCCGGCACCGACGTGAATAAGGGGCTGCGGGCGATCAAAGACACCGATCCGAGCTTCGAGCCGAAAACCTTCGTCGACGGCGCCAAGATGGCCTATGAGATGATTGTGATGGCCTACGCCGACGGCGACCGCCGCACGCTGAAGAATCTCCTGTCGAAGGAGGTGTATGACGGTTTCGTTTCGGCAATCTCCGATCGCGAGAGCCGTTCCGAAAAGATTCAGTCGTCCTTCGTGGGCATCAATAAGGCCGACATCGTTTCGGCGGAGATGAAGAGTGGCGAAGCGCACATCACGCTCCGCGTCGTATCGGAGTTGATCTCGGCGACCCGTGACAGCGCCGGTCAGGTGATCGACGGCGATCCCGAAACGGTTGCCGAGGTCAAGGACGTCTGGACGTTTGCCCGCGACACGCGGTCGCGCGACCCGAACTGGAAACTGGTCGCGACCGAAGAGGAAAACTGAGTTCCTCCGGAGACGCCAGCATGGCTTTGTCTCCGCTTCTCGAGCGAACGACTTTTGCGAAGCTGTCCGGCTGGTCGAATGACGAACTGGCCGCGGCTTTCGCCGCGTTCCGAAGGTCGGCAGTTCATGTGGCGACCAGACCTTATCGCACCGGCGCGCTCGGCATCGACTGCGCCGCCTTCTCAGATGCCTATGCTGCGGCACGCGAAGCTCGATCGTTCGACGATCGCGACGCCCGCGATTTCTTCGAAAGGTTCTTCGTGCCACACCGCGTCGCGCCGGACGACCGCGCGCGCGGCTTTGTCACGGGCTTTTACGAACCGGAGGTAGAAGCCCGCCGGCATCGCACACGCAACTTCTCCGTCCCGTTCCTGAGCCGGCCCGAGGATCTCTTCGATATTGACGACACGAACCGGCCCGATGGCTTCGATCCCTATCTCGCCTTTGGTCGCAAGACCGGCGATGGGATCGTCGAGTATTTCGATCGCCGGGCTATCGACCAAGGTGCGCTTGCCGGTCGCGGCCTGGAGATTGCGTGGGTACAGAGCAAGGTTGACGCCTTCTTCGTGCATGTCCAGGGCGCGGCGCGGCTGATCATGCCGGAGGGCGTGCGGCGGATTACCTATGCGGCGAAAGCCGGTCATCGCTTCACGGGCATCGGCAGAGTGCTCGCCGATCTCGGTGAAATCCCGCTGGCTGACGTCACCATGCAGTCGATCCGCCGTTGGCTTCGCGACCATCCGGACCGGGTTGACGAGATTCTCTGGAAGAACCGCTCCTACATTTTTTTCCGGGAGGCCCCAGTGGAAGATCCGGAGCTCGGCCCGATCGCCGCTGCGAAGGTCCCGCTGACTCCGGGGCGCTCGATCGCGGTCGACCGGCTGCTTCACACCTTCGGAACACCGTTCTTCATCGATGCGCCAGCGCTCACTGCGTTCGGGGGAGAGCCGTTCCGGCGGCTGATGATTGCGCAGGACACAGGTTCGGCAATCACCGGCTCGGCGCGCGGTGATCTGTTTGCCGGGCCAGGCGACAAGGCGGGCGAGATTGCCGGCGTCGTACGAAACGATGCCGACTTTTACGCGCTCGTCCCGCGCGTTCTGGCACGGGACTGACAAGATGGCGAAAGACGGCAAGAAGCTCAGCGACGAAGACCGTATCCTCTGGAGCAAGGTTGCGCTGACCGCCGTACCGCTGAAGGGCAAAATCGTCCCCAACCTGGAAGAAGAGACGCGCGCCTTCGAGCAATTCCTGGCGACGGCACTCGAAGGCGAAATCGTCACGGCCCGAGCCGAGCCAAAGCCCGCGCAGAAACCCAGGACGCAGACACATCCATTTGACGCACAGACGCGCGACAAGTTGTCGAAGGGAAAGCTGGCGATCAGCGGCACGGTCGACCTCCACGGGATGACACAAAGCGAAGCGCATTCGCTGCTGCTTTCCTTCCTCCATCGTGCCCATACCGCCGGCATGCGCTACGTGTTGGTCATCACGGGCAAGGGGGCGTCATTCGGCAGTGAGGGTGCCCTGAAACGCGCCGTGCCGAACTGGCTGTCGACGCCCGCCTTTCGTGCTCTGGTTTCGAGTCACGATGCGGCAGCGCGCCACCATGGCGGTTCCGGAGCGCTCTACCTTCGGCTGCGCCGGCAGACGCAGGCCAAGCCATGACGCCGTTTGGCGAAAAGATCCGCGACCTGCGCCGGCAGCACGGTGTCTCCCAGAAGACGATGGCGGCTGATCTCGGTGTCTCAGCCGCCTATCTTTCGGCGCTGGAACATGGCCGCCGCGGTGTGCCGAGCTGGTTCATGCTCCAGAAGATCATCGGTTACTTCAACATCATCTGGGACGAAGCTGAGGAACTGCAGCGGCTCGCGGAAACCTCTCATCCGCGGGTCGTCATCGACACGGGCGGCCTGTCCCCGGCGGCGACCGGTTTTGCCAACCGCTTGTCGGATGCGATCGCGAAGCTCAGCGAAGATGAAATCGCCACCCTGAACGCACGGCTTGAAGAGGCGCTGGCAAGGCGGGGCTAGAATAGCGCCTGAAGCTCGGGCAATTTTTCGTTCACCAGCCAGCCATAATAATTCTCTTCCGGCAGGCGTGGCTCCTCGTTCTTCGTAAGGCGACCCTCGTTTTCCGTTTTCAGCGCATAGGCCCGCGCTTCCGGACCGCCGACATTGTAGAGCGTGGCTGTGATGCCTGGGTTCTGCGAAATGTCGAACCCGGCAATGTCGCGATAGGAGTCGACTGACTTCCGGATTGTGGCAGCGACATAGGCCAAAGTCAGATCGGGGTTCATGATCGTTTCGTAGATCGCGCTCGGCTCTTTCTCGGAGAGTTTGGGAAAACCGGAAACACGATTGACGATGTCGCTCACCTGCAGCGCGGTCAGCGGATTGAGCTGACCGATGCCAAATGTCTGCCCGGCATAGAAGGGTTGGAAGAATACGGCGCTGAAGCGGTTATTGGGAAAATCGGCTCCGTCAACGTTTTTGCCGCGAAACTGCTTGTCCCATACGCGCTCGCGGCAGGACCACAGTTCGTAGCTGTCTCCGCCGCAGTCGGAAAACTGGGGCCGGTTCACGAACGCGCTGATGTCCTCGCCATTGTAGCTGAACGAGAACGAGGAGCCGAGGTAGGACGCCGCCTTTACATAATAGGTCTGCAAGCGGTCGTAAGCGTCGACATTGTAGGTATGCTCACCGACGATCGCGCCGACGATGTGCATCGGGTCGATGTCATAGGCGCGCGCTTCCTCAACGATCTTTCGCCTAAGCTCCGCATCGTTCTGCAGCAGGGCGTAAACCTTTCGGTATTTCGCTTCATAACTCGTTTTGAGCGCTTCGGTCCGGGACGATGAACCGGCAGGCACGCCTGGCTGCTCGGCATGGCGGTTGCCCGGAGGCACGACGGTCTGCGCGGCCGCAACGGCTGGCGCGAGCATGATGATCGCAAGCAGGAGGGGCGCCAGCGTGCGATTGTTGCGCGAAAAGCCGTCGATATTCATGCGCCCCACACCTGGAAATCCCAGAAACGTTGAGGCGCATCCTGCCGCCCGGCTGGACGCGCCTCACTTCCAGGAACTCTCCTATAGGATGAATCGCGACAAATCTGTGTTCTTCGCAAGGTCGCCGACGTGTTTCGCGACATAGTCGGCGTCGATCTTGATCTCGCTGCCGGATTTGTCGGGCGCCTCGAAAGAGATGTCATCAAGCACCCGTTCCATGACCGTCTGCAGCCGCCGGGCGCCGATATTCTCTACGCTTGCGTTCAGATCGACGGCGATGCCGGCAAGCGAGTCGATGGCGTTCTCGGTGAACTCGAGCTTCACGCCCTCGGTCTGCATCAACGCGACATACTGCTTGATCAGGCTGGCCTCGGTCTCGGTCAGGATGCGGACGAAGTCCTCCTTCTCGAGCGCCCGGAGCTCGACGCGGATCGGCAGGCGGCCTTGTAGCTCGGGAAGCAGGTCGGACGGCTTGGACACGTGAAATGCGCCTGATGCGATGAACAGGATGTGATCGGTCTTGATCGACCCGTATTTGGTGGCAACCGTCGTGCCCTCGACCAGCGGCAACAGATCGCGCTGAACGCCCTCGCGCGAAGGCCCTCCGGAGACATCCGAGCGCGCCGCTATCTTGTCGATTTCGTCAAGGAAAACGATACCGTCGTTTTCGGCTGATTCCAAAGCGCGACGGA
>DATJTE010000161.1:0-7894 GCA_035503715.1 Rhizobiaceae bacterium | reverse complement strand
CGGCATCGCCTCCTTCGACCCGGCGGCGCTGACCTCGGTGACGAATGCCGGCACGATCGACATGACCCGCGGCGGCGCGGCCACCAGCGACCGCTTCACCATCGGCGGCAACTATACGGGCAATGACGCGGTGCTTCGGCTGCAGACGGAGCTCGGCGACGATACTTCGCCGAGCGACCAACTGCGCATCGAGCGCGGCACGGCGACCGGCAACACGACAATCGTCGTGACCAATGTCGGCGGCGCGGGCGCGGCAACGACGGGAGACGGTATCCGCGTCGTCGATGCGGCGGACGGCGCGACAACGTCAGCCAGCGCCTTCGCGTTGTCCGGCGCAATCGCCGTTGGCGCTTATGAATATCTGCTGTTCCGCGGCGGCACGAACGCCGGAACGGAAGAGAGCTGGTTCCTGCGCTCCTCCATCGTCCCGTCCGTAACCGGCGAGCAACCAGTTCCGCCGGATCCGGGTGAACCGCCGCCGCCCGATCCGGGCACGCCCCAGCCACCATTCATCCCGCCCGCTATGATCCCGGTCGCGACACCAGGCACACCGCCGCCCACCCCGGGCGCGACGCCAGTCGTCATGCCGCCGGGCGTAGCGGTTCCACTCTATCGCGTGGAAACGCCGCTTTATGCGGCGGTGCCGCCACTTGCCCACCACATCGGCCTGACCACGCTCGGCACGTTCCACGAGCGGCGTGGCGAGCAGGCTTTCCTCAACAGCGACGGTTTCGCCTCCGGCGGCTGGGGGCGCGTGTTCGGCCAGAGTGCGAATGTAAAATGGTCGGGCGACGTCGCGCCGTCCTTCGACGGCACGCTCTTCGGCATCCAGGCCGGCCTCGACCTGTTCGGCCGAGAGACCGCATCCGGCGCGCGCCAGCAAGCCGGTCTGTTCTTCAGCTATGCGCGCGCTTCAGGCGACATTCTCGGCCAGGCGCTGGGCTGGAACGATCTGACCGTCGGCACCGCCGAAATAAACGGCACCGGCTTCGGCGGCTATTTCAGCCATGTCGGCCCAACCGGCTGGTATGTCGACGGCGTCATCGCCGCAACCTGGTATGACGGCGCGACACAATCGATGCGCGGGCTCGGCATCGAGACGAACGGCCACGGCATCGCCGCCTCGCTCGAAACCGGCTATCCGATCGCGATCGCGGACGGCTGGACTGTCGAGCCACAGGCGCAACTGATCTGGCAGCGCATCTGGCTGGACGATGCGGAGGACGCGGCATCGCCGATCCGCTTTGCCTCGGACGGCGCTATCACCGGTCGCATCGGCGTCCATTTGTCGGGCAGTTTCGGCAGCGCGATTCCCATCGAGCCATATCTCAAGGCGAATCTCTGGCACACGTTCGACGCCGAAGAGACGGCCTTCATGGGCACGAATCCGATCGTGACCAATCTCGAGCAGACCTCGCTCGAACTCGGCGGCGGCATCTCCGCGCGACTGAGCGACACCGCAAAGATCTTCGCCGCCGCCGACTACACGATGAATCTCGGCGGCGAGAAGGTGCGCGTTTTCGAGGGCAATGTCGGCCTCACCGTTTCCTGGTGAGGCCGAGCGGATCCTCTATTGCGATGAACGCATCGCGACGGTCGCGACGCCCGCGCCGATCAGCAGCGTGCCGCCAGTGCGGTTGAAATAACGCATGGCGCGCGGATTGCGCACCAGTCCGCGCGCTCGCGAAGCGGCGAAGCCGTAGCCCAGTGCATTTGCGAAGGCGAGCGTCAGGAAGGTGACTTCGAAGATCACCATCTGGGTGAGAAAATCCGCGTCGTGGCTGATGAACTGCGGCAGGAAGGCGACGAAGAAGGTCAGGCTTTTCGGGTTCAGCGCCGTGACCAGCCAGGCATGGCCGATCATCTTGCCGGCGGAGGAGAAATCGGTGCGCGGCGGCGCGTCCAGCCTGTCGCCGGCGCGGAAGAGACTGATGCCGAGATAGACGAGATAGGCCGCGCCCAGCCATTTGAGGATGGTAAAGATCGTGGCGGATGCGAGCAGCAGCGCGCCGACGCCCAGCATGGACAGCGTCATCGCGGTGAAATCGCCTAATGCAACGCCGATCGAGATGGGCAGCGCGGCGCGCCAGCCTTGGCCGATCGCGTAGGAAATGACGAGCAGGATTGTCGGGCCGGGGATGATGAGAAGAACCGCCGAAGCGGCGGTGAAGGCAGCCCAGTTCTCGATAGGCATGGAAGTGCTCCTCTGAAAGAAGAGGATAAATCCTGAGGGCGGGAGATTTGTAAAGCGGGGAGTGGTCCCTCCCCCTCGAGGGTAGGGATAGGCCGCACTATTTCTCCAAATACCCCTTCGCGATCTGCAGCATGCGCGCCCGGTTGAATCCCGGCCCGTGGCCGCCAAGCCCGAGCCGGATCGGCAATTCCATGATGCGCTTCATCGTTGTGCGATAGGCGGCAGGATCGGAGTCGGGAAGATTGTCGAGAAGCTCGTCGTCATAGATCGCGTCGCCGGAGAAGAAGAGCCCGTCTTTTCCGTCGAAAAGACCAATCTGGTCCGGCGCGTGACCGGGCAGATGCAAGACGCGAAATGTGCGATCGCCGGTTTCGATCGTATCGCCATCATGGAGCTGGCGCGTCAGCGGCGCAGGCTTGAGCGCATAGTCTTCGACCCGCCAGCCCTCATATGGCAGCTCCGTTACCGGCTCCGGCAGATCGCGATATTCGTGCGCATAGGTTTTTTCGTCCGGCATCGTGGCAAAATGCTCGGCTGACCACACCGGCCCTGCCCGTTCGTCGAACTCAAACAGGGAGCCGACATGATCGAGATGGATGTGCGTTGCGATCGCGATGACGGGTTTGCCGGCCGCCAGATCGAGCACCGGCTTCAGCGGCACGAGACCCATGCCGGTGTCGACGATCAGGTCCGCGTCGCGGCCCCTGACATGAAACATGTTGGCGCTGAAATAGGCATCGACATGGGGCTCGGTGATGAGCGTGATGCCGCCGCCGAGATCGCGCTTGCCGAACCAGTCCGAAATCATCTTCGCCCTCTCATTTTCTGGAGAGCCTAGACGGTTTCGCAAGGCAACGGAAACAGTCGCCCTCGGGGCGAGATCAGTGGACCAGATGGTTCAGGATTTCTGCGGCGTTGGAATCGGCGCCGAGGACGAGGCCGGCAAGCACGAACGCCATAAGGAAGAAGCCCAGATCGGAAAGAAATCTCGCGCGCATCGTCCCCTCGCCGCTTGTGATAATCGTCAGGTAGGAATCGCGTTGGACCGGATTGTGGCGGTGCGGGGGTTCTATTGCGGCATCGCGAAAATCTTCGGTTTTCATGGTTTATCAACTCTGAACGCGGAAACTGATGCCGGGTATTGCGTGGGTTGGTGCGGGCTTATGGTCGAGCGTGAGGGTCTGAAACGAGGCGTGCAGATGTCGCGCCGGCAGTTGCTGGTGGGCACCGCGGCGATAGGCGTCGCAGGCTGCTCCGAAACCGTGTCGATGCCCGCTCTCGGCCTCGACACCATGGCCACCGGCTCCGTTCCAATTCGCCCGAAGATCAGCGTCGACAGCGCCGTCACGACACCGGACGCGATGTACGCTGCGCTGAGCGATCTCGGCCATCAGGTGCCGGCGGTTCCTTATGACAAGGTCGACAAACGCTACCGACGCCAGATCGTCGTCAACGAGACAGGCGAGGCGCCAGGCACGATCGTCGTGCATCTGCAGGAGCGCTTCCTCTATCTGACGCAGCCGGGCGGCGACGCGATCCGTTACGGCGTCGGCATCGGCAAGCAGGGGTTTGTCTGGTCCGGCCGCGCGCAGATCCAGTACGGCAAGGAATGGCCGACCTGGACGCCGCCATCGGAGATGATCGCGCGACGGCCGGAGCTGGTGAAATACGCCAATGGCCAGCCCGGCGGCATCGACAACCCGCTCGGCGCGCGGGCGCTCTACATCTTCAAGGATGGACAGGACACGTTGTTTCGCGTCCACGGATCGCCCGAATGGTGGACGATCGGCACGCAGGCCTCTTCCGGTTGCGTGCGCATGATCAACCAGGACGTCATCGACCTCTACAACCGTGTGGCGGGCAAGACACCGATCGTGGTGATCTGACCTGTTGCGCCTGCCGCGTTGTCCGGCCTATATCGCACGGATATCGCGGAGGATTTCATGGCCGAGAAGACATTCGTGATCGCGCAGGGCGGCGGACCGACCGCCGTCATCAACCAGACGCTGGCCGGCGCTGTCGCCGAGATCGAGAAACGTCACCCGAAGGCGAAAATTCTCGGTGCGCGACACGGCGTGCGCGGCATTCGCGACGGCGATTATGTCGACTTCTCCGACGTGCCGCCCGAGCGGATGCGCCGCATCGGCAACACGCCCGGCGCGGCCCTCGGCTCGACCCGCGACAAGCCGGATGCGGCCTATTGCGACGTGATCCTCGCCGGCCTGAAGAAGGTCAACGCCGATGCCTTCATCTATATCGGCGGCAACGACACGGCGGGCACGCAGCAGATCCTGACAGACGCTGCCGGCGGCGCCATGACCTTTGTGCACGCGCCGAAGACCATCGACAACGATCTCGTCGAGAACGATCACACGCCGGGTTTCATATCAGCGGCGGAGTATGTCGCCGCGGCATTCAAATCCGTCGACTTCGACTTCCGCGCCCTGCCGGGCATCTATGTCGCGATCGTCATGGGCCGGCACGCCGGTTTCCTGACTGCCGCTTCCGCCGCGTGGCGCGACGACGAGGATGACGGCCCACATCTGGTCTACGTGCCGGAGCGCGCTTTCTCGGTTCCGCGCTTCATCGACGAGGTGCGCGAGACGATGGGCAAATACAAGCGCTGCATCGTCGCGATCTCGGAAGGCGTCGCCGCCGAAGACGGCCGCTCGCTGGTCGAGCACATCGTGCCGAAGGAGAAGCTGGAGTATGATGCGCACGGCAATGTGAAGCTGTCGGGCTCGGACCTGAATGCGGCGCTGGAAAAGGCGTTGGCCGATGGGCTCCCGGGCAAACGCGCGCGCGTCGACGCGCTGGGCTACATGCCGCGCGGCTATATCGGCTCGATCAACGCGACCGACGCGAAGGAGGCTTATGAGGCCGGACGCTTCGCGGTGGATGTTGCGGAGGATGGCGGCGGCTCGGTCGCGCTACAATATGACGGCAAGCAAACGGTGCTGAAGAAAGTGCCGCTGAAGAATGTTGCCGGCAAGACGCGCCATATGCCGGACGACTTCATGGTCGCCGGCAAGAACATTGTCGCCGAGCCAGGCCTGGCCTATCTGCGCCGGCTGATCCCGCCGAAGTTCGAGACCGGCAAGCCGTTCGTTTGATGCCGAACTGATCGCCTACCGGAAGAGATACGGCAAACTCGCCGCGACCGTTGCGAGGATCGCGGTGTTGAGCAGCATGCCGGCCCAGTGAATTCCTCGGAGATGCCGCAACGCGGCGGCGTCACCGGATTCCCACGCGCTTCTGTGTGCATCCATTCGTTGCGTGACCGGAATCCGCGCGGCCATGGCAGCACCTGCCAACAACAGCATTGCCGCCGCGAAGCCCATCGCGCCGGCGGTCACGAACGAGACCGTCGCCACCAATGCGGCCGCTGTGATTACCAAGAAATACGTGCCGAAGAGGCCGCGGAACAGTCGCCAGACTTCCGGCACGTCGAGCTTCACGAACAGGAATGGTATCGACGCCATGGTGAAGTAGGCGAGGCAAAACAGGACGACGACGACACCGAAGACCGAGCCGAATTCGGGAACCATGGGGTTTCCCTCAAACTTGCGATGACTGTACAGCAAGCGCCCGCAGGCTGCTGTCGCAACTTTCGTAGCATCGACGGTGGAGACGCACGGAGCGGGTGACACCAACTCGGCACAGACCGTGTAGCGTGCCGTCCAGTCGACACGGAGAGCAGGCCGACGACGATCAGTCCGACACGGGCCAAGTTTGCGGCGTATTTACCCGTTCTGCCGGCCGGTAATCCAAGATCAGCACCAGAAAATCTGCTAAGGATGCGCTGAATTATTATCAATCGATTAGCCGCCTAAATTTCGCTCAAGCAAAGTGGACATATAATTCTTTCTGCAGCTCCATTGACGCAGGCGACGGCAATTGAGATTTAATACGCATAAGAATTGAGACTAATCTCACGAGCACTTGGGGGAGGATCAGATGCCCAACTTGAGGATTGCTACATACAATATCGAGTGGATGAACAATCTGTTTGTAAAGGGAGAGGCAAAAATAAGGACTAAACCTGCAAAAGGGATGGGCCGCTTCCCGAACAATCCTCATGGCGTCGCCGAGCGGATCGCCGGCATTATCGAAGAGATGGACGCACACATCATCGGCGTTCAGGAGGGACCAGCCAGCGTGCTTCAGATGCAGTTCTTTTGCGACGAGTTCCTCAAAGGCCGCTACAAAGCGTCCGGAATCGAGTCGGGCTCACAGAGCATCTATGCGCTCGTACGCGACGATTGCCCGGTAAAAGCGACGCCTTATGATCCGAGCAGCGTCTATTACAAACGTATCGGCAAACCTGTTTTCTTCCAACCTTGGGGCGAAGTTAATAGAGCAAAGAAATACTCCATGGCGCGCCTCCCGGCGCTGCTCCGCCTGACATTGGCAGACGACAAAGATCCTATCCATGTTGTTGTCGCCCATACCAAGAGCCAATTCACAAAGGGCTTCTCGAAGGCGAAGTTCGAAGCCCGCGACCCTGACGCGATGCGTGAGGCGATCCTCGCGCGCCAAAAACTAAGTGCTGATGTCGCGGCTCTCCGACGCCACATCACTAACGTGATCCTCGAGAGGAAGAATGCAAGTGGTGCGATCGTACTGGGCGATCTGAACGACGGCTTCACGAGAAACGTGTTCGAGACAGAGTTCCTGCTGCAAAGCCTCGTTGACGAGCTTCGCGGCAGCTTCCGTCGCCAAAGCGCGTTGCTCGATCATGCGCTCGATGAAATGCAACTGCGCAATAAGGACACGTATACGGTCGAGTTTCGAAGCCCGGAGAAACGCGGAATTACGCGTGAACTGATCGACCACATTCTCGTCACTCCGGCACTTCGGGAGCGCGGTTTTTGGCTGCGATTGAAATCAGGCTCGGCAAAAATAGCCCATGAAATCTCAAAAACCTACACGTCGGGCACCGGTGCGAAGGCAGACGATCGGCCGAGCGATCACATTCCGGTTTTTGCCGATTTCACCGTGCGTTGAATTCAGGCGAGCCACGTGACCTGACGGAGTACGGTGACCGCTTAATATAATCGCGCCAACACTAAGTTTGGTCGTTAAGGTCCAAGGTGAGGATGAACTGCCGCGCCGACGGCGCGGCACACATTTGTTGCCGACCGCCGCTTACCTAGAAATTCACCTGATCGCCGCCCTTGAGGCTGAGGATCTCGCGCGCCTCGTCGGGTGTTGCGATCTCCAGGCCGAGCCCTTCGATGAGCTGCCGCGCCATGGTCACCTGCTCGGCGTTGCTCGTCGCGAGCTTGCCTTTCCCCGCCCAGATCGAATCCTCCAGGCCAACGCGCACATTGCCGCCCATAACGACGGATTGCATGGCAATCGGCATCTGATTGCGCCCTGCGCCAAGCACCGACCAGCGATAGTCGTCGCCGAACAGGCGGTCGGCAGTGCGCTTCATATGCGCGACATCTTCAGGGTGCGGGCCGATGCCGCCGAGAATGCCGAACACGCTCTGGACAAAGAAGGGCGGCTTGATCAGTCCGCGCTCGACAAAATGCGCGCAGGTGTAGAGATGGCCGATATCGTAACACTCGATCTCGAAGCGCGTGCCATTGTCGGCGCAGCGCGTGAGAATCGTTTCGATGTCCTCGAAGGTGTTGCGGAAGATGCGGCCGCGCGAGCCCTCGAGATAATGCTTCTCCCACGCGCGTTCGAACG
>DATJTE010000160.1:0-3124 GCA_035503715.1 Rhizobiaceae bacterium | reverse complement strand
CATGGGCCCGTTCCCATATGAAGGCGAGGAAGACCCGGATCTGATCAATGCCGGCAAGCAGACGATTACCGAATTACCGACGACGAGCTATTTCTCCTCGGCCGACAGTTTCGGGATGATCCGCGGCGGCCATATCGACCTTGCCATCCTCGGCGCCATGGAAGTCGCGGAAAGTGGCGATCTCGCCAATTGGATGATCCCCGGCAAGATGGTGAAGGGCATGGGCGGTGCGATGGACCTCGTCGCCGGCGTCAAGCGCGTCGTCGTCGTCATGGAACATACCGCCAAGGGCGAGCCGAAGCTGCTGCATCGCTGCACCCTGCCGCTCACCGGCTCCGGCGTCGTCGATCTCATCATCACCGACCTTGGCGTCTTCACCGTCGACACGACCGGCGCCGCGGGCCTGACGCTCATTGAGCTTGCGCCCGGCGTCAGCGTCGACGAGATCAAAGAGAAGACCGAGGCCAATCTGAAAATAAGCCCGGAGCTCGATAGCCGCGCGGCGTAGCTCCGATCCACATCTCAAGCAGAATTTGGTTGGGCCGCGGTAGGCTGGGGGAGTGAGGGAAATCGCTGCGAGCGCGTCATTGCGAGCGGAGCGAAGCAATCCAGGAACAAAGATTGGATTGCTTCGTCGCTCCTCTTCTCGCAGTGGCGCCCTTATCGCGATCGACCATCAAAACCCGGCAATCGGCTTAATTGGGCCGAAAGCTTTCGATAGCATGGTCTGCGCCATATCTTGGGCGCTTCCATGCTGCGATTGGCTTTTTCCATGCTTGCCGCGACCGTTGCGGTCGCTTTGCTGGCAGGCGCCGTCATCAACGGTAAGCTGACCGTGCCCCTGCCGCGGCGACAACCGGCGGCGGCCGTCGCCGTTGCGGAACCGTTGCCGCCGCCCGCACCGGCGCCGGCGCCAGTTGAGACGAATTCAAGCACCGCCGATCAGAGCCGGGACGAGGTCGAAATAGTGCCAAACAGTCGCGGCGGTTACGAGACGGACATCTATATTCGCGGCCGGGCGGTTCATGTCGAGGTCGACACCGGGGCGACCTTTCTTAGTTTGACTTACCAAGACGCCATGGCGGTTGGGCTTCATCTCACCGGCTCTGATTTTCGTTATCAGACGTCGACCGCCAACGGCATCGGCAGAGTTGCAAAGGTTCACCTCAACGAGGTGCGCATCGGCGATTTCAGCATTTATGATGTCGATGCCCTGGTCTCGCAGCCATGGGCGCTGCGGACCAGCCTCCTCGGCATGAACGTGCTGAGCCGCCTTGGCGGCGTCCACATTGCCGACGGCAGGCTGGTCCTGCAACATTAGGCGCGATCTTACGCGCCGGCAGGCCTTCAGGCATGTGCCGCGAACGGGTGCTTCATACTGTCGGACCGCTGGATGATTTCGTCGACGCTCGGCTCGCCGGTAATCGCCCGCTCGAGCGCGAGCTTCGTCGCTTCATAGTTCCAATCTTGAATCTTCTTGTCGTCGTTTGCGTCCCACTCGATGAACACGCCGACGCAGACGAATATGTCATTGACCTCCGTCTTGGGGATAAGCCCCTTCTTCACCGTGTCGACGACAGCCCTCGCGACGGCCGTCTGCGCCGGGCCGAACAATTGCGTCGCCTGCTTTGCGTCCTTGATCTGAACCTTATTGAACATCACGGTCGCCGGCTTTGCCGGCAGATTTGGCGCAACGAGCGCAAGCAGCGCATTGTCGCCAATCTTTTGATTGGTCAGCGCATTGCAAAAGGCTTCCTCCACCGGGCTGCCGCGCGGCCCGATGAGGAGATCGATATGCGCGACCTCCTTGCCTTCGCCGACCAGTGCCTCGCCGAACAAAACTCGGTCGATCTTTGACTTGCCCATTTGATCCTCCAATCGGCTCCAAAGGAGCCAAAATTGCTCTTCGCAAACGCCGAACGCAGCCATCCGTTTCCAGCGCCTTGGCGTTGCACGGTTTTATTTGCGCCGAAGCGCATTCCCTTGCAGTGCACGGGCCGGCGCCTTATTGCGCGAGCTTGGCGCTGACGCGGAGAATTTCCCTATCCGGCAGGTTCGGCTAAACCCGGCTTGCCCTTCGTTCGGGCCCCTCCTAACGTCCCGCCCGCAAGAACACGTCCGGCTTCACAGAGGATTTTGCATGTTTCCGAAACCAGAGCCTGCGCTTTCGCCCAACACCTATGCCTACGAAAGCACGCCGATGGTGAAGCCGACGGGCTTTCGCGAATATGACGCGCGCTGGCTTTTCGAGAAGGAAATCAATCTGATGGGCGTCGTGGCCCTGGGCCTCGGGCTGGGCACGCTGCTGCACGAATTCGGCGTGCGGCCGGACATCATCACCGGCCATGACTTCCGCAGCTATTCGTCATCGATCAAGCTGGCTCTGGTGACCGGCCTCGTCGCCGCCGGCATCAAGGTGCACGACATCGGCCTGGCGCTTTCGCCGATGGCTTATTTCGCGCAATTCGACCTCGATGTGCCGGCGGTCGCGATGGTCACCGCTTCGCATAACGACAATGGCTGGACGGGCGTCAAAATGGGCGCGCAGCGGCCGGTCACCTTCGGCCCGGACGAGATGACGCGGTTGAAGGAGATCGTCCTTAGCGGCGCCTATCGCTATGCCGAGGGCGGCAGCTATCGCTATGTGCCGAATTTCCCGGCGCGCTATATCGCCGACCTCACCAACCGGCCGAAGCTCAAGCGCAAGCTGAAGGTCGTCGCCGCATGCGGCAATGGCACGGCAGGCGCCTTCGCGCCGCAGGTTCTGGAAAAGCTCGGTTGTGATGTCGTGCCGCTCGACACCGAGCTCGACTTCACCTTCCCGCGTTACAATCCCAATCCCGAAGATATGAAAATGCTGCATGCGATGGCCGACAAGGTGCGCGAAGTCGGTGCCGACGTCGGCCTCGGCTTCGACGGCGACGGCGATCGCTGCGGCGTCGTCGACAATCACGGCGAGGAGATTTTCGCCGACAAGATCGGCGTGATGCTGGCGCGGGATCTCTCCAAGCTCTATCCAGGCGCGACTTTCGTGGTCGACGTGAAATCGACCGGGCTTTTCCTCACCGATCCGGTGCTGCAAGCCAATGGCGTCAAGGCCGATTACTGGAAGACCGGACATTCC
>DATJTE010000159.1:0-37770 GCA_035503715.1 Rhizobiaceae bacterium | reverse complement strand
GACATGGCAAAGCCCCTACGCGCTCGCCAGGTCGACGCGCGGGTCGATCCAGACGTAGAGGATGTCGATCAGGATGTTCATGATCAGCACGATTGTCGTGGCGCAAAACAGCGTCGCCGAGATCAGCGGCAGGTCGAAACGGTCCATGGCCTCGACGTAGAGGCGGCCGATACCTGGCCAGGCGAAAACCGACTCGATGACCACGACACCGCCGATCGCCATGCGCGTGAGCTCCAGCCCGCCGATCGAAACGATCGGCACCATGGCGGCGCGCAGGATGTGATTGCTGATCAGCTTTCGCGCCGGCAGGCCCTTGCTGCGCGCGACCAGGATATAGGGTTCGCGAAGCACGGCGCGGACGCTTTCACGTACGACGAATATCAACCTGCCCATCGGCGGGATCGCCATCGCAAGCGCCGGCAGGATCGCATAATGCAGCCCGCCATACCCTCCGGTCGGGAACAGGCCGAGATAGACCGCAAGGAAGAGGATCAGCACCAGCCCGGACCAGAACTCTGGAATTGACGCCGCGATGGCTCCGATAGCCTGTACGCTTCGATCGGTCCGGCTGTCCGGGTTGATGCCAGCGGCAATGCCGAGCACAAGCCCGCCGCCGACCATGAATACAAACGACACTGCGGCGAGCGCCAGTGACCGAGGCACCGCGTCGAGCGCCGCCGACATTGCAGGTGTGCCGCGCGTCGTGGACGTGCCGAAGTCCAGTTGCACAACGCCGACGAGGTAACGTGTCAGCCGCTCCATCAATGGATCAGCCAGGCCGGTTGCCTGCCGGTACTCCTCGATCTGCTGCTCGGTGGAGTTCAAGGGAAGCGAACGGCGAGCCGGATCGCCGATCACCTGAAACAGGAAGAACACGGCCACCACGACGATGGCGAGCGTGATCACGCCCTGAGTAAGGCGACGCACGATATAGCGTTGCATGGTCCGCTTCCCTGCTGTTGTGGCGCCGCGATCAGTCCGTTCGCGACCAGTCCGCCCAGAACACCGTCGAGCCCTCATTATAGACGGGACCTTCGATGCCCTTCGCAGTTGAAACCACGTTGCGCGGGTTTGTGAGCCAAACCATGACGCCGACGTCATGCGCTTTGGCAAACACCTGCTGGAACGCCTCTTCCTGCTTCGCCGGATCGGCGATCGCCAGCGCTTCCTTGGCCGCGGCGTCAAGCTCCTGATCGCAGATGGTCGAGCGCTCCTCGTTGCAGGTCATATAGTTGCGGATCTGCGCGGTGGAATCGAGCGTCTCCGTGCCGGCCTGGATGTAGAACAGCGACGGCGGCGGCACGCCATTCTTCGGGGCGAGCAGTCCTTCAGCAATCCAGCGGGCATGCGGAAGCATCTGCAGCTCCACTTGCAGCCCGACCGCCTCGTACATCGCCTCCAGCGTCTGACAGGTGTTGACGCCGACCGCTCCATAATACTCCGACGGACACATCAGGGTGAGCTGCGCGCCTTCCGCGCCGGCTTCCTTGATGAGGGCCGTGGCTTTTTCAGCATCATATCCATAATCGGTGATGTTCGGATTGTAGCCGCGCACAGGCGGGGTGATGGCCTGGCCATTCGGCTTCGCCGCAAAGCCCAGACGGATGTTGTTGATCAGGACATCCTGGTCGACGGCGTAGTTAAGCGCCTGGCGCACGCGGACATCATCAAGCGGTTTCTGCTTGGCGTTGATGCGCAGGATGTCCACCTCGGTTGCCGCTGCGGTGAGTTGCGCAGGCGCGGCCTGAGCCAGATCCGGCGCGAGGTCGAACGCAATGTCGACTTCGCCGGCATTCAGCGCGGCGAGACGAGCGCCGGAGTCCGGAATTACACGCAGGTTGACCTTCTCGAAGAAGGCATCCTTGTCGCCCCAGTAGTCATCGTTCTTGACAAGCGTCGCGAGATCGCGGGCCGGCGAAACGGATTCGAGCTTGTACGGCCCGGTGCCGATCAACGTGTTCTGCGCAGACGTCGGATCGTCCTTGCCCCAGCCCTTCTTCTGGATCGAGATTTCGGCAGCGGCGCGGTAGACGAAGAAGTCCGGACCTTTGGTCAGGATGTCGACCGTCTCCTGATCAACGATTTCGGCGCCAGCGATGTTCTGCAGGATGCTCGTCTTTGACGATGCCGGATCGGCCACCTTGTTCACGGTGTAGGCAACATCCTCGACGGTCATCGGCGTGCCGTCGCTGAACTTGACGCCCTGCCGGATCTTGAAGCGCCAGCGCTGCGGGTCGACCTGTTCCCACGACGTGGCCAGGAGCGGGTCCCAGCTCAATTCGCCGTTATTCGTGATGAGTTTTGCGAGCCCCTCGCCGACATTGCCCTTGAGCAGACGGCGCGATGTGCCTTCCAGGTTTGCGACAATATCGAGATTTCCCACGGCGGACCCGGCCGACCACGTGAGGGTATCTTCTGAAGACTGCGCATAAGCGGGCAATGATACGCCCAGCGCAAGAATTCCCATGGCCGAGGCCAGGATGGTTCGTCTCACGGCATTCCTCCCAGTATTTTCCTCCGCCAACGCGACCTAAGCCCCGTCGACTTCACGACGATTGCGCAGCCATGCCTATGGTGTCCAATTGAAGAAAGGCATATTCATTATCATCCATATGAATAAACGACGTGTCGATCTCAACCTGTTGCACATTTTCCGCGCCATTATGGAGGAGCGGAATGTAAGCCGCGCGTCAGAGCGGCTCGCCATGACGCAACCGGCGGTCAGCAATGCTCTGAACCGGCTTCGGGACCTGCTGAAGGATGACCTGTTCACACGCGTGGTCGGCGGGGTTAAGCCGACCCAACGCGCACTCGACATCTGGCCATCGGTCCAGGAGGCGCTCGACGCGCTGAATACCAGCGTCCAGCAGATCGAGTTCGATCCGGCGACGACGACATCGACCTTCCGTTTCGCGGTGACGGATTCGCTTACGCCTACCATGGTGCCGCAGTTGGCGATCATGTTTTCGGAAAAAGCTCCGCATGCACATCTGCAGTTCCATCATCACTCGAACCTGACCTCTACGAACGATCTGCTGTCCGGCGAGCTTGACTGCGCCGTGGGCATGTTTCCGCGACTGCCGAACGGTCTTCAGGCCCGCGCGCTGCTGACGGACGACTACGTTTGCGTGATGAGGGCCGGTCACCCGCTCGCCGGGCGTCCTATGTCAATCGATGCCTTCGCCGACGCTGTGCATGTCTTGATGAAGCCGTCAGGCACCGGCACCGGCGCAGTCGACCATTGGCTCGGCTTCCATGGCAAGGTCCGCAAAATCGCCGTCGTGGTCACACACTTCTATGAAGCGCTCGAGATCGTTGCGCAGACCGACCTGTTGTCTTGCCTGCCGCGCAAATATGTCGAAGAGACCTTGCCCGGCGATCACCAGATCGTCGTGTGTGACATTCCCTTCGAGACAGAAAGAATCCTTTATAAGCTCGCCTGGCACGAGCGAACTGCCCATACGCCGGACCAGATTTGGTTCCGCTCCCTGATTACCAGCGTCATCGGGATCAGGTCTGAAAGACCGACGCCGGCCAGCGCGACGACCACCGAGTGATGCTCGACCGGCGCGTCGACGAAGTCCGAGCGCCTCGGCCACCGCGAATTCGTACTCACCTACAAGAGCTTCGAACCGATTGGTCCGAGCTGCCTACCATCCGCGATTTGAGGCTGGTACTGACGGTATTCAAGCTGCATCCGCAACACAACGGAAGCCGGTATGTGCGGCGCTCATATCGGGCGAGCTGCAGCTTCGTGCAGAAAGACGATATCGATTGCAGTAGGATGCGTGGCACAGGAACGACCCGCCGCGGATCACCTTCAACTCGCCTGATGACGGCCCAAGCGGATTGTCTCGCGTAAACGGCGTCTCGGCGGCATGCCAATGCGTGCTCCACCAATCGGACACCCACTCCCAGACATTGCCACTGACATTATGAAGGCCAAATGCGTTTGGCTCGAAGGAGAGCACCGGCGCCGTGCCGAGATGACCATCCTCGCGTGTATTGTGGTCGGGAAAACGGCCCTGCCAGATATTGCATTTGTGAATGCCGTCCGGCGCGAGGTCGTCACCCCACGGAAAACGCATCTGCTCAAGGCCGCCGCGGCCGGCCATCTCCCATTCGGCTTCGGTCGGGAGGCGTTTGCCGGCCCATGCCGCGTATGCCGTCGCGTCGCGCCAACTGACATGCACGACCGGGTGGTCGCCTCGCGCATCGACTGAGGAACCTGGGCCTTCCGGCATGATCCAGAATGCGCCGTCGATCGCGACCCACCAAGGTGTCTGTCGCGATGCTCGGCGAGCTTGTACGCCGTTATTAACGCCCTCGGGGCGGAAGACGTACGACCAGCCATGGCGTTCGGCGTCAGTGACATAGCCGGTCGCACGCACGAACTCGGCAAAGCAATCGTTCGTCACGGCTGCACGGTCGATGAGGAACGGCCTCAGCGTCACGGCGCGGATCGGCCCCTCCCCGTCCTCCGGCCGGCCATCCGCATCATTGCCTCCCATCAGGAACGTGCCGCCGGGAATGGCGCACATAGCTGCCGTGTCGCGCACTTCTGCTGGACGAGCATGCGGCGCCGCAGGACTTTTGCCCTGGGTTACATCTGGCTCCGGCATGCAGCAGCTTTTGTTCATCGCAGCGAGCCTGCTCTCGTTCGGTCCTTCAACACAATCGCTATCCAACAACTCACTATATGACTTGTATCATAGTGAGTTGTTGGATAGCGTTGCAATCGGGAGGACCGCATGAACCTGGAATACCTGCTGCTGGGGCTTCTCGCGCTGAAGCCGCAGACCGGATACGACCTCAAGAAATTCCTCGACACGTTCGGGCGCTTCATGCGCTCCAACACAGAACTCAGCCAGATTTACCGCACCATGGGCAAGATGGTGAAGGACGGCTGGGTCGAGTTCGAGGTCACGCATCGCGAAGGCCTTCCGGATTTCAAGACATACCGGCTTACCGAGGACGGCGCCGCAGTCTTCCTCGACTGGCTGTCGGGGACCTATGTGCCGCCCAGCCGCTTTACCGATCCGGAGTTCTCACTGCGCTTCCACTATTCGGCCCTCGTTGGCCGCGACGCGACTCTGAAACTGCTGCACACTGAGCTCGATGCTCGCATTGAGCAGGTCCAGAAATATCGCGGGCGAGACCGCACCTTGCGCGATCTCGAGCTGCCGCTGGGTGGCGATCCACTGGCTGTGCAGCGTCGCTTCGACCTCGGCCATGAGTGGGGCCGGCAACAGGTCGATGCCTGGATCGACTGGCTGAAGGCCACGATCGCGGAGATCGAGAAGGAGCCGCAGACCGCAGCGCCGGCGCTCAGGATTGTCGGCGGACGGGACACAGCGCCATGAAGGCGATCATGCTCCTGTTCGACACGCTGAACAGGCATATGCTGCCGCCCTATGGCGGCGCCTACATCAAGGCGCCGAATTTCCAGAGACTGGCCGAGCGAAGCGTCGTCTTCGACAATTGTTACGTCGGGTCGATGCCCTGCATTCCCGCCCGGCGCGAATTGCACACGGGCCGCTACAATTTCCTGCATCGCGGCTGGGGTCCGCTGGAGCCGTTCGACGATTCCATGCCGGAGATGCTGAAGGCGAATGGCGTCTACACGCACCTCGTCACCGACCATCAGCATTATTTCGAGGACGGCGGCGCGACCTACCATACGCGTTATTCGAGTTGGGAGTTCTTCCGCGGCCAGGAAGGCGACCCATGCAAGGGCCAGGTTGCCGACCCCGAGATTCCCGAGGTGCTGGTCGCACATAACAAGCCGATGTGGCGGCAGGACTGGATCAACCGCCAGCATCAGAAGACCGAGGCGGCGCAGCCGCAGACGCTGACGTTCGATGCCGGCATCGAATTTCTGCGGACCAATGCGGGAGAGGACCGCTGGTTCCTGCAGATCGAGACCTTCGATCCACACGAGCCCTTCTTCACGCAACAGAAATACAAGGATCTCTACCCGCACGACTACCAAGGCCCTCACTTCGACTGGCCGGCTTACGGACCAGTGACGGAGAGTGCGGCCTCGGTCGAACACGCGCGTGCCGAATATGCGGCGCTCGTATCAATGTGCGACCATTCCCTCGGCCGCGTTCTCGACGAGATGGATGCGCTTGGGCTTTGGGACGACACGATGCTGATCGTTTGCACGGACCACGGCTTTCTGCTCGGCGAGCGTGATTGGTGGGCGAAAAACGTCCAGCCCTTCTACAACGAGATCGCGCACACGCCTCTCTTCATCTGGGATCCGCGCAGCCGGCAGAAGAGCGTCCGCCGCGAGGCGCTGGTGCAAATGATCGATTTCGCGCCAACGCTGCTCGGCTATTTCGGCATTGCGCCGACGCCGGACATGCAGGGCCAGGACCTGGCCCAAACGATCGCCGACGATCAACGGTTGAGGCCGCGCGGGCTGTTCGGTGCGTTCGGCGCGCATGTGAACATTACCGACGGCCGCTACGTCTATATGCGTGCGAGCAGATCGCCTGAGAACGGTCCGCTCTACGAATACACGCTGATGCCGACGCGCATCTGGAGCCGCTTCAAGCCATCCGACTTCGAGGATGTGACGCTCGCCGAGCCATTCAGCTTCACCAAAGGCGCCAGGACCATGCGCGTGCGCGGTTTCGCCTATGGCGATCTGCATCGCTTCGGCACGCTGCTCTTCGATCTGGAGACCGACCCGCAGCAGGAGAATCCGATCGAGGACGAGACGGTCGAACGGATGATGATCGAGCGGCTGCTGGAACTGATGCGCGAGACCGACGCGCCGCTCGAACAGTACGAGCGGCTTGGCTTGCCGCGGGATGGGCGCGTGACGGCAGCGCATTTGGCCGCCAAGCGCGACAAGGTTCGAATGAAGCCGGAGGATGAAGCGCCGACAAGCGCTGCAGCGGCTGAAGCGACGTAACGCCGGACGGGAGGTGTCCGGACAAGGAAGCCCAAGGGAGGAAAGACGCATGCACCGGAACTGGAAAGCATCGGCCGCCATGGCAATCGCGCTCGTCGCGTTCGCCAGTCCTTATGCGGCCGCACAGGAAAAGAAGGCCGAAGTCATTCACTTTCTGACATCGGCCAGCGAATCCGCAGCGATCGGCGAATTTGCCAAGGCATTTGCCGAGCGCGGCGGCACATGGGTCGACAGCGCTGTTGCTGGCGGCTCGAATGCAAAATCAACGGCGATCAACCGCATCGCCGGCGGCACGCCGCCTGCTGCCGCCATGTTCAACCTCGGACCCGAGTTTGTCGAGCTTGCCCAAGGCGGCCTCCTGCGCGGCATGAACGACATCGCCGATGCCAATGACTGGCACGACAAACTGCCCGAAGCGCTGGCTGCGGCAGCGCAGCTCGACGGCGAGTTCTACGTGGTGCCGACGGCGCTGAACGGCCAGAACTTCATGTGGTATTCGAAGGCGGTCCTCACAGAGGTCGGCGCCGAGGAACCGAAGTCGTGGGACGAGCTTTTCGGCGTGCTGGACAAGGTCAAGGCGGCCGGCAAGATTCCGTTCGCCATGGCTGGCCAGAAGGGCTGGGAGAGCCAGCTTTTCTGGGCCGTGTTGCTGGGCAATGGCGGACGCGACGTTTACCTGAAGATCACCGCCGAACGCGATTTGGAGGCAACCAAGTCACCCGAATTCCGCAAAGCGGTCGAGACCTTCCTGCGCCTGACGGCCTACACCGATGCGGGTGCGCCGGGACGCAACTGGAACGACACGGCCAACCTCGTGATCACGGATCAGGCCGCCTTCATGCAAATGGGTACCTGGGCGCGCGGCGAGTTCAATTCGGCCGGCGAGAAGCCGGAAGTCGATTATGGCTGCACCATCCTCGACCTCGACCAGGGTTATCAACTGCAGGGCGGCGTGTTCCTCTACCCCAAGCTGTCCGATGCTGACGCCGCCGAGGCTCAGAAATTGCTGATCGAGACGATGTCCGACCCCGCGGTGCAGGCGAAGTTCGCAAGCCACAACGGCTCGGTGCCGTTCTGGAAAGGCGCCGACCGTTCCAACCTCGATGCATGCGTTTCAAAGAGTGCGGAATGGGCGACCAAGCCCGGCCTCGCCGTCGCTTCGCAAGCCGTGGCGATGTCGCCGACACTCAACGGCGCTCTGACGGACCTGGTCTCCACACTGTGGAACGCACCAACATCCTCTGTCGATACATTCATCGAGAATTTCGGAGCCGCTCTCCAGAGCGAATAAGTCAAGCAAATAGCAGTCCGGGCGGTGACACGCCCGCCCGGACATTTCTTCAGTCAACGTCGAGATACGTCATGGCGTCAGTTCGCTGGAGACCCGGCAAAGCAGCGGCAGCCCTTGCACTGCTGCCGACGGCGGTTGTCGTATTGCTGCTCTTCGTCGGCGGCACGGGGTGGGCCGCGCTCGTTTCTCTGACCAGTTCGAAAATGCTCGCCAACTGGAACTTCGTCGGGTTTGACCAGTACGCCGCGCTGTTTTCAAATCCGCGCTGGCTGAAGTCGTTGGCGAACATGCTGATTTTCGGCGTCTGCTTCATTTCGACAAGCCTGATCGTCGGCTTTCTGCTTGCGATATTTCTTGACCAGCGCATCAGAGGCGAGAGCATTTTCCGGACGATCTATCTCTATTCCTACGCGACGTCGTTCATCGTCGCCGGGCTGGTGTGGCGATGGATATTCAACCCCACGCTCGGCATCCAGGACGCCGTCAGGGATCTCGGTTTCGAAACATTCACCTTTGATTGGATCGTCGATCAGCGCCTGGCGATCTTCACGATCGTCATCGCCGCGGTCTGGCACGGCGCAGGCCTCGTGATGGTCATAGCGCTCGCCGGCATCCGCGGCGTCGATGCTGAAATCTGGAAAGCCCTTAAGGTTGACGGCATTCCTGCCTGGCGGGCTTATCTGTTCGTCATCCTGCCGACCGTACGAACATCGATCGTAACCGCTGTCGTGCTCATGATGATCGGGGTCGTGCGGCTCTATGACGTTGTGGTCGCGATGACCAATGGCGGTCCTGGCAGCGCCACTGAGGTGCCCGCCAAGTTCATCGTCGACAACCTTTTCGAACGGCAGAACATCGCGCTGGCGACGGCTGCGTCCACATCGCTGCTTGCCCTCATGCTTTGCCTGATTGTCCCCTACCTGATCTGGCAACGGGCCAAAGGTCGGAGGGCGGACGCGTGACCGTCATGCAAGGTCCTCAGGGTCCACGCCCTCAAACATTTAGCGCGGCGCGCTTCGGGATCTACGTCTTCCTCGTCGTCGCCGCGCTATTTTTCCTGATGCCGCTCTATGTGATGATCATTACGTCGCTGAAGCCGATGGCCGAGATACGCGAAGGCGCGATTTTCGCCTTGCCGCTGGCGCCGACGCTGGAGCCTTGGGCGAAGGCATGGTCCTCGGCCTGTACGGGTCTGCAATGCGACGGGCTCAACGTCGGTTTCATGAACTCCGTCATCATCACGGTCCCGAGCGTCGTCATCTCGATCCTGTTCGGCATGATCAACGGGTATGCGCTGTCGCTCTGGCGGCCTGCCTACGGCAATTGGCTGTTCGGCGTCCTGATGCTCGGCGCCTTCGTGCCGGTGCAGGTTTTGTTCTACCCGCTGGTGCGCATGGTCGCCACCCTCGGGCTGTTCGGCTCCCTGCCAGGCATCGTGCTTGTTCAGGTCATCTTCTCACTGCCCGTGATGACACTTTTGTTCCGCAATTATTATGCGTCGCTGCCGATCGAACTGTTCAAGGCGGCGCGTGTCGACGGAGCAGGCTTCTGGCGCACCTGGTTCGCGATCATGCTCCCGCTTTCCGGCCCGATGCTCATCGTCGCCTGCATCCTGAAAGCTACAAACACCTGGAACGACTATGTGCTCGGGCTGATCTTCGCCGGCCGCGATAATTTGCCGATGACGGTCCAGCTCAACAACATCGTCAACTCGACGATGGGCGAACGCGAATACAACATGGAAATGGCGGCAACACTCCTCACCGCCCTGGTTCCGTTGGCCATCTACTTCGTATCCGGACGATGGTTCGTCCGCGGCATCGCGGCCGGCGCCGTGAAAGGATAGCCGCGCGCAATCGAACGCCCGCTGCGGTCAGGACCGAACAACCGGCCAAAACTATTGGTGACTTGCGGGCTGGGTGTTATGCGGCGGAACCAGCTTCGCTTTGCGCTTCCAAGCCGACATAGACCGCCGGGCAGCAATCGCGCCGCCCGGCGGTCGATCGTCATTCACATGCCGTGGCGCTTCAGGACTTCTTCCACGTTCTCGGCCGTCACCTTCTCGGTCGGCAGCACGATCGTCTTCTCCACCTTCTCGCCGTTCAGGTGCTTGATCGCCTGGCGCAGGCCTTCAGCACCCGGCGTTGCGTAGAGGAAGGTGGCGGTGAGTTCGCCATTCTTGACCCAGGTCACGCCTTCGCCCGGCAGCGCGTCGATGCCGATGAACTTGATGTCCTTCTCGCGGCCTGCATCCTTGGCGGCAAGATAGGCGCCGTAGGCCATCGGATCGTTGTGGCCGTAGACGATATCGATCTTCTCATTCGCCTTCAGCGCATTGGCCATGATGTTGTAGGCTTGGTCCTGCTTCCAGTCGCCTGACTGCTGGTCGAGGAGGTTCTTGATACCCGCCTCCTTGTCGGTGAATTCGTGGAAGCCGTCGTGACGGTCATGCGCGGGCTGCGTGCCCATGCCGCCCCAGATCTCGACGATGTTGCCGGTCGCCTTGCCTGGGCCGCCGAGAAGCTCGACAGCATACTCGCCCGCGGCGCGGCCGATCAGCTTGTTGTCGCCGCCGACGAACTGCGTGTACTGGTCGGTCTCGACATTGCGGTCGAGCACGAAGACGGGAATGCCCGCGTCGATCGCCTTCTGCACCACGCCGGTCAGACCAGCAGATTCCTTCGGCGAGATCAGCAACGCGTCGACTTCCTGGCGGATCAGGTTCTCGACGTCGGCCACCTGCTTCTCGGTCTTGTCCTCGCCGTCAGTGATGATCAGGTTCACATCGGGCTGCTTTTCTGCTTCCGCGATGATGTCTTTGTTGAATTGCGCGCGCCAAGGCTCAATCGTTGTCGCCTGGCTGAAGCCGATGTTCCACTTCTTGTCCTGCGCGACGGACAAGTCGGCGCTGAACATAGCGGCGCCGGCCGCGAGTGTCGCCGCGAAGGCGAGCAAGAGTTCCCGACGTTTCATTTGATGTTTCCTCCAGTGTTATGAATCATTTTTTCCGGCGGTGTACGCTCCGCCGCGTCCTTCGGCGCGGGCCGGCTGGCCGGCATGCGCACAAAGTTCAGAAGGTCGGCAAGGTTGCGCTCCTGCACGAGCACGGTGCCGACGATGATCAGCCCCTTCAGCACCAGCTGAAGGTTGGAGTTGATGTTGTGAAGCTGCAGGATGTTCGACAGCAGGCCGAAGATCAGCACACCGCAGAAGGTGCCGGCCATCGAGCCGCGTCCGCCCATCAGGCTGGTGCCGCCGATCACGACGGCGGCGATCGCGTCGAGCTCGAGCCCGGCGCCGGCATCCGGCTTGCCCTGCCGATACTGGGCGACGTAGAGCACCGCCGCGATGCCCGCCAGCAGGCCGGAGACGGCATAAGTAATGATCTTCACCTTGCCGGCCTCTATGCCCGACAGGCGCGCGGCTTCCTCGTTGCCGCCGATCGCATAGACATAGCGGCCGAATGGCGTGAAACGCAGCACGGCCGCGTAGATGACGATTGCGGCGAGGAAGAAGATGCCCGGCATCGGCACGACGCCGAACACCAGCGATCGCAACCGGTCGAACTCCGCGACGGCATTGGTTCCTGTGTAAACGGGTAGGACGGCATTGTTTTGTCCGGCGGTCAGCCGTGCAATGCCAAGCGCGGTCACCATCATCGCCAGCGTCACGATGAAGGGTTGCAACCGTCCGCCCACGATCAGCATCCCGTTCACCGCGCCGAAGAAGAGACCGACGCAAGGTGCAACGATCAGCACGCCCGGCACGCCGAACTTGGTCACCGTCTGCGGCACGAGATAGAAGATCAGCAGCGCGGCGAGAACTGCTCCGGCGGCAAGCGGAATCAGCAGCCCGCGCGTGCGGTCGAGGGTGACGTCGCGGCCATAATCCGCGCCATGCCGGCTCTTCTCCAGATTGACGAAGATGAAGCGCACGATGGCGTAGCCGACGACCAGCGCGACCAACCCGGCCATCGGCAGGCCCATATAGGCTGCCGGGGTTCCGCCTTCGATGGTGAGCAGCATCGCCGTCACGACCGTGCAGATCGCCATCAGCGAACCGACGGAGAGATCGATGCCGCCAGTGATGATGACGGCAGTCATGCCGGTGGCGATCAGACCGGTGATTGACACTTGCCTCAGCACGTCGAGCAGATTGCCGTAGGAGAGGAAGATGTTGTTGCCCTTGGAGCTCACCGGCGAGGAGAGCACACCGAGCAGGAAAATCGCGATCAGCCCCCAATAGAGCTTGGTACGCGAAACAAGCCGCAGGATGCCGCTCATGCCGCTGCCTTTGCAGCCGTGGGCGCGGCCAGTTGCATGATTCGTTCTTCGCTGGCATCCGCGCGGCGCAGGATGCCGCGTTGTCGCCCCTCCGACATGACCAGGATTCGGTCAGCCAGAAGCAACAACTCCGGCAACTCGGAACTGACGACGACAATCGCCAGGCCCTCGTCGCGCGCCAGTTTGAAGACCAAATCGTAGATCTCACGCTTGGCGCCGACATCGATGCCGCGCGTCGGCTCGTCGAGCAGCAGGATGCGCGGCCGCGTGGCGAGCCACTTGCCGATCACGACCTTCTGCTGGTTGCCGCCGGAAAGCCGCCCGGCCGCCTGGTCTATGCCGGAGCAGCGAATGCCGAGCGATTTCACCGCGCCTTCTGCAAGCGCGCGCTCACCACGGAACGATCTCAGACCGAAGGCAGCAAGCCGCGACACCAAAGGCAGCGCCACATTGTTGGTGATCGACGCCTCAAGATGCAGGCCTTGTGTCTTGCGATCCTCTGTGACCAGCGCCAATCCCAACCTGCGTGCGTCGCGTGGCGAGCGGATGTCGACCAGTCTGCCGTGCACCCTGATCTCGCCGCCCGCCTGCCCTTTCGCCGCACCGAACAGGCTTTCCAGAATTTCCGTACGACCGGAGCCGAGCAAGCCGCCGACACCCAGAATTTCCCCGGCATGGAGGTCGAACGACACGCCCTTCAGCACCTCGCGCCAACCACCCCGGTACGGCTTGGAAAGCGTAAGATCGCAGACGGAAAGAACCACCTCGCCCTGCACGTCCGACGTGCGGTAGTCGGCGGCAAGCATCTCTCGCCCAACCATCGCCGAGATGATTGCGTCTTCGGTGAGTTCCTCAATCGGCCTCGTCAGCACGTGTCGACCGTCGCGGAAAACGGTCACGCGCCGTGCGAGTTGCATCACCTCGTCCAGCCGGTGCGATATGTAGACGACCGCGACGCCGTCCGCCGCGAGCTGGCGTACGATGCGGAACAGCCGTTCGCATTCTGCCGGCGACAGCGCGGAGGTCGGTTCGTCCATGATCAGGATACGCGCATTGAGCGACAGCGCCTTGGCGATCTCGACAAGCTGCTGCTCGCCAACTCTGAGCGCGCTGACGCGTGCGTCTGGGTCGAGGTCGATGCCGAGCCGTTCGAGCAGCCGCCGGGCTGCCAGGCGCCCGGCACGGCGGTCTATCACCAGCCCGGCGATCCGCTTCTCACGTCCGAGAAAGATGTTGTCGGCCACCGTCAGTTCGGAAACGAGATTCAGCTCTTGGTGAATAATGGCGATGCCAGCGGCTTCCGCCTGGCGCACATTGGCGAAGGAGACAGTCCGCCCGTCGAGGCGTATCGCGCCGTCATAGCCTGAATAAACGCCCGACAGGATCTTCATCAGTGTCGACTTGCCGGCGCCGTTCTCGCCCATCAGCGCGTGGATCTCGCCGCGACGGAGGTCGAACTCGACGTCGGCCAGGGCCGCGATGCCGCCGAAGCTTTTGCTGATCGCTACCGCCTGCAGCAGGGAAACGTGTCCGCCCGCCGGCGCGCTGTCCGGAACGTCAACCATGGCCTCCCTTCCATGTCGCCGACGATATTGAAAGGCTAATCGAAACGTTTCGCTGGTGTCAATGCGAAAGGCGTGAACTCTTCCGATCGAAAAACCCATTTTCTTGCATTTGCACGAAAATCACCGTAGGCAAGATCCGTGGAGGCGGACGAAACGTTTCGGGAAATGGACGAGATCAGGCGAAGGGGGAGACGGTCGAACGCACCCACGATGATCGACGTGGCGCGTGGCGCCGGCGTCTCGATCGCCACTGTTTCCGCCTTTCTCAATGGCACGTCCAACGTCAGCCCCGAACTGACCCAGCGCATCGAAGCGGCGATTGCCACGATTGGCTACGAGCGCAACGCCATTGCCCGCAGCCTGAAGACAGGCGCCACCCATACGATCGGACTAACGGTCGCCGACATCCGCAATCCATTCTTCACCGACGTCGTCGCGACGATCCAGAATGTGCTCGGTCGTGCCGGCTTCGCGGTGATGCTGTGCAGCAGCGACGAGGACACCGCCAAGCAGGACGAGCAGATCAAACTCCTGCTCGAGCGTATGGTGGACGGGCTGATCATCGCACCGGCCGGCGAGGACGAGGTCATGCGCCGTCTCGTCAAGTCGACCCGCAAGCCGGTCGTGCTGATCGACCGCATGATCGAAGGTCTTGGTGTGGATGCGGTGCTGCTCGACAACACCGAAGCCGTTTCGGAAGCCGTGCGGTATCTTACTGGTTTGGGGCATCGGCGCATCGGCTACATTTCCGGCACGCCGAACACGACGACCGGCCGCGACCGGCTTGAGGGCTATCGCCGGGCACTCGCCGCCGCCGGCATCGTGCTCGATCCTTCGCTGATCCGCGACGGCAGGTTCCGCGAGGCGGACGGCTACCGCGCGGCGATGCAGTTGATGACGCTGCCAGAGCGCCCGACGGCGCTCTTCTCCGCCAACAATCTTATGGTGATCGGTGCGATGCGCGCGATCCGCGATCTGGGTCTCACTTGCCCTGCCGACATTTCCGTCGCCTCGATGGACGATTTCGTCTGGGCCGACATCTTTGGGCCGCGACTAACCACGGTCGCGCAGCCGGTGGAGGCGATCGGCGAGCAGGCGGCGCGCCTCTTGCTCGACCGCTTGGCGGGTAACGCGCCACCCGAGCCGAAAGTGCTGACGCTGCGCGGGCGGTTGATGATCCGCAATTCCTGCGCGCCGCTGACGGTTTCTCAGTCGGCGTGAAGCTGCCGCGCGATCGGCGCGCCAATCTGAATGTCGCGGAAGGTAGCACGGAATCCCTCGCGCTGCGGCGAGCAGGTCATCACGCCTGCGCGGGTATCGGCCGCGGAAAACGGCGCCAGCCTCGCCATCTGCCAATCCATCGCGCCGATCCCGTACTGGATCCGGACGGCATCGTCGTGTCGCGTGAGGCGCACGCGCAACTCGTCCGCCGCCGTAGCCTGCGGCAGCGGGATCACCGACCAGTCGGACACCTCGCGCGTCACGACGACCGAAAAATGCATCATGCCGTCCGTGTATTCGATACCGGTCTTGATCCAGTTCTTATCGTCCAGATAGAGCATCAACCCGGCCTGGTCGTAGAGCGCTTCGTATTCGCCGGTAACACGCGCCGAAAGCGTAAAGTCACCTGAAACCGGTGTCAGATAGGCATGCCCGCTGTTGCGCTGGAAGCCATAAAAAGTCGTCTGCCAGAAATCGGTCTCGGCACCGGTTGTCACCTCCAGCCGGCTGGTATCTCCGGACCATACGGGAGGTGCGTTGAGCCATGTGAACATCAATTGGTTATTTCCAACCTTGATGTAAATTCGCATTGGCCGAGAAAACCGTAGCGAAAACAGGAGATGAGATGGTGGGTGCGACAGGGATCGAACCTGTGACCCGCTGATTAAGAGTCAGCTGCTCTACCAACTGAGCTACGCACCCACACGCCGAATGGCGATGCGCGCATATAGACGCCACGATCCTGCCTGTCCAGCCCTGTGGACAGGCCAAAAGCGCGGCATTCTGGCTGCATTTTCCAGGCGTCTGGCCGCTCCTTAGACGGCCAGCCTCCCCTCGGCCACTTTCACCGCGTTTCCGCCGATTCGCGCGGAACGTAGGCTGCCGGCTTCGACGTCCAGTTCGAGCCGGATGCGCGACGGCCGGCCCATTTCCATGCCCTGCTCGATCCAGAGCTGCGTTTTGCCATCCACGGGCCGGTCGAAATGCATCACTGCGCCAGCAAACGCGGCGGCCGCCGAACCCGTGGCGGGGTCCTCGACCAGCCCGATATGGCCGGCGAACATGCGTGCGTGGAAGGCGCTGTCGTGGAGCACCGTATCGCGGCAGTAGATATAGGCCGCGGGGGCTCGCGCGTCGGTCAAGCCGCCCGTCAGCGTCAGCCACTGCTCGGTATCTAGCTTCGCGCGGCTCGCCACCGACAGATCGGCGATCGGCACCGTCACATAGGGCACGCCGGCATTCCAGGCGCTCACCGTGTGGTTTTCAAAGCCGATCTCGTGCGGTCCAAGACCGAGCGCGGCCGCGGCAGCCTCGCGGCTGATGTCAAACGGCGCGGGCGCGGGCAGCTTCGGCATGTCGAACTCGGCGAAGGTCCGTCCGTCATGTGTCGAGACCACGCAGCGCACAGGCCCGATATTCTCCTCCAGGACGAAGATCCCGTCGGCAATGCCGTCGCGCAGCGCCAGTGCCACGGCGCTGCCGACCGTTGGATGGCCGGCGAAAGGCATTTCGTAGAAGGGCGTGAAGATGCGGACACGCGCGCTATGCTCGGCGCGGTCGGGAGACGACAGGAACACCGTTTCCGACAGGTTGAATTCGTTGGCGATGCGCTGCATCGCCGCTGTGTCGAGGTCTTCGCAATCGTACACGACACCGAGCGGATTACCCGCCAGCGCCTGATCCGTGAACACGTCGAAAACACTGTACGCGTGGCCAGTCATGCTATCTTCTCCTCGCCGCTCACGCCAACATGAGCGAAAATTAATTTGAAAATTTCACCGTAAAGGCCGATTTCTGCGCTTGTAGGGATTCTTCGAGCGCTTTTATCGGCGCAAAACGGGCGTCCGCAATGGACCAAATTGTTACCCGGACAAGGACCGAGCCCTTGCCCATCGAGAGCGCCCTCGGCCTCGACCGCACGGGCAATTCGAAAAAGGGCCGGCGCCGCTGGCTCTACGCGGCTGGTTTCGTGCTGGCGGCTGGAGTTGCCTATGCAGCCTGGTCGCTCTTCGGCGGCACATCGGAGCAGGTTTCCTACGCCACCGTTCCCGTCGAGAAAGGTCGCCTCGTCGTCGAGGTGTCGGCGACCGGCACGCTGCAGCCCCTTACCCAGGTCGACATCTCGTCGGAACTCTCCGGTGTCATCAAGACCGTGCTGGTCGACGCCAATGACGAGGTGAAACAGGGCGACGTACTGGCCGAACTCGACACCACGCGGCTGGGCGCCCAGGTCGAGCGCGCCGAGGCGTCGCTGAAAGCGGCGGAAGCCCAGGTCAAGCAGGCAAACACCACGCTGGCCGAGACCGAGCAGACCTTTGCCCGCACCGAGCAACTGTCCAGGCGCGGCGTATCGGGCGAGCAGCAGCTCGAAACAGCACAAGCTGCGCGTGACCGCGCCGCGGCTGCGGTCGCCATCGCTGAAGCCAATCAGGCGATCGCCGCGGCCGAGCTGAAATCGCAGCAGGCCGACCTTGCCAAGAGCAAGATCTACGCGCCGATCGACGGCGTCGTGCTGACCCGCTCCGTCAATCCCGGCCAGACGGTCGCCTCCTCCATGCAGGCGCCGGTGCTGTTCGTGCTTGCCGCCGATCTCGCGCACATGGAGTTGAAGGCGGCGATCGACGAAGCCGACGTCGGCGGCGTCAAGGCCGGGCAGACGGCGCGCTTCACCGTCGACGCCTTCCCCGACCGCCCCTTCGACGCAACAATCCGCGTCATCGCCTTCGCCTCGGTCGCGACCGAAGGTGTCGTGACCTACGATGCGCGGCTCGACGTCGACAACGCCGAGCTGCTGCTGCGGCCTGGCATGACCGCGACCGTGTCTGTGGTGACGCGCGAAGCTGACAACGTCGTGACCGTGCCGAGCGGCGCGTTTCGTTTCCGCCCGCCCTCGGCGGACGAGAATCGCGGCTTCAGCCTGCGCGATATCTTTTCCCCGCGCATGCGCGGTTTCGGCCGGCGTGACCGGACGGCGGCGCCGCAGGACGGCACACGCACGCTCTATGTGCTGAGAAACGGTCAGCCGGAAGCCGTGCAGGTGAAGACCGGCGCGACGGACGGCGAGAACACCGAGATCCTGTCGGGTCTCGCCGAAGGCGATCTCGTCATCACCGGTATCGCCCGGCAACGCGCGCGGAGCTAGCCGTGGTCAAGCCGCTGATCACGTTCGACAAGGTCTGGAAGACCTATGGCGAAGGCGAAGCGCGCGTGAACGCGCTGGCCGGTGTGGACTTCTCGATCGCCGAAGGCGAGTTCGTCGCGATCATGGGACCCTCGGGCTCAGGCAAATCGACGTCGATGAACATCATCGGCTGTCTCGATACCCCGACCTCGGGCCGCTACGGCTTTCAGGGCGTCGATGCCGGTAAGCTCGACCGCAACAGCCGTGCGGTGCTGCGCAACCTCTACATCGGCTTCGTCTTCCAGGGCTACAATCTGCTGCCGCGCACCACCGCCGCGGAGAATGTCGAGCTGCCGCTGATCTATCGCGGCGTGCCAGCCGCGGAGCGGCGCAAGCGAGCGCTTACAGCGCTCGCGGAAGTCGGCCTGGCCGACCGCGCCGACCACACGCCGGCGGAGCTTTCGGGCGGCCAACAGCAGCGCGTCGCGATCGCCCGCGCCATCGTCACCCGGCCCGCCCTGCTCGTCGCCGACGAGCCGACCGGCAATCTCGACACCAAACGCAGCCACGAGATCATGGAGCTGCTTACCGGCCTCAACCAGGATCATGGCCTCACGGTTGCAATGGTCACGCACGAGGCCGACGTTGCAGCCTATGCTCGGCGCACCATCGCGTTCCTCGACGGCCGCGTCGAATCCGACACACGCGCGCTGGAGATCGCCTGATGTTCTGGGAAACCTTCCGCCTCGCGTTGCTGTCGATCCGCCGCAACGTCATGCGCTCGTTCCTGACGCTGCTCGGCATCGTCATCGGCGTCGCCGCCGTTATCGCTATGATCACCATCGGCTCCGGCACGACGGAGCGTGTCAAGGGCGACATCGCCAAGCTTGGATCGAACCTGCTCGTTGTGCGCGCAGCTAGACCGGATCGCTCCGGCACCAGCTCCTTCACGCCGAAGCGCCTGGATGAAAAGGATCTCGCAGGCCTGACGAACGGCCTCGACAACGCCAACGCCGTCTCGGCTGCTTCGTCGCAGCAGGTGCGCGTCGTCTACGCGGCGCAGAACACCGCGGCCGAAGTGACCGGCACCGACACGGAATACTTCATCGCGCGTGACTGGGATGTGCCGGTGGGCCGCGAGTTCACCGATTCCGAAGTGCGCGGCGGCGCGCCGGTCTGCGTCATTGGCGAAACGATCCGCAGCCTCTTCTTCGGCGCCGGCGACCCGACCGGCCAGTCGATCCGCGTCGGCAAGGTGTCATGCAAGGTGATCGGCGTGCTGGAGTCGAAGGGCTTTTCCGGCTTCGGACAGGACCAGGACAATGTCGTGATGATGCCGCTCTCCGCCTTCCAGCGCCGCATCGCCGGCGACCGCGACATCGACTCTATCTATGTCGCCGCCCTGGACGGCGTTGCGACTTCTGAGGTCCAGGCCGATATCGAGCAGATCCTGCGCGAAACGCGCCGCATTGCACCCGACGGCGAAGACAATTTCGACGTGCGCGACATGACCCAGATCGCCGACGCGATGGCGAGCGCCACGACGACGATGACCGGCATGTTGGGAGCCGTCGCCGCCGTCAGCCTGCTGGTGGGCGGCATCGGCATCATGAACATCATGCTGGTGTCGGTGACGGAGCGCACGCGCGAGATCGGCATTCGGCTCGCGATCGGCGCGCATGAGCGCCACATCCTCGTGCAGTTCCTCGTCGAGGCGACGGTCCTGTCGCTGATCGGCGGGCTGATCGGCATCGCGCTCGGGCTGGCGCTGGCGGGCATAGCCTCGGCGACGCTCGCGATCCCCTTCGCGCCGAGCCTCGCGGTCATCGCGCTGGCCGTCGGCTTTTCCGCCGCGATCGGCATGGTGTTCGGCTTCTTTCCTGCCCTGCGCGGCGCCCGCCTCGATCCGATCGAGGCGCTCAGGCACGAATAGCTATGCCGCCGCGCCTGCAACCCGGATCGGCTGCTGAGCGGCCGAGCGAATGGCGAGATCGGCTTCGAAAATAGTGCCGCCGTCAACCCGATAAGAATACGTGCCGTCGAGTTGCAGTACCATCGCCTTGATCAGTCGGCTTCCCATTCCCGTCGACGACGCCTCCGGTTCGAAGCCAACGCCGTCATCCGAAATCACCAGCTGGACGCGCCCATCCCCCTGATCCTTCAGGGCTAGCTTGATGGTCCCCGACCCGCGTTCGGCAAAAGCGTATTTCAGCGAGTTGGTGACAAGCTCGTTGACGAGTAGCGCGAGCGGCGTCGCCGCATCGCGCTCGACCTCGAGCGGGTCGATGTTGAAGTCGACCTTGACGTCTTGCCCGAAGGTGGTGACGAGCGGCTCGACAATCGCCGGCAGGAGAAGCTGTGCATCGACTTCGACATACTGATCGAGCCGGTAGATGTGTTCGTGCACCGCGGTCATCGCCGCGATGCGCCGCTGCAGGTCTGCCTTCACCTCCGCCGGTATCGGCTGCATACGCACCAGGGACTGCACCGACTGAAGATTGTTTTTCACCCGGTGGTGGATGTCCTTGAACAGAAGCTGGTTTGCTTCCATCGCACGGGCAAGTTCGATCTGCCGCTTGGTGTCCTGCCTGAGCAAGTGCGCGATCCACCACGCCGCGCCGCCGAGCGCGAGGAGCGCCGGCAGCGCGAGCGCAAGTGTCGTCAGCGTGCTTCGCCAGAACGGGACAAAGGCGGACGCCGCGCTGACCGACGCGACGGCAATCAGGGACGTGCCTTCAACCCTGCGATAGCCGACGAACCGCTGCACGCCGTCAGCCGGTGAAACGGCCGTATAAATACCTTCACGGTTCCGCTTCAAATAGTCGGTGAAGAGAACGTAACCGCTCATGTCGAGCGGACCTTCGGCGAGAGGATAGCGGGCGATCAGTTGACCGTCGTCCCGGATCAGGCCGACAGTCGAATCCGCATCGAACTGCAGCGACCGCCAGATATCGGCCAGCACCAGGACGTTGAAGGAGATGATTGCCGCACCGACAAACTGACCGTCACGCTCGAGACGGCGGCTGAAAACGAATATCTGGTCGCCGTTCAAGCGGCTGACCAACAGCGGTGAAACATACCAGGGCGCGCCTTTCGCAAGGTCGGCGAAGTAGGGACGATCGCGAATATCGATCGGCTGCACACCGGGGTCGGTCGAATAAAGCGTGCGCCCGTCAGCCGTCACGACATAGGCCTTGACGATGCCCGGCAGGCTGTCGACGGCATCGTTGATATTGGTGACCGTGTCGCTCTTCCGGTTGTCGATGTCGGGGCCGAGCGCCTCATCGATCCGGCGCAGTGCCTGCTGCGACAGCTCGACGATCCAACGCGCGTTTGTCGCGACGACCTCGGATGCCGCGAAGGCGCGGTCTTCCGCGCGCCGCTGCGCCTCCCGCCTGCCCTGCAGCGTGGAGAAGACCAGCACCAGCAAAAACAGCAGGAAAAGCGCGGAAATCAGCCAGATCGCCGCTTTGGTCGAGAACTCGGCACTCGACCTCGCATTTGTGCTGAAAATGTCCGATATCCGCCTCGGCGCAAAGGCAACACGCCTATCGCTCATAAATTTTGACCAGATCCCTCAAGCTGCCCTCGCCGCTCACCCGCAAATGGCGCAATACGACGCTGATAAATGCGGCAGCCGCGGTTTGGTTCCAATCATGTCGCACTGTGCGAAAAGTGCCAATCCATAATGGCAATCATGTGCCGGGCAAGGCCGGCGGGCCGCTCCGACGCGTCACGGATGACGACCGCACCCTCGATTTCCGGATCGGTTTCTGTGGCGACAAACGCGCCGATCTCGGCGGCAATGTCGTCGGCGCTCCTGTCCAGCCAATAGCGGCGGAAAATCACGGTGCCGCTTTCGCCGGAATAGGCATGGTAATGGGCGTCGCGCCGCGCCATCAGGATGTCGAGGCCGGTTTCTTCCACGACCTCCCGCGCCATATTGGCATCCACATCGACCACGCCATCCGGGAAATCCGGCTCCTCGAACGACCCGGCGGCGAAATAGACACGACCCGGCGACGCGGTGTGCTTGCCCATGCGGATCGCGATCAACGCATTGTCGCGCGAGACAAGCGCCGCATGCGCAAAGGCATGCTGCGCCGCTGTGGTCTCTTTGTGGTGCCGCCAGTAGAGAAGCGTCGCGTAGCGAACCATGTGGCAACGGCCGACGATGCGGCGGCCGACATAGGCGAGATCCGAATGCAGCATCATGCGGCCGTCGTAAAGCGCAGGCTGCGCCGCATGCTCGCGCAGCCAATTCTCATCGATGGCGGCCAGATTGGCACTCTCGAACGGATGCGGTTCCGGGTCGAGCCGCACATCGACGCGATCGACCGGCAGGATTGCTTCGCGCGGTATGTCGAACGCCATTCTCAGACGATGTCCAGCGTGATCGCGACCGGGCAATGGTCCGACGCCTTCGGGCGGTCCCAGCCCGCACGCGGATAGCGCTCGACGTCCTGGCCGGCGGGAAAGATCGTCCGGTAAGGCTGGCCGCGCCGGATGATGTCGGGAACGGCCGTCGGGTTGCTTTTCGCGAGCGCCCGCGAAAGCAGGATGTAATCGAGCTGGCACAGATGCCGTTCCTGCGGTCCCCGCGTGTGATAGAGCGTCCAGCGATCGAGCGGGTCGCGCCGCTCGACCGGGTTTTCGGCAAAGCCGCCTGCAAGCAGAACGTTGAGGCAGGACTGCGCTTCCTGCACGACCTCAAACGTATAGCCATCGTGCGCATTGCCGCCGATCGGCACGCGCTCGCGATAGTCGTTGAAATCGCCGCAGATCACCCAGCGTTTTTCCGCCGCGTGATCCTTGCCGAAACGGTCCTCGATGATCCGGCGGATCGCGGAAGCCTCGGCGATGCGCACCGGCATGGTCGCGTCGCGGCCAGGCACGCCATCGCGCGGACCTCCCATCGATTTCAGGTGGATGGAATAGATCGTCAGCGGCACGCCGCCCACGGTGATGTCGATTTCCAGGCAATCGCGCCGGAAGATGCGCTCGAATTTCTGGATGCCGAGCGCCTCGAGTTCGGCAGTGTGCAGCCCGAATTCCTCGAAGGTGTGGTGCGCATGGCTGGTCATGCGCACGAATTCGATCTTCTGCCCATGATGCGTCTCGTCCCGCATCATCACCGCGACATCGATGCCGCGGCTGTCATTGCCGGCGGTCGTGTACTTGTGTCGATAGCCCTCGCCCACCATCTTGAAGAGATAGCCGTATTCGAAGGCTTTCAGCGCATCGAGATTATCCACCTCCTGCAAGCACAGTATGTCGGCCCGCGCGTCCGCGATGGCAAGCGCGCTGAGCTGCCGCGTGTCGTCGGTATGAGCGATCGTCCGCGCCTGTTCCAGATAGCGGTATTCCGCCTCATTTTTGATCTGGAAGAGCGCCAGAGTCCGGTCTTCGTTCAACTGATTCCGGAAGCCGGAAAAGTCGAAGCGGTTCATGAGGTTTTCGACGTTGAAGGTGGCAATTCTGAGCGACATGGGCGGCAGGTTTGCCTGCCCTCCGCCACAATTACAAGACGAAGCCCGATTTGGCTCTACCGGAACCAAATCGTTCATGTACCGTTCATGCAATGAGCGCCATTGTGCCCTTTTCCTTGCGCGAGGCGCAGGCTTGGCAATGATTCTCGGGGAGAACTGAGATGCCTGGACTAACTAAATTCCTGTTTGCCACCCTGGTGATCGCTGGCGGTTTGATCGGGGCGACACAGATTGCCTCTGCTCAATCTGATGAATGTGCGATCTCGCCTACCGGCTGCAGCACCGGCGGTCGATATATTGACCGCCGCGTCATCGATGAGCGGGACATGCGCCGCCCTCGCTATGATCGCCGCGTCGATCGCGATCGGCCGATCGTTCGCGACCAGTGGCGCCATGAATGGCGCGACGACCGCCGCAGCGACCGCAGGTGGCGCAGGCACTACCGTAGCAGCCCGGATGTCTACATCGACCTCAGCGTTCCGTCTTACCGCTACGTCGAGCGTCGTTACGTCGAGCCGCGCTACTATGTGCCACGCCGCACGATCCGCCTCTCACAGGCGCATGTCGAGTGGTGCTACGACCGCTGGCGCAGCTATCGCGACTGGGACAACACCTACCAACCCTATTATGGGCCGCGGAAGCAGTGCATTTCGCCGTATAGCTGATCGTATCCGATCTCATGAAAACGGCGCCTGACAGGGCGCCGTTTTCTTTTGTTCCCCGCCCGATACCTTATGCAGCCTGCAGCGGTCCGTCGGACATGTCCCTGTATCGGACACCTATCTCGGACGCCGACCGCCAGACGATGTCGACAACACGCCCTTCCTCTTCCGCCATGATTGTCAGCGTAAAGGTTTTCGGCAGGGCAAAAGTCTCGGCGAGCGAAAGTCTCGCGCCGCCATCCGACTCGTTGCGCACGACGCATTCGAACGTGCTGTAGCCCTTGTTGAAGATCATCACCGCGCCTTTCAGCACCCGCCGCCGCACCCCGCTGCGGCGCTCGGAAACGATCTTTCCGTCAGTCCCTATCGATTTCAGATGAGTTTCCATTACGGACGCTTCCCCACTGATGGGAACAATCATGCGAAAAGCGTGCCGTTTCAATTGTGCCGTTTCAGGACAATCGCGCCGATCCTGGTCCTAGTCCGCTCTGAACTCGCCAACGACGTCGACGACCACTTCAAGGCCCTCGAAATCGGCCGGCAGCTTCGCCGCCTGTTCTCTCGTCGTGACGGAAACGCTGAGCGCCAGATCGTCCTCGGCCGCATTGTTGCGGATGCCGATGCCAAGGATGCCCTCCTCGCCCGCGAACCTCTCCTCGAACGCCTTCTGGATCCGGCGCGCCTCCACGATCGAATGCGGCTTTGCCATGTCGGCTAGATCAGCACGATGCCGAGCTGCGAGAGAACGTTGCCGATCGGACTGGCGCCCGTCACGCCGACATCGCCCGCGCCGCCGCTTGGCGATCCCGCGAACAGCAGCGCAACCGGATTGCCTTCGTCATCGACGATCAGCGATCCGCTGTCGCCCGTTCGAGAAAAGGGCGTTGACTGGTTCACCGTCTCGATCGTGATCTGATCGTCGAAACGGCCTCGCCGCTCGTTCTTGAACTTGACCCAGTAATTGTCGACGTTGGTCGCCAGCACGCGGCCGCTGGTGAAACAGGTCTTGCGTCCGGTCTTGTGTACATTCAGCCCGCGCGCCGCCGGCACGCCCGGACCAGGCACGATCGTTTTCTGCAGCGCCGGAGGCCGGGCGTCGTTGAACAACCCGTGCATGTCGATCGCGCGGCCGTGATCGATGAGAGTCGCGAAGGCGGCATCCACCAGGTTCGGCGGCCCGTCGAATATGATCGGCACGAAGCGTGTCAGCTCGGCGATATCGTCCGCGCTGGCCGCGCCGCCGTCGAAACCGCCCGGCTGCGTCACGCGACCGCCGATCGGCGTGACGTTGACGTCGGCCAGCACGTGATTGTTCGACAGGATGCCATCGCCGCCGCCGGCCGCGTCGCGGCAGAAGCAGCCGAGCGTGCCCGCACCCGGTCGCGTCAGCGGAAATATGCTTGCACCGATCAGGATCGGATCGATCCGCTCCAGCGTCCAGAATCCCGACGCCTCCTGCGGGCCGATATAGATGACATCGGCTTCACCGCGCGCCAGCTCGACGATTTCGTCGATCATCGCGCTCCGCATTTTATCCCGGTCCTGGACGAGCACCGCCAGCCTGACATCGTCGCCGCCTGCGCCTTCGGAGACGCCGAGCGCGATCTCTTCCGTAGTCTGCTGGCGATCGTTCTTGCGCGCCCGCGCAATCGCCGGATCGATCTCGAATACGGTCGGATCGACGAGGCTTTCCCGGCCTGTCACGTTCCGGTCGCTTGCGACCGGAAGCGGCTGAAAGTCGAACACCTGCGCGAAAACACGATTTTGCAGGTCCAAGGCGGATTCCAGCCGCATCGCACGCTCCTGAAGTGGATGACGGAACATACCACGCGATCCGCCCTCCCCCAATCGGCTACGGCCGGCTCAATTAAGATTTGTCGTAATCGAGGCTTAACCGCCGAGGCGTAGGCTTTTCCTCGACATGGTCGACAGGAGACGGCGATGCGGGTGGAAGAGAACGATGCGCGCCAGGCGACGCGCAACGAGGCGCTGAACGGCGCGATGATCCTCGATACGGCCGGCAATCCCGGCAATCGCTGCCTGGTCACCAATATCAGCGCCCACGGCGCGGAACTGGAGCTGGTCGAGAACGTCAGGGTTCCGCCACGCTTCACGCTCCACGTGCCGCATCAAGGTCTTGCCTACAAGGCGGAGGTGCGCTGGCGCGAGAACGGCCGCATCGGCGTGGAATTCTTCGGCCACGAGAAGATGGAGCGGCCCGCACTGAAGAAGGTCGTAGGCTAGCTCCGACAGGCGATCACGAAACAGAAAAGGGCGGCCTTTCGACCGCCTTTTGTCGTTGTTCCGTAGGTGTCTTAGTTCTCGGCCGTGTCGACCTGCTTGTTCTTAGTGATCACCGCGCGCCCGCAGGGCAAAGCCCGAGGACGCGCAGCATGGACTTGTGGATCGCCTAGTTCTTCGCCTTGTCCACCAGCTTGTTCTTGGCGATCCACGGCATCATGCCGCGCAGCTTTTCGCCGACCTGCTCGATCTGATGGGAGTCGTTGCGGCGGCGGATGCCCTTGAAGCGGGCGAGGCCAGAGCGATACTCCTGCATCCATTCCGATGTGAACTTGCCGGTCTGGATGTCGGTGAGAACGCGCTTCATCTCCTTCTTGGTGTCCTCGGTGATGATGCGCGGGCCGGACACGTACTCGCCCCACTCGGCCGTGTTGGAGATCGAGTAGTTCATGTTGGCGATGCCGCCTTCATAGATCAGGTCGACGATCAGCTTCACCTCGTGCAGGCACTCGAAATACGCCATCTCGGGCGCGTAGCCGGCTTCCACCAGCGTCTCGAAGCCGGCGCGGATCAACTCGACCAAACCGCCGCAGAGAACCACCTGCTCGCCGAACAGGTCGGTCTCGCACTCTTCCTTGAAGTTCGTCTCGATGATGCCGGAACGGCCGCCGCCGACGCCGCAGGCGTAGGATAAGCCGAGATCGAGCGCATTGCCCGACGCATCGTGATGCACCGCCACCAGGCACGGCACGCCACCACCCTTCTGGTACTCGCCGCGCACGGTGTGGCCCGGGCCTTTCGGCGCGACCATGAGCACGTCGACTGTGTTCTTCGGCTCGATCAGCCCGAAATGCACGTTGAGGCCGTGCGCGAAGGCGATCGCCGCGCCGTCACGGATGTTCGGCGCGATTTCGTTCTTGTAGATGTCGGCCTGCAGTTCGTCCGGCGTCGCCATCATCATCAGGTCGGCCCACTTGGCGACCTCCGGCACGCTCATCACCTTGAGCCCGTCAGCCTCGACTTTCTTAGCGGTGGCCGAGCCCGGCTTCAGGCCGATGGCGATATCCTTGACGCCGGACTCCTTCAGGTTGAGCGCATGCGCCCTGCCCTGCGATCCGTAACCGATAATGGCGACCTTCTTGCCCTTGATCAGATTGAGATCGGCGTCGCGATCGTAATAGACACGCATGGTACTTCCTTCCCTCTTCGTAGGATTCAGGAGCCTTTGGCTCCATCGGTTGATCGGTGGAGTGTCAGAAACTGGTGTGTGGCGCGGCGCGCATCGGCCTGGATATCCGCCTCCGAAAGCTTGAGCTTTTCGCCGAGAAGCACGCGCATTTGCACGTCGCGTGCGACGAGTCCGAAGAAGGTGCGGAACGCCGTCTCGGCATCGTCGAATGAAATGAGCCCCGCCTCTCGCGCAGCGAGCAGCACCGGTTTCAGCCGTTCGGCCAGCGCGAAACGTCCGTTCTCGAGCACGATGGTGCCAAGGCCACGCTTCGCGGAGCCTGCGTGCCCAACCGCCACGCGATTCAACGCGATGGATGTCTTTGAAGTGATAACGGTCAGCCAATCCGACGCGAACTGCTCCAGCGTCGCGGTGAGCTGCGCCATATCCATGCGGGCGCGATCGACGGTCGGCACCCGCACCCGCGACGCTTGCCAGCGCACGGTGGCGGTGAGCAGGCCGTCGCGGTCACCGAACCATTTGTAGAGCGTTTCCTTGGAACAGCTCGCGCGCTTGGCCACCGCCGTCATCGTGAGCTGGTCGCCCGCCTCGACCATCAGGTCGAGCGCAGCGTCCAGCACCGCCTTCTGGCGGGGTGTCAGCGCATTGCCCGAAGGCTGATCGGTTGAGGTCTGGAGCACGTTTACAGGCCGTACCGTACGTTACGGTTCGGCTTGTTTAACCGGATCACAGGCTCGCGTCAACCGGTTCGCCAAGCTCGATGCGGCGCGTAATGTCGATATTGGCGAGGAACGCCTCGTCGTGACTCACAACCAACAGAGCGCCGTCATAGGCGGAAAGTCCCGCCTCCACGGCCTCGATGGAATCGATGTCGAGATGATTGGTCGGCTCGTCCAGGATCAACAGAGATGGCGGAGAGGAGCCGCCGAGGACGCAAACAAGCCCGGCTCGAAGAAGCTGTCCGCCGCTGAGCGACCCGGTCCTTTGAAGCGCTGCATCGGCGCGGAACATAAAACGAGCGAGAGCGGCGCGGCAGGCATTCTCGTCGGCGCCCGGATTGAGACGCCGGAAATTATCGCGAATGGAGATTTCCGGATCAAGCAGGCTGACCTGCTGGTCGAGCAACGCGAAGGAAGTCATGACCGAAACCGTGCCGCTCCAGGGTTTCAGGGTGCCGCCGATGAGCGACAGCAGCGTCGTCTTGCCCGAACCGTTCGGGCCTGTGATCGCCACCCGTTCCGGCCCGGTGATCTGCGTGGAGAAATCAGACAGGATTGGTCGGCCGGGTTCGTACCCGGCATCGACGTTCTCGATACGCAGCACCGTCCTGCCTGCAGGCAGACCCGTAGACGCAAGCGAAACGCTGAAAGGCTGAAGGATCTCCACGCGCCGGCGCGCGTCTTCAGCCGCGTCCTGCGCCTGACTGCTGCGGCGGTCGTTGAGCCGTGCACTCTGGCCGCGTGTGGCCTCGGCGCGATTTTTCAGACCGTTGGCAAGGATCTTTGGCATGTCTCCGCGTGCTGCCTTCTTGCGGCCGCCGCTGTCGCGTCTGTCCTGTCGTTCGGTACGCTCCTGCGCTGCTTTTGCCAGCAGGGCCATCTGCTTCTCGGCATCGGCAAGATCGTGTTCGGCCGCGGCAAGTTCGAATGCTTTACGCTCGCGGTAATGGCTCCAGTTGCCACCATACCGGGTGGCCCCAAGCGAGGTGAGTTCCACAATAGCGTCCATCGTCTCCAGCAATTCGCGATCATGGCTGACAACGATCGCACCGGCGCGCCAGTTGGCCAGAAACGAAATCACGGCATTGCGTCCGTCCCGGTCAAGATTGTTGGTCGGCTCGTCAAGCAGCAGGAAATCGGGTTCTGCGAAAACAAGCGCTGCAAGCCCCGCGCGCGTGCGCTGCCCGCCCGAAAGTGATGCGAGCGGTGCTTGCGGCAAGACATCGAGCCCAACCTGCGCCAACGCCGCATCGAGGCGAGACTCAAGCGTCCAGTCTGCTTCGGCCAGTTCGTCGGCGTGCGCTTCGCCACGCGCTGCGCGTTCAAGCACGGTCAGAGCCGCCGTTACGCCGAACAGATCGGACACCGTCTCATCGTCGCGGATTTGCACCGCCTGCCGCAGCATGCCGACGCGTCCGTCAATGACGATGCTGCCGGCATGCGGGCGCAGTTCACCCGTGATCAATCTGAACAGCGTCGTCTTGCCAACGCCGTTGCGTCCGACGAGCCCGGCTCGCTCGGAGCCGAACTGAAGACTGAGATTCTCGAAGATTTGCCGGCCGTCGGGCAGAGCCCACGCCAGACCGGCGAGCGTAATGGAAGCGGACATGATCTCTCCGATGGCAATGCTGCAAGCTTCGCTGTCGGCTGAAAATCACATCGATCCGCGTCTCCCAATAATGGCTGGCTGTCAGATAGTCCGTCCCGCGCTGCTCCGCAACCCAGGAGCGTCAGCTGGTCGCAGAAGTCAGGGCGCGCTGCGTTTGCTGTTATCGCTTATGCGCAACAGCCTTGGCCGGCAAGAAGTCGAAGCCAGAGCGAGGCGTTTCGGGCGTGCTGCGGCTTTCCCGTAGCACTGTCTCGCGACCCACGATCCCCGCAATGTCGGGGAGCGGCTGCGGGCGCCCGAACAGGAAGCCCTGCACCTCATTGCATCCTTCGGCGCGCAGAAAATCGAAATGCTCCTGGCGCTCGACGCCTTCCGCCAGAACAGAGATGTCGAGGTTGCTCGCAAGCAGGATGGTCGCCTTGACGATCGCGGTCGAAGCCTTGTTGTTCGTCAGTCCGTGGACGAAGGAACGGTCGATCTTGATCTTGTCGAACGGGAACATCTGCAGCGTCGACAGAGACGAATAGCCGGTGCCGTAGTCATCCATCGCAATGGTGACTCCGAGCGCTTTCAACTGCCGCACGACATGCAATGTGCCTTGCAGATCCTCGATGATGCTCGCCTCGGTGATTTCAAGCTCCAGCCGCGACGGCGCCAACCCTGTCTCAAGCAGCGCCTCGTGGACGATCCTCGGCAGATCGGATTGGGTAAGCTGCGCGGCGGCGATGTTGACGGATAGCTTGTACGGCTTCTGCCAGCCGGCAACCTCGGAGCAGGCGGTCCGCAGCACCCATTCGCCGATCGGCAGGATGAGGCCCGTCTCTTCGGCGATCGGAATGAACTCCCCCGGCGGCACGAGACCACGGACCGGGTGGTTCCAGCGCAGCAATGCCTCGAAACCGGCGATCTCGCCACTCTTCACGTCGATCTGCGGCTGGTAGTGCAGCACCAGTTCGTTGCGCTGCAGCGCGCCATGCAACTCCATGGATAGGGCGCTCTTTGTCCGCCTGCCCTCATCCATTGAGTGCTCGTAAAAACAGATCTTGTTACCGGCCTGCTTTTTCGCCCGGTACATGGCAAGATCGGCGACGCCGATCAGATCTTCCGCCGTGCGCGCGTCGCGCGGAAACAGGCTGATACCGATGCTGGCGCCCACCGACAGGGTGCGGTCATCCTGGACAACGGGAACGGTAACGCTGTCCGTCAGGCGCTGTGCGAACGACAGCGCTTCATCGGCCGCAACAACGCCCTGCTTCACCGCGATGAACTCGTCGCCACCCATGCGCGCCACGAATTCGCCGGGCATCGTCGCGCTTCGCAGCCGGGTCGCAATAGTCTGAAGCAGCAGGTCGCCCGCTTTGTGGCCGTGAACATCGTTGATGTCCTTGAATCGGTCGAGGTCCATCACGATGACGGCGACCTGGTGCCCCGACTCCGCACCGACGTCGAGGATCGCCGGCAGCCGCGAAGCAAGGAAGGAGCGGTTCGGCATGCCGGTCAGCGCGTCGTGCAGGGCCGCATGGCGAAACCCATCCAGCACCTCGCGTTGCGAGCGCGCGTCGATGGCATAGAGCGCCAGCCCGGTGACGGTCGAGATCATCGCCACAACGACGATCGCGATGATCTCGCTTGAAAGCACGCGTGGCGAGACGATGACCGACGGATCCGGGATGAACGACGCGGCGCCCATGGCCGTGAAATGCATCGTGCAGATCGCAAGCACCAGCGCCAGCGCGCCGAGCAGCTTGCCGAAAGCGGTCGTGGACCTTGCCTCGCGATTCAGCGCGATCACGCCAAACGCGATCCCCAGCACGATCGATGCTGCGACGAGATCCCAGTCCCATTCCATCCGGCCTGCAACCTCGTAACCCGCCATCCCGGTGAAATGCATCACCGAGACGCCGGCGCCGATGACGCCACCGCCGATTTCGACAAAACCGGCCCGGGGACGCGTCGCGATGTAGAGTCCGACCGCGGTGAAAATGATCGCAAGAACAAGCGAGGCGATCGTCAGCACCGGCTCGTAGGCGTACTCGACCGGCGGATTGAAGCCCAGCATCGCCACGAAATGCGTGGTCCAGATCGCGGTGCCGCCGGCAACACCGGAGAGCAGAATCCAGATCATCTGATTCATGCCGTCGAGCCGCATGGCGCGGTCGAAGAGGCGCATCGTCATGATCGACCCGGCAATACAGACGACGGCGGCCACAAGCACGAACGTGTAGTCGTGCTCATAAGCAAGACAAGTCATCACCCTGATCATAACGAGCCCCTCAAGCCGCCTAGCGCAGGGTGCGAAGAAACCGGAAAAAATTCCCTAATTTGTAAAGCTGCTGCAAGAATTACAGCTTACGGTAGGTAATATTTCAAAGAAGAAAGCTGACTTTCTGCATCGAAAAGTTGCAATGGGTAGATTTAAATTAAATTAATCTGTTCAGCATCGACAGATGGAGGCAGCAAACCTGCTAACGCATGGACATCTCGTTCCAATCCGGCTCCTTCAGCCCAAGCGGTTTGAACGGATCGACCAGGGTGCCCGCTACCATCGACGCAAGGAAACTCGGCGCGGGCGGAATGCGCGCGACGGTCGGAACGAGCCGGTCGCGCAGGAATGGCAGCAGCGCCGAATCCGACTGGTAGAACGGCGTGAACATCCACGACAGCGCCTGGAAGACGCGTACATGTCGCTGGCGCATCTTCACATAGGCTGAGAGTGCCGCGTCCACGTCCGTGCTGGTCGCCACCGCATGCGCGAGCGCACGCGCGTCGAGCAGCGCCATGTTCGCCCCCTGCCCGAGCTGCGGGCTGGTCGAGTGCGCGCTGTCGCCGATGATCGCCAGCTTCGGTCCGGCCGGCGGTGACAGCGTGTGATGGCCGTATCGAGCTAATGCCAGATCGTCGAAGCTCGAAATCTGGTCGAGATAGGCCGAACACTCCGGCCAAAGGCTAGCGACCCGGTCTTTCCAGGCGGCGATGCCGGCGGCTTTCACCTTCGCGGCCTCATCCGGCTTCAGACTCCAGAAGAAGGCGGCCATCGGCTCGCCACCCGCCTCGGCGCGGCCGATCGGCAGCACGCCGATCATGACGCTTGCCCGGTCATAGCGCTGAAGTAGTGCATGCGGGTCGAAACCCTCGCCGCGCCAGGCGAGCGAGGCCCAGAAGGCGCCATAGGCGAGAGGTTTCGGTTCCGACGGTTTTCTGGCGTGCCGCTTCAGCCGGGAGCGCGGCCCGCTCGCATCGACGACGAGATCGAAGCGTCCCGCAGAGCGGCCCTCGGTGGTGACGGGTGATGCCTTTCCGCCCGGGACATCAAGCCCGCCGATCTCGGTTGCCGTCTCGATCGCAATGCCTTCGCGCAAGGCTGCGTGAAACAGCACGTTGAACAGCGCGGCGCGGTGGACAGCGAGGCCGAACCGGCCGCGGCGCTGGGCGGAATAATGCACGTCGAGCACCGGTCGGCCAGTCCGGGCATCCGCCCCGTAGAGCCGGTCGATACGGGCGCCAGGCGTGAGTATGTCACGAAACAGGCCAAGGTCGTTCAGAATGGTTAGCCCTGTCGGCTGCAGGATCAGACCCGAACCAAGCGGCTTTGGCCGATCGAACCGCTCGAGAATGGTGATGCGATGCCCGGCGCGCGTCAGATAGAGCGCCGCGGCAAGACCGGCCGGTCCCGCGCCGACCACAGCAATGTCCAACCTCTTCATCCGAGTCACCCCGCCCGAATGCGACAAGGTCGGAAAAACGAGCGATGCTGGCAAGTGCTCAGGCTGGCGCAGAACGCCGCGGCGACCTAGGCTTCATCCATGAAGGTGCGAGCGCTTGGTCACATCGTTCTGTGCGTCGCCGACCTCGCAGCAACGCGGGCATTTTACGCGCGCGTGCTCGGCATGGAGGCGCGCGAGGAGCGGCCCGGCAAATGGTCGCTGCATTTCGGCGCGAACAAGATCAGCTTGCAGGATGCTGTCGCCTCGCCCGCGATCGCGCGGGACACGGTAGCCGGCAGCGGCAATTTCTGCCTGCTCACCGACACGCCGATCGCCGAAATGGTCGAACACCTCGCCCGCGAAGGCGTGGCAGTCATCGATGGACCGGGCGAGCGCGCCGGCGCGACCGGGCCGATCCTGTCCGTGTATTTCAAGGATCCTGACGGCAACCTCGTCGAGGTCAGCAATCTGCTATCCTAGATCGTCACCTGCGTGCCGATTTCGACCACCCGTCCGGTCGGTATCTGGAAATATTCGGTCGCATCGGCCGAAGTGCGCGCGAGCTGGATGAAAAGCTTGTCCTGCCAGAGCGGCATGCCGGACGCAGTCGAGGCTTTCAGCGAGCGCCGCGACAGGAAGAACGACGTCGTCATGATGTCGAACTTCCAGCCCTGCTTGCGGCAGATCGCCAGCGCTTTCGGAATGTTCGGCTGTTCCATGTAGCCGAATGTCATGCGCACCTTGAGGAACAGCTCGTTGACGGTCGTCATGCGCACGCGCTCGTCATCCGGCACATAAGGCTGCTCGGCCGTCTCGACGGTCAGGATCGCGTTCTGCTCGTGCAGCACCTTGTAGTGCTTCAGGCTGTGCATCAGCGCGGTCGGCGCGCTGGCCGGATCGCTGGTCAGGAAAATCGCGGTGCCGGGCACGATCTGCGGCGGCTTCTTCGACAATTGCTCGGCAAGGAAGTCGAGCGGAATCTCGTTTTTGCGTGTCTTGTCGAAGAGGTAGCGGCTGCCGCGCACCCACGTCCACATGATTGTGCCCATGATGAGCGCGACGCCGATCGACACCCAGCCGCCATCGGCGACCTTCGCCGCATTGGCGAGGAAGAAGCCGCTGTCGATGAAACCGAACACGGCGATGATGCCAAGGGCCAACGGCAGCGTCCACTTCCAGCGGTGCCGCATCACGACGAAGAGCAGCGCCGTCGTCACCAGCATCTCGCCCGTCACCGAAATGCCGTAGGCCGACGCCAGCGCGCTGGACTCGCCGAAGCCGATCACGAGCAGCATGACGCCGAGCGCCAGCAAAAGATTGACGCGCGGCATGTAGATCTGCCCGGCCTGCATTTCCGATGTGTGCTGGATCTCGATGCGTGGCAGAAGATTGAGCTGCACCGCCTGCCGTGCCAGCGAATAGGCTCCGGAAATCACCGCCTGGCTGGCGATCACCGTCGCGGCCGTCGCCAGGCCGACCATCGGCAGCAGCGCCCAACCAGGCAGCATCTCGAAGAACGGATTGTGAGGCTTGCCGCCGTGCGACAGCACGAACGCGCCCTGGCCGAAATAATTGAGCAGCAGGCAAGGAAAGACGATGCAGAGCCAGGCGAGCACGATCGGGCGGCGGCCGAAATGGCCGAGATCGACGTAGAGCGCTTCCGCGCCGGTGACGGCCAGGAACACCGCGCCGATGGTGATGAAGGCGACCTCGGGCTGCGAGAAAAGATAGACGACCGCATAATACGGGCTCACCGCGTAGAGGACCGTTGGATCGTCCGCGATGTGCAGCAGGCCCGCAATGCCGATGGCGATAAACCAGAGCGCGGTGATCGGTCCGAACACGCTGGCGACGCTTGCCGTGCCAAAACGCTGCACGGCGAAAAGCCCTGCCAGAACGGCCAGCGTGATCGGCACGACGAACTCGCTGAGCCGCGGCGTCACCACCCGCAGGCCCTCGACGGCGGACAGCACCGAGATCGCCGGGGTAATGATCGCGTCGCCGAAAAACAGCGCCGCGCCGCAGATGCCGACCGCCAGGATCGCGCCCGAACGTTTCTTGTAGCTGGCGCGCGCCAGCGCCATCAGGGAAAGCGTGCCGCCCTCGCCGCGATTGTCGGCGCGAAGCACGAAGCCGACATACTTGATCGTGACGATGATGGTCAGCGCCCAGACAATGAGCGACAGCACGCCGAGCACATCTTCACGTGTCGCGATGCCGTCCGAGGCCGACGCATGCAGCGCTTCACGGAACGCATAGATCGGGCTGGTGCCGATGTCTCCGTAGACGACGCCGAGCGCGCCAAGCACGAGCACGCGCGTATGCGGAACACCCTGTTCGGCGGAATGAAGCGATGGGCTTGCCGCATTCTGCAAGTTGCCGGCAGGCGCCATCAACAAGTCTCCGGGAAAACGGGCGGTGCTCTACGCCTGCTGCAGTGCAATAACAAATGCTGCTTTGCGGTAACTCAGGATACCGCTATGCGATTCTTGCATTGCTACCAACCGCAGGCTTTCAGAAAACGCTTAACGGTTTCGGGCATGCCGTGTTCCAGCGCATCGGCTGTCAGCCCGTGACCGATGGACACTTCGGCCAGTGCCGGGATGCGCTGGGCGAGCGCCGCCAGATTGGCGACGGTCAAATCGTGCCCGGCATTGACCTCCAGTCCAAGCGCCAGCGCTGCGTCGGCCGCTTTCCCAAGCTTTTCCAGCTCCTTGGCGGCTGCGGATGAATTGGCATAACAGGAGCCGTACGGCCCTGTGTAGAGCTCGATGCGGTCAGCACCAGTGTCGCGCGCTGCAGCCATCGCCGTCGGATCGGGGTCGGAAAACAGCGAAACGCGGAACCCGCTTTTCTTCAGCCGCTTCACGATCGGCGCGAGGTAGCTGACCTTGGTGCGGAAGTCCCAGCCATGGTCGGATGTCGCCTGCGCTGGATCGTCCGGCACCAGCGTCACCTGCTCGGGCTGGCTCTTCTCAACAAGCCGCAGGAAATCCTCGGTCGGATAGCCCTCGATATTGAATTCCGCCCGCGGAAACTCGTCGTCGATCAATGCCCGCAGCTCAGGCAAATCAGAGTGCCGCGTGTGCCGCTCGTCGGGACGCGGATGGACGGTCAGGCCATGCGCGCCGGCGGCCAGTGCCACGCGGCCAAGCCCGGCGATGCTCGGCCATGGCAGGTCGCGACGGTTCCTGAGGTAGGCGATTGCGTTGAGGTTGACGGAAAGCTTGGCCGGCATGCGAGAACCCGAAGAACTGAACGTTGCCGAGCTATAGTCGCTTTGCCCGAAGCAGACACGATTTTCCGGTGTTCCAGCCGGCTAACGCACCACCGTCAGCGTCTCCGCCGCGCGCGTGATCGCCGTATAGAGCCAGCGCTGGCGCGTATCCTTGAAGGCCCAACTCTCGTCGAACAGGACGACGTTGTTCCACTGCGAGCCCTGCGCCTTGTGGACCGTCAGTGCGTAGCCGAAGTCGAAATCGTCGTAACGCTTCTTCTGCTGCCACGGAATATCCGCGTCCGGATCGTCGAAGGCGCCCTTCAGCAGCTTGATCTTGGCGACGCCGCGGTCGGGATCGTCCTCTTCGGGAGAAACCAAAAGGTTGATGCCGGGTTTCACCGTCTCGCGTGACGAGGTCATCACCTTCCACAAAGAGCCGTTGAGCAGGCCCTTGCTGGGGTCGTTCCTCAGGCAGACCAGCTTGTCGCCCGCCTGCGGGTAGTCTGCCGTGAAGCCTTTCAACTCGCGCAG
>DATJTE010000158.1:0-12794 GCA_035503715.1 Rhizobiaceae bacterium | reverse complement strand
GTTTGCGATGATTGGCGACGCTTTCAAACGCCCTGTTGTTCTGCTTGTCGGCCTGGGATTTCCGAAGGCGCTTTACACGCCGATGGACGCCCTGCAGATGCTGAATGAACTCCCTCCCTCCTCTCACGGACCTGCGCACACTGCCGCCATCAAGGCGTGTCGCGCGGCCATCGAAGGCAACGTGGATGCCGAAACCGTGCGCGATGTGGTTGAGGCCTACGCCAAGGCACGCGGACTCCTTGAACCAATCGCTCTGTATGCGATCGCAGCGCGACAAGGACTGCTCGGCGCGTAACTTTTCGAAGGATTATCTTAAGCGAGGGAGCCGGCCAGGAATGGTCGGTCCCATTGGATTCCGTGCTCTCCGCTACTTCGGAACGCTGTGCCTGCTTGCAATGGTGGGGCCTCCCAAATGGACTTCGACTACCTAGTTTGGGGCGCAGCTACCTAGCTTTCGCTGTGAACCTCACTTCGAGCTGTTCCTCGCTTGGTCGGCAACTGGAGAATGTTAGATTTCAGTTACATCCCCTCCGCCACCGATTCGCGTCCTGCGCTTCCCGTAAAATAGGCGTTCGCCGCTCCAAATCTGGGTAGTTCCACCGATGTGGCATGCCGTCCCCAGGCGTAGATTCCTCATCATGCGATGAAATCTAGGTATCCAACCGGACGCCCTCTTCACCGCCTCATGAACCAGAAGTTTCACCCGGCGGATTCTTCCTATCCGCCGCAACGGGAGGGTTTTGCCATGCGTGCATTGATGAAAGGACTCTGTGTCTGCGCGGCCGCCACACTGATTGCCGGCCTTGCGATCGCGCTCGCCTCGGCAAAGGAGCCGGCCGACAGAAACGTCATATCGGCCGTTATTCGTCCGGCGTCGCTGTCCGTCGCCGAGGATGGCGACTACGCGCAGCTCATTCAGGAGATCGGCGCCTGGCTCGCGGCAGAATTCGATCTGCCCACCATGTCTCAGCCGCCGGTGATCCGATTTGCGTCCAGCAAACGGATGGCGAGCCTACGCTTCCGCGATATCACGGCGAGTCATGCGCCGGACGAAGAGCCCGAGATCGTTGCCGTCTATGACGGTGAGGCGCGCACGATCTATCTGCCGCAAGGATGGACGGGAAGGGACGCTGCCGAGATGTCGATCCTGGTCCACGAACTCGTCCACCACATGCAGAAACTCGCCGGACAAAAATTCGCCTGTCCGGAAATGCTCGAGCAACTCGCCTACGAGGCACAGGAGCGCTGGCTGGTGCAGAACGGCCGCGATCTGATGACGGATTTCGGCATCGATCCGTTCACGCTGCTCGTTCGTACCAACTGTCTCTATTGACCGGCTCGGGAACACATGGAGGCCTGCCATGGCTGAGCTTTCCCTTGCGCTCTTCGCGGCATTCAGCGTGGTGCGAGTGCTGGCTTACTTTCCGCAGATGGCCTCGATCCTCAGGGATACCAACGGCGCCGCCGCCGTTTCGTGCTGGAGCTGGGGGCTCTTCGCGGCCTCACATCTGGCGACGGCCGCGCATGTGGTGCTGAGCATGGGCGCGTGGAGCATGGCGATCGTCTTCGTCGTCAATGCGGTGCTCTGCACGACAATTGTCGTCCTGACGCTGACGAAGCGGATACGGTACCGGCGCTAGAAGATCGCGAAGTCGCCGATCAACTCGTTGCGGGCAAGCCAGGGCACCTGTCGCCCTTCCGACTGTTCCGACACCTTTCGTTTGACGCCGACATAGAACTCGGAAATCTCGATGGCGCCGTTGCCATCGAGATCATAGGCGGCGCGGTCGCGCGCAATCACGTCGGCAACGGCGTTGGTGAACAATCCGCCGCCGGCGACCGGCGACTCCTCGGAAAACTGGCGGCCCTTCGACGCCGAGAAGACGAGCAGGCCGGACGGAATCCCGCCCCGCACCGCATCGGCCGCATCGTCATTGGTGGCAAACAGGCCCGTGCCGGCAGCGCCGGAATGGCAAGCGTCGAGGAAGACGAGCACACGCGCGTCGGTGCCGGCGAGCACCGCCGCGAGGCGATCCCAAGCCAGCGCTGTCGTCGGGACGCTTCCGGCATCGGTGGTGCTGGTCGCCAGATAAAAACGGCCGTCCGGTCCGGTCACGCCATGGCCGGCGAAGGAGAACACGATGGTGTCGCCTTTCCGCGCGGTCGATATCATTGTCCTGGCGCGTTCCAGAATTGCATCGGGTGTTGCCGCGTCGTCTGCGAGTGTCGCGGTGACACCGACACGCAGCGACTTGCCATCCTGCGCCTTGATCGCGTCGAGCAGCGTCGCAGCATCGCGCTTCCCGTAAGAAAGCGATTTCAGCCCGCCGCCATCGTAGCGGTCGATCCCAACCGTCAAGGCGTGGATCGTCGGGGTTGCAGCAGCCTTGCCGACAATGTCGCGGCCGATGGGCAGGCTGGCAACGCCGTCGCCGCCATAAGCGACCAGAGACACCCATCGCGCGCCCGGTGCGTGCGCAACGTCAATCCCGATCTCAGATTGATCCGGCGATACGGGCAATGTGTCGGTCAGGAGGCCATCCTGGTAGATGCGTAATTGCGCAGCGCCCACCTGCGCGATCTTGCCGGCGATACGGCCATTGCTGACCGAGACGTCGCCTGAGAGGCGCGGCGGCAGCGAAAGGACCTGGGTCGAGGGCGTGTAGCGCCGTTCGAGCACCTCGCGAACGAGGCCTGGCCGCTTAACCTTGCTTGCGAATTGCTGGAAGGCATATTGGCCGCTTTGGCCCGGGAAGCGCAAATTAACGTAATTCGCTCCTTCGGGCGACGCGTCGAAACGCAGATCCGGAGTCCACGCGATGACTTCGTCATCGACATAACGCCCCTCCATGATCCGCTTCTTGCTGCTCACGTCATACAGGTAGAAAGATCCGTCCGTGTTGATCTGCGTTATCTGGCGATCCTCGACCGAGTAGAAGGCCTCTTTCAACAGGTCGCCACGGCCAAGGTTGAATTCCGTGAACACCGGTTCATCGGCATTAATATCGAGAAGCATGATCGCTCTCGACGCCTTCGACCAGATCAGCAGCAAGTGATCATCGTAAAGACGGGACTCGAACTCGCAGTATGAAATATCGCCATGGCACTCCGTGCCGATGTCGCTGTTGGGGTTGCGCGCTCCGAGGTGCTTGAAGCCACCTTTCGAATCGCTGTCGATCAGGAGAAAGGTCGAGCTGAAGAAGGCGGCCGAGCCGTCCACACAGCTAAACATGGTCAACCACACGGATCGTTCGCCGATCTCATATTTGACGGCTTGGTTGAACTCGGGAAAGACCTTCTTCTCGGCATCCGGCACGTCGTAATGGACGCTGCAATTGGAGCGCTGGTCCGGCCGTACAAACAATTTTTTCATCGCCGGCACGCTGGCGACGATCATCTTCGCGATGCCTTCTCCCTCACCGAAGGCTCCGTCATTCCGGTATGAAGTCGGGCGGTCTGGCGAGAAGCGTAGCCCGATCTCCTGCAACCGCAGCGACAGCGCGTCGGAACCGCGGCGCGGCGGCTTAACCAGTTGAACCGCGCCGCGCCATTCGCCAATACCCACAGGCTGGAGGCCGGTCAGCAGCGTTTCCTTTTCGCCGCTTATCTCCTCCGCCCGGAACATATGCGCCAGCTCTTCGCGATCGGTGGCAGACGGTTCGACGCGGTTCTCGGGATCGCCCCATAGCTCGTAGGGAACGAATTTCAGACCTCCGCGAAAGTTCCAGCCCGATGGAAGCGCCACCGGCGCCGCCGCTGTTTCCTCGGCGGCGAAGCGAACGATCGATTGGCCGTCGTCGCCTGCCACTTTCGAGACCTGCCTCTCGCCGCTGAGACGCTGGGCATATCGCCCTGCGCCATCGTGAACGAAGTCATTCTCCAGGCTGAGCGCATAGGACTCGTCCCGGCCGCCGCAGATGCGGCAGCCCGGCGCGCCACCAATGGCAACATCCTTCACGAGCAGGTTGTGAGCCATCACGCCGCCTGCACCCGTCCATCCTTCGACCAGGAAGCTGTCATTGTTCTCCCAGCCGACGACCGCCGGGTTGGTCGTTCCGACCACCGCGCCGTCGATGGTGTCGATGATATCGTAGCCGCTTTCGCCGACGTTGAACGTCACATAGCGGCCCGTCGGCGAATAGTGAGGCTCTAGCCCTTCACGGTCGGCGATGAATGCTCCGCTCGCCATTTCGACGACACGGAATCTGCCGTCGAAAACCTCAAGCCGCGTCTCGCCGCTGGGCGACAGCCATATCTTTTCCGCCCGCTCGAAGCTGAACGGATCGCGGACCTGGAAAGTCGGGGATGTCGACGCCGCGACGGAAATTTTTCCGTTCTTAACGTCGCGCTGGAACTCTTCGCCGCACGCGCGGAGATAGCCGACGACCCGCACGGCGACATCGAGGCTGCCCGCGCGCAGAGGCGTTATCTTAACGCTCCCCTCCGCGACTGATCCGCGCCCGAACAACGTCGTCAAAGCGCGTGTGCGGCCCGAGTCGACGGCGAGGCCGAACGGCGCGATCGCTCCGGGCGTCAGCGCATAAAATGCCGGTGCCTCGAAGCGGACAGGTCCATCGGCCGAAACCATCAGCCAGACAGGTGGTGCTTTCGGATCGGGGCGCGTTTTCCAGTCAAGCGTGACGATGCCGCCTGCCGTTGCAGTCGTGTCCGCGAGGTTGGCTTCGACGGCACTTGCGACCGTTTCCATGGCCGCGCGCTCCGCATCGCACGATCTGCCCATCGAGCGCGACGCTTCGCGAATGCGCGCGATATAGGCCGAGGCTGTGTCGTCTTCGCGCCAAAGCAGATCGGCGACGACCGGTACTTTCGGGCTCTCTTTCTTGTAGCGAAGGCGCGCTGCGAGAACCTTTTCGGGCGACGCCTTCATGCCCGATGTCGCACCCTTGAAGGGCGTCGGTTTCATCTGGTCCCAGCCAATATGACCATCGGACTTGCCGAGGCAGGCATTGACATTGTGATTGTAGGTGAACGCGTCGCATCCGTCGTTGAAGAGGCATTGCAGCCGGCAGGCCTCGAGGCTTCCTGCTTGCTGATCGAGGATCGAACCATCACCGCCGGGAAGGTCCGTGTCGGCATAGATCGTGAATCCGTCTTCCGATTTTCCCTTCGGAGCCGCCTTCTCTCTGCCGCCGCCGGCTGTCTTTCTGCCTGAAACGGCGCCGGCAAATCGCTCCGGCTCACCGGCACTGCCCTTGAGGAAGCAGACGTTCTTGTCGGTATTCTGTGTAAACGCACTGCATTGCGGGTCGGTAGCGCAGCTCTGCCGGCATTGATCGAGATCGACGTTACGGATGACGTCGTAATCGCCGCCCGGCATATCCATGCCGGTGAAAAGTTCGAAGCCGCCGGCCTTCGATGAGGTGGACGTGTCGCCACCCTTGCGGCCGGAGATGGCGCCGGCGAATCGCGTTGGCGTGCCGCCGCTGCTTTTCAGAAAACAGACTTTCTTTTCCGTATTGAAGGTGAAGGCCTGACAATCACCGTCCCGCGAGCAGGCCGAAACGCAGTGGTCATACCCACCGCCTTTGATGACCATGTAGTCACTGCCCGGCATGTCGGAGCCGCGGAAAATTTCATAACCCGACTGAGCCTGGACACTGCCTGATGCGGCGAATGCTGCAAGAAGCAGCCCAACCACGATATTCAACGCCCGACGCATGTCACCTGCCCCATGAAACCGCCCGGTATAGTCATGGCTGAGAAGCTGCTCATCGGAAAGCCCCGTTCTCAACCGCCGGCTGCCTGGTCACAAACCTTAACAAAAACTCGATTCAAACCCGGTCAAAAGTGTGAACGGGGCGGTTACCATAAACTTCTTGGTAACGCCGACCGCCTACTTTCATCAGAGCAGGGGCAACAGGCCTTCGCGGCTCAGGCTCAGACAGACCAAGGGTAAATTCAGTGCGTTACGCGTCGGCCGGCATCTCTCCGTTTCGATTTCCTCTCAAAGTTCTCCTGACACTGGCTCTTGCGGCCTCGATCGGGGTTGCCGGCGCGAGCGACGCGTTCGCGGCCAAGAAGCGGCGTTCGAGCGGCGCCAATCCGAAATATGCGGCGATCGTCGTCGACGCCAACACCGGCAAGACGCTGTTCGAGTCGAGCGCAACGGCCGCGCGCTATCCGGCATCGCTGACCAAGATGATGACGCTCTACCTGGTCTTCGAAGCGCTGCAGAGCGGCAAGATATCCAAGAAGACGCAAATCCCCTTCTCCGCCCACGCTTCCGCCCGTCCGCCAACAAAATTGGGCGTCAAGGCCGGAAAGTCTGTTTCCGTCGAAACGATCATCTATTCGCTGGTGACGAAGTCGGCGAACGATTCCGCCGCGGCGATCGCTGAATATCTTGGCGGCTCGGAATCCGGCTTTGCGCGCATCATGACGACCAAGGCGCACCGGCTCGGCATGAAGAGCACGATCTTCAAGAATGCGTCGGGCCTGCCGGACTCCGCCCAGCACTCGACCGCACGCGACATGGCGGTTCTCGGCATCGCGCTCCGCGAGCATTTTCCGCAATATTACAGCTACTTCGCCACCCGTTCCTTCGCATATGGCAGGACGCGGATGGCGAACCACAACCGGCTGCTTGGCCGCGTGAAGGGCGTCGACGGCATCAAGACCGGCTACACCCGCGCGTCGGGCTTCAACCTCGTCTCCTCGGTTTCCACCGGCGGCAAGAAGATCGTGGCCGTGGTCATGGGTGGCCAGTCCGGCCGCTCGCGCGACACGCACATGGCCGAGCTGATCAGCAAATATCTGCCGAAAGCTTCGTCGCGCGATGGCGGCGACCTAGTCGCCAGGGCGGCGCCCGCCGAGATCGAGCCCGGGCCGGCGATAGCAGCCAGGATGACGACGGCGCTGCCGAAGGACGTCATTCCCGTTCCATCCGAAAAGCCGATGGAAATGGTTGTCGAAGAAACCCAGCCCGCGACGGTGCACGCCTATGCGGCGGCCGAGCCTGTGCCCGCCGAAGCGATCGACCCGATTGCCACCGCCTCTACGGATATCCCCTCCGGCTGGGCGGTGCAGGTCGGCTCGTCGCCAAGCGTGTCGGAGGCAAAAGGTGTGCTTGCGAAGGTCTCCAAGCTCGCGCCGGGCGCGATTGCCGACGGCTCGCCCTACACGGTCGTCTTCGAGAAGGACGGCACGACCTACCACCGTGCGCGCTTTGGCGGGTTCGATTCCAAGACCGCCGCGTGGAACGCCTGCAACGCGCTGAAGAAGAAGCGGATCGACTGCTACGCGGTTCAACAATAGCGGCCGGCACGACCGGCCCGTCGAACAGGGACGCGACCAACCGAAATTCTCCAGGAATGTTGTTCGTCGAAGGAGAACTACCCGTGATCGGAAAGCAGGACGTCCTTGGCTTCGTTGATACGAGCGGCAAGGAAAGACGAGCCGCCGAGGTCGGGGTGCAGGCGCTGCATCAGGCGTCGATGCGCCTTGCGGATGTCCGTCGCGGAAGCCCCCGCTTCAAGACCAAGGACCTTGTAGGCCTCCTGCTTAGTCATGGGGCCAGAACCTGGCGCGCCGCCCAGCCTGCCGCCTTCGTGCGCCTTCGCGTCGTCGCGCCAGACGGGAAAATTGCTGTCAAGATATGTCTCTAGGAGCTGCAGGCTCTCGCTGTCGCCCGTAAGTTCGGCGCGCAGCCTTATCAGGTCGTCCATCGACATCTTGCCAAGCATGCGGCCCTCGTAGCGGCCGGCAAGAACCATCCCCTCCAGACCGCCACTGTCGTGGTCGAGCTCCATTTCGAGTGCGGCGGTCCGCACCGCCGATTTCTTGCCCGGCGATTTCCGCTGATTTTCGGTGATGCGGTTGCGGGCATACCAGGCCAGCGCGCCGGAGATCAGCGTGCCGCCCAGCCCGACGCGCCCGAAGAGCATCAGGATGCCGCCGGCCGCACCCAGCGCGATCGGCCCGGCCAGGCGCACCGAACGCGCCAGCGTTTCAGGCCTCGTGCCGACGAAGGCCGTCCCCACTAGGACGGCGATCAGCACGACGGCCATGCCGTAAAAGAGCGGAGTCATTATCCTCTCAGATGTTCAATCATCAGCCGGTCCTCGGCCCGGCCACGCGCTTCCAGCGCCTTCAGGCCGCCCGTGGCATAGATGGCGACTGCGGACAAAAGTTTGGCGAGCATGGCGGCCGAGGACTGGTCGAAGCGGAACCACGCGCCCTTGGACAGCCGGGCGATCTCCTTGAACGCCGTCTCGACGCCCGCGTCCCTCCCCTCCTGGAAGAGGAAGACCGGCGTGCCATGCAGGCCGAGCTCACCGGCCTTGGCGGCAAGGTCGTCGATATGCTCCTCCATGGCGTCGCCGATGAAGACCAGCGCATTGACCTTGGCGCGCTGGGTCTCCTTAAGCGCATGGGCAAGAACCTTGCGGATCTGCGTGTGGCCGCCGCGGCACTCGATGCCGGTCATCAGATCGCGTAAAGCGCCAGTGTCCGCGACGAATTTCGAGGCGCGGCATTCGTCAAAGCCACGGAAATAGACGAGTTGCACTTGGAGCGCGCCGGCTTTGCCGACGGCGTCGAACATGTCCGCCTGCAACCGGCAGGCAAGGTCCCAGGTCGGCTGGCGGCTCATCGTGGCGTCGAGCGCCAGGATCAGCCGGCCTTCGCCTTTGCTCCCGACGGCAAGTGCGCGGGCCTGGCGCACGAAAGCATCAACTTCCGTCGCACCCGATCGAGGTTTAGCCGGCTTTTCAGCCTCTTTGCGAGGCACGGGCGTGGATTTGTCGCTCATCTAACGGGAAATGTGTGGCGATTGGCGCACGCTTGCAAGCCCAACCGCCCAGCCGTGGCTAAAGCAGGCCGAGCGCCGCCAGTTCCTGCCTGAGCTTGGGCGGCATCTGAGCCACTCCCTTCCGGCCCTCGCCGAGATCGGCAGGAGCGTCCTCGGGCCTGAGATAACGCCAGCCCTGAAAAGCCCTTCGCGGCTGCCAGTCCGTGCGCACCACTTTGGGATCGAGCACGATGCGGCAGCGGCCGATGCCCTCGTCATCGGTGAACGGCCTGATGTCCAGGATGCGCTGACGGCATTGAACTGAGCCCTTCACCACCCAATAGAGCGAGCCGCCGTCGAGAATTTCTGTGCCACGCGTCGGCATCATGCGAGTCGTGTGCCCGTGCTCCATCGGCTCGCCGGCCTTGCGCTTCTCCGCCAGCCGTTCGGCGATCCACTCTTCGAGATCCTCAACGCTTTCGCAGCCGACGCACAGTTTCAGAATATGCAATGTCATGGGGGGATTTTAGGTCGTCGGGCTGCGGGAAGGAAGGCACGCTTTGCCGTGGTCCACAGGCTCACTCCACGAAAGCGGCGAGATTTTCGAGCGTCGAGCGCAGGCCGGCGTCGTGATCTTCCTTGCTGATGCCCGGAGGCACGTTTTCCGCGATGATCTCGACCTCCGTCCCGCCGGCCACCGGTGCGAGGCTCCAGCTCATGGTCATCGTGCCGGCGAAAGCAGGATCGTCGGAGTCGAACACGACCTCCTGCACCACGCGCTCGTTCGGCACGAGTTCAACGAATGTCCCCTCGACCACGTCGGTGTCGTCAGAGCTCTTGCCCGCCCCTGCCGCCGCATAGGTCAGCGTCATGCGATACGTGCCGCCCGGTCGCGGATCGAAATGATGCATCTTGCCGGTCATGCCCTCCGGCGGCAGCCATTTCACCCAGGCATCGGGATCGGTGAAGGCGCGATATATCTTTTGCGCCGGCGCCTTGATGAGACGCGAGCACGTGTCCGTTCGTCCGTTCGGCATCCGCTTCCCTGATCGCCTGCTTTCATAGGCATCCTAACGCTTGCAAGGGAGAGCACAAGTTGATATATACTCTATTATATAAACGGTTATGTAATTGATGACGCAGGACATCGTTCGCGCTCTCGGACTTCTTTGTCTCGGCACCCGCATGAAGCGCATCGGCGATCGGCTGCAAGCCGAGACGCAACGCATCATGCAGGAGTTCGACGTTCCGGTTCAGGCTGGCCAGTATCCACTGATGGCCGCCATCGACCGGCTTGGCCCGCTCTCGATTGGCGAACTCGCCGAGGCCGTCGGCATCACGCAGCCTGGTGCGACGCGCGCCGCGTCGCTGCTCGTCAAGCTCGGCGTGTTTGAGATGAAGACAGCGAAAGATGACCAGCGGCGGAGGGTCCTGTCGCTGACCAAACACGGCCAAGCACTTGTCGCGCAGGGAAAGCGCGAGGTCTGGCCGCAGATCGAAGGCGCCGTCGCCGACCTCTGCAACGATCTGTCAGGTCCCCTGCTTGGCCAGCTTGCGGCCATCGAGGACGGGCTCGATGAAGCACCATTGATCAAGCGGCGGCCAGTCAAACGAAAGCCGCGCCGATGAAACACGTCCTCGACCGCCCCATCTGGAGTGCGCTGACGACCCGCCACAAGCATCTGGCCGAAGGCGGCCCGGCAGCCGTTCGCTTTCAGCCTTCGATTTCGCAATTCGCGGCGACCGTTGACAATAGCGATACAAGCCTTGCCGAGCTCAACGCTCTGGCTGCCGTCGGCGACAACCAGATATTCCTGCAGGTGGACGACATCGAGCTACCGCGCGGCTTCAATGCGACGATCAGAGCGCGCGCCGTTCAGATGCTTGCGGAAAAGCATGTTGCGCCCTTCGAATACCCCAGAATCCAACGGCTCTCTACAGCGGATGCCGTCGACATGCTGGCGCTGGCCACACTGACGAAGCCAGGACCCTTCACCTTGCGCTCGCAAGAGCTTGGCCGCTTCTGGGGCATCAAGGAAGGCGGCCAGCTTATCGCAATGGCCGGTGAACGGTTGAAGCAGCCGGGCATGACGGAGCTGAGCGGCGTTGCCGTGCATCCGAGTCAGCAGGGCAAAGGCTTCGGCCGTCTGCTTTCCCTCTACGTCGCCGGCCAGATCTTCGCGGCGGGCGAACAGCCCTATCTCCACGCCTATGCGACCAACGCCAAAGCGATCGCGCTCTACGAGTCGCTCGGGTTCCGGCTGCGGACGGAAATGAATGTCGCGATGGCGGAGAAAAAATGAGACCGGGTGTCGGGCGGCAGCCAAGCAGCTACGCAGACCGTCTGAAATCTGGTGCCGATTGCGGCAGATTTGCACGGGCCGTAATCTTGTTGTGGAGGCGGATGACGTAGGTATCAAGTGGCGCGATCGTTGCGTCCAGATGAGTTAATTTCGGACTCCAGCGAGATGCCGCCCTTCCAACCCTTAGTGCTGCCTTGCGGATAAGCTGTGTGAATGGGACGTTCCAGTTGCGCGGGCTTATGACCTCGCCAATCATATCGTCCACACTCATTCCGGCTATTTCCGACTTCAGCCGCTTCGAGGATTGCTTTTGGCAGTACTCGAAAATTCTCGCATGCAAGAGTTTTCTCGCCTCTTCCATGTCCTTCAGCCTTTGCGAGTTCGACAGCACCGGATTCTCGAGATAGCGCACTTCCTCCGCAACGAGCTCTTTCAGATTTGCAATCGCCCGGCGCGTCGCGCCATCCTGCCTGAGCTCGACCACGTCTTGGGCGGCAAGTCGATTGAGAAATTGAGGCGAAAGCGCAAAATACTCCAGGACGATATTGTGCGCGAAAGACAGGTCTGCCTGGTAGCCAACCTCTTTCGGCGGAACCACTGGCGCATCGACACTTCGATGCGCGGCCATCCAGAGCCCGTGCGGAACCTGCGCAACCCCGTTGAGGACTTCAGCGCCGCAGGTGCAATAGCTCAACTGCACCAGCGCCCGCAGCCGCCTGTCCAAATCGGGAATGCCGGTGACCAAATCGTCGACGCCAAACGAGTCTCCGACCGAAACGGATTCGACCTTTCGGATAGCGGCTTCGAGCAGCCTCTTCCGGCTTTTTGCTCTTGAGCTTGCTGTCAGAAATCTCAGGAAAGAGAGCACCCTTGCCTTGTGAATTTTCGCGGTCTCGGGTGCGTTGTAATGAAGTGCCATCGCTGAATTGTCGTCCAGGAAGGCCGCCATCTCCCACATTTCTCTTGAGGCATGACCGCCATACTTCAATTGAACGAGGTCCACGAAACTTGACGCGGAATCCCTCAGGTCGACAGCGAGGACGCCTTCACTCAGGAGGTACGCATTGTTTCTCACAAGGGTCCGAAGCACCGGATCTGCAATGACCATCGATCCCGGGATGGTGCATTGATCCTGGATCAAGCATTCGATTTTTAGATGAGCGCCAAGAAGCGCATCGGTCATCTTAGAGTGCGTGAAAGGAAACAGTGCCGTCAGGACGACGGGCGTCTTGCTATCCAACGGCTTGACAAGGCGCATTTTTGCTCGCCCTCAACGGCGAAAAATACACTTTGCCAACTAATTTAGTAATCGCTCGAAGCTCCTTAAAGAGCTTCAGCACTCCACGACGTTGACAGCCAGGCCGCCCTGGCTGGTTTCCTTGTACTTCTCGTTCATGTCCATGCCGGTTTGGCGCATGGTTTCGATAGCCGCGTCGAGCGGTACGAAATGTTTGCCGTCGCCTTTCACCGCAAGTGATGCGGCGGTTACGGCCTTCACGGCACCAAGAGCATTGCGCTCGATGCACGGCACCTGGACCAGTCCGCCGACCGGGTCGCAGGTCATGCCGAGATGATGCTCCAGCGCGATCTCCGCGGCATTCTCCACCTGCTCCGGCGTTCCGCCCATGACGGCGGCGAGACCGGCTGCCGCCATCGCCGAGGCCGAGCCAACCTCGCCTTGGCAACCGACCTCGGCGCCGGAAATTGACGCCTTGTGCTTGATGATGCCGCCGATCGCCGCG
>DATJTE010000157.1:0-9479 GCA_035503715.1 Rhizobiaceae bacterium | reverse complement strand
CGCCCCAATGAGGACGCCGGCGGCGGCAACGCAACCTGCGCCTTCGTCATCGACGGTGCGACCGGCCTTGGCGGCAAGAGCATCGTCGGTCTTCACGGCTCGGACGCCGCCTGGCTGGCACAGTTCGCGCGCAGCTCCTTTGAGCAGATGGTGCGTCCCGGCCGGGCGATGGCCGAGATCGTGCGCGACTTCAACGAACGCGCCGCCAATGTCGTGCACGAAGCCGCACATGCGCTGCCGATCGAGCCGTGGAACCTGCCGGTGGCGGGTTTTCAGATGGTGCGGATCGAGGACGGCGATGTCTTGACGCATGGCCTCGGAGACTGCCGGCTGTTCCTGCTCGGCGACGACGGCTTCACCTTCGAAACCACGGCGCTCAAGGAAGCGGCCGCGGCGGAACGCGAAGGGGCGCGGCTTGCGCTCGCTCATGCCGGCGGCTTTTCCGCCCACCACGCGCTGGTGGAGGAGCCGATGGTGCGCGATGAGTTGCGCCGGCGTCGCGCCGCCTACAACAGCCCCGCCTCCGGAATCTGGACCCTGGGGATCGAGCCCGAGGCCGGCGCGCACCTTGCCACCGAACGGCTGCACTGCGCCCTGCCCGCCGTCGGGCTCCTGTGCACGGACGGCTTCGCCGCTCTGGTCGACCAGTATCAGCGTTACGGCGCCGGCGAGCTTGTCGCCGCCGCGCGCAAAGACGGCCTGTCGATGCTAGTCGACGAATTGCGGCGGATCGAAAGGGTTGAAGACCCGGACGGCCTGAAATATCCGCGCTTCAAGATGAGCGACGACGCGACCGCCGTGCTGTTCGAAATCGTAGAGTAGGCAGCGAGGCAACCGGCCGCGCAGCGGCACTTCGCGGCCACGTGCCGCTAGCGCACAACCGTCAGCCGCTCGGCCGCGCGGGTGATGGCAGTATAGAGCCAACGCTGGCGGGTTTCCTTGAAGGCCCAGCTTTCGTCGAACAGGACGACATTGTTCCACTGCGAGCCCTGCGCCTTGTGCACCGTCAGCGCGTAGCCGTAGTCGAAGTCGTCATAGCGCTTCTTGGTGCCCCACGGGATCTCCTCGTCGGGGTTTTCGAAGGTCTGCTTCAGCAGCTTGATCTTGGCAACGCCACGGTCGGGATCGTCCTCTTCGGGTGCCACCAGCAGGTTGATGCCGGGCTTCACCGTCTCGCGCGACGAGGTCATCACCTTCCACAACGAGCCGTTGAGCAGCCCCTTGGCCGGGTCGTTGCGCAGGCACACCAGCTTGTCGCCGGCCTGCGGATAGGCTGCATTGAAGCCCTTCAGCTCGCGCAGCCGCTGATTGTAGCGCCGGCGCGTCCGATTGGTGCCGACCAGCACCTGGTCCGCCTTGAGCACCAGCTCCTGCGTGACGTCTTCCTTGCCGATCACCTGCGCCGTGCCGTAATCGCCGCGCATGAACTCCCTGCCCTCGCGCACGTCGAGGGCGAGGCGGATGATGGGATTGTCGCGCGCCTGCCGGTGGATTTCGGTCAGCAGCGTATCCGGCTCGTGATCCGTGAAAAAACCACCGCCCGAGATCGGCGGCAATTGCCCCGGATCACCAAGCACCAGGATCGGGGTGCCGAAGCTCAACAAATCCTTGCCAAGTTGCTCGTCCACCATCGAGCACTCGTCTATGATGATAAGCTTGGCCCGGCTGACGGGACTCTGGCGGTTAAGCGCAAACGTCGGCGACATCGACGTCTTGCCGGTCGCCTCATCCGCCACCGCCTCCTCACCGCGCGGCCGGTAGATCAGCGAGTGGATGGTCCGGGCGTTCACCGCGCCTTTCGAGCGCAGCACCTGCGCGGCCTTGCCGGTGAAGGCGGCGAACTGCACCTGGCCGTCGACATGCTCGGCGAAATAGCGCGCCAGCGTCGTCTTGCCGGTGCCGGCATAGCCGAACAGCCTGAAAATCTGCGGTCGGCCGCTCTTCAGCCACCGCGCAACCGCCTTCAGCGCATCATCCTGCTGGGGAGAAAAATCCATCGGAGCGTGAGACAGGATTCGGGGTGGAAGAACAAGTCGCTCCCGCCAAGAATAGAGTTCGCGCGATGAGAACACAAGCAGAACATTTAGTGACGACTTGTGACTGTCCGCATCGTCGGTCGGGTCGTCGACGAGCCTTTCGGCCACGCAAACAGCCCCATTCGCGCGAGCAGGCCGTCTCGTTTGATGAACTGGTGGAAGAGCGCGGCTGCGATATGCAGCACGATCAGCCCGATCAGAGCGTAAGCGAACACCATATGCGGCGCGCGCGGCGCGTAGGCCCAGAAATCCGGCAACGGACCTGTCGCGCCGAAGAACAGCACCGCCGCTGCGCCCGAGAGAGCGATCATCGCCACGCCACTCGCCGCGACAGCAAGAAGCAGCGGGTAGAAGGCGATGTGCACGATTTTCGCCGCCATCGTCTGCACGGCCGATCCCGACGTCACGGCATCCGGCCGCTGGTCGAAAAACATCCACCAGGCAACCCGAGTGATCGTCAACACGAGCACCAGCACGCCCATCGGCACGTGAACCCTGAGCAGAGCCGCCTTGGCCGCGGGATCGGTCTCGCCCGCGATGACCAGACCGGATATGAGCAGGCCGATCACGGCGAACGCCGTCAGCCAATGGATCATCGTCGCGACCGCGCCATAGCGGTCGCCGGAACTTTTCCAGCGCATGTCTGAATCTCCTTGCCCTTTAGCGGGCCAACAGCTAATTACATAGCATGCAATATACTTACATAGCAAGCTATATAAATGCTCAAGCGTGAAGAATCCGCAGGCTACATGACGAACTGGGCGGCACGGCTGTTTGCGCGCCGCATCGAGCGCTCGCTGAAACCGCTCGGCCTCTCCCCCGCCTACCTGCCTGTCTTCTTCGCGCTGGCCGACGGCAGCGCACTGTCCCAGAAGGAACTGACCCGCCGCGCGGCGGTCGAACAACCGACAATGGCCGCGACGCTGTCCAGGATGGAACGCGACGGGCTGATCGTTCGCAAGCCAGTTCCGGCCGACAAGCGCAGCACGCTGTTTTCGCTGAAGCCGCAGGCGCGCAAGGCTGTTGAAGGCGTGACGAGCGCCGTCATGGCCAACAACACAGAGGTTCTCGCGGTCCTCAGCGAAAAAGAGCGCGCGCTCTATCTCGATCTGGTGACGCGGATCGTGCAGCGCATGCTGGAACTCGAAACGCGGGACAATCTCGCGGACCAGTCTGCCTGACGCTTCAGCCGGCCGCCGGCGACAGCGTTGCAGCCCTGTACTCTCCCGTCCCCGCGCCCGCAGAATGATCGGCCGCTCCATGAAGTAAAAACTGAGGTGCGCGACGAGGACCGTGAGTGCGGTGATCGCGGCGGACGTCGCGACGAACATCGCCGGGTCGGTCACCGAAAACATGTCAAAGTCTGGCGACCCGTATTTCCGTACGATCTCGATCGCCAGATAGTGCCAGACATAGATGCCGAACGAGATGCTTGCGATGTATCGGCTCGCCCGATTGTCGAGGATGCGGCCGACATAACGGCTCGATGGTGCGGCGGCGAGCACCAGCCCCACCGACAGCACCAGCCATGGAAAATCATAGGGAATAGCGAGCCAGCCATAGGCGCTGGCGTCTTCGACATGCGCGTGCGTGACGAAGACGGTGGCGCATGCCACGAGCCCGGCGAGCGCGAGCGCATCGAAGATCAGTCCCTGCGTTTCGCCCAGCGCACCTGAAACCCTGCGGCAAAACTGCCGACAGCAAACATCGCGAAGAACGCCAGCGGATTATATTCCGGCATCCAGATATTGGCGCCGCCGGGCAATCCAAAATGCCACCCGCGGCGCGCCTCGTCGATCGTCACGAAACTCGCGATCAGCCAATGCCCAGCAAGGATCAGGGCAATGACGCCGAGCCAGATGGCGCGCGCCCACCAGCCGCTCGCGCCGACGCTGAACAGCAGCGCAAAGCAGACCGGCAGCAGCACATAGGACGTCGCCTCGAAGCTGATCGACCAAAGCGGTCCGTTGATGTCGACGGGAAAGAAGGTGATCCAGTGCCAGTCGGCAACAAGCAGGAACCCGGCGACAAACCGTAGCCAAAGCTCGCCATCCAGCCGCGAGTTGAAGATCGTAAAGCTCGCAACAAAGGTCACCGTCAGCGCCAGCCAGAAGCCTGGCAGGATGCGCGCCGCGCGACGTACGGCATAGGTTCTGAGCGACGACATGGGTTTCCCGCCATCGAGCGCCCGCCAGAACGGTCGCGCGAGCAGAAAGCCGCTCAGCACGAAGAAGATCGCGACGCCGAACGTCCCGTTGCTTGAGAAGATGCGGAAGATTTCGAGCGGCGTTGCGATCTCGCCTTGATCGAGCCTTTGCGCCAGATGATGGAACAGAACGACCAGGCATGCCGCGGCACGCATAAAATCCGCGCCGAGCAGCCTGTCATCGCTGGAATTGGCAATCATCGCCGCTTTGTGCCATCCGGCGCGTCTTCACGATAGTCTGGCGGTCTCGATTGTGGTCCAGAATTAACCGCTCGCGACCATTTGCATTGACCCGCAGTCCGGGCTTTGCTGGAAAGCGGCGGCGATGGAGGAAATCATGGCCCGTCCGACATTTCCTGCAGCATTGATCGTCTCGTTTCTGTCCATTGGCGGCGCGAGCGCTGCCGAACTCGCCGTGAATACGGAGTTCGACGCCGGTCTCGATCCCTGGTGGGCGACACCCAATCTTGCGCCGACCGTCGAGAGCGGCAAGCTCTGCGCCAAGATCCCGGGCGGCACCAACGTGCCGTGGGACGCCATCATTGGCCAGAACGACATCAAGCTGGTTCAGGGGCAAAGCTACAGCCTCTCCTTCACCGCCTCGGGCGAACCGAAAGGTCCGATCCGCGCGCTGGTTCAGATGCCGCGCGATCCTTACGATTTTTACGTGAGCCTGACGCCGGCCGTCACACCTGATGCATCCGAACATCAGGTAGGCTTCACCTCACCTGTCACGATAGACGACGCGCAGATCGTGCTGCAGGTCGGCGGCCAGGCCAAACCATGGACTGTCTGCTTCGAGCGCGTGTCGCTCCAGGGCGGAGCAGACGTCGACGCCTACAAGCCCGCCACCGGACCGCGCGTGCGGGTCAACCAGGTGGGCTACCTGCCTGACGCGCCGAGGCGCGCCACGCTCGTCACCGAGAGCACGGCCCCCCTGCCCTGGCGTTTCCTCGATCCTGCCGGCAACGAGATCATGTCAGGAGAAAGCCAGCCGCGCGGCACGGACACGTCCTCTGGCCTCAATGTTCACGTGATCGATTTTTCCACGGTCGACGCCGAGGGCGACGGCTTCACGCTCGAAGCCGATGGCGACAAGAGTTACCCGTTCGCGATCGGCCCCGACATCTATGCCGACCTCGCACGCGATGCGATGAGCTATTTTTATCCCGTCCGCTCCGGCATCGACATCGACGGCGTGATCGCCGGAGAGGCATATGAACGTCCAGCCGGACACATCAGCTCGCCGAAAGACGGCGAGACCAATCAAGGTGACGTCGACGTGCCTTGCCAGGAGCCTGAAAGTTCACAGAAAGCCTACGGCGAACCCTGGACCTGCGACTACACGCTGGACGTCACCGGCGGCTGGTACGATGCCGGCGACCACGGCAAATATGTCGTCAACGGCGGCATCTCGGTCGCGCAACTGATGAGCGCCTACGAACGCTCGCTGCACATCGCCGGCGCCAACAAGAAGACCTTCGCCGATGGCGCGCTGCCGGTGCCCGAACAGGGCAATGTCGTTCCCGACGTGCTGGACGAGGCACAATGGGAGCTGGAGTTCATGTTGAAGATGATGGTGCCCGACGGCCAGCCGCTCGCCGGCCTGGTCCATCACAAGATCCATGACAATGAGTGGACCGGCATTCCGCTCATGCCGCATCTCGACGACAAGAAGCGCGAACTGCACCGCCCGTCCACCGCCGCTGCTCTGAATCTTGCCGCTGCCGCTGCGCAGGGCGCGCGGCTCTTCCAGCCCCACGACGCGGAGTTTGCCGCGAAACTCCTGGCAGCTTCGGAGAAGGCCTACGCCGCGGCGAAGGCGCACCCGGACATCTATGCCACCGCCGAGGACGGAATGTCGGGTGGCGGTCCTTACAACGACGACGACGTCTCCGACGAGTTCTACTGGGCTGCGGCCGAGCTCTTCGTCACAACCGGCAACGACAACTACCTCGCCGACGTAAAAGCGTCGCAGCACGCGACAGGCAACATTTTCGGGCCCGACGGCTTTGACTGGGCGCATGTCGCAGCGCTTGGCCGAATGACGCTTGCGACCGTGCCGAGCAAGCTTCCCGAGGTCGACCGCGCCGCCGCCGCCAAATCGATCGTCGAAGCCGCCGACCGCTATATTCAGATGCAAGGCACGCAGGCATTCGGCCAGATCTACGCGCCGGCGGACAATATGTATGGCTGGGGCTCGAACCATCTGATCGCGCAGAATGCCATCGTGGTTTCGCGCGCCTACGATTTCACCGGCGACAAGAAATATCGCGACGCAGTGCTTGAAGGCATCGACTACCTCTTCGGCCGCAACGCGCTGAACCTCTCCTACGTCACCGGGTACGGCGAGAGATATTCGAAGAACCAGCATTCGCGCTGGTTCGCCAACCAGGTCAATCCCGACCTGCCGAACCCGCCGAAAGGGTCGCTGGCAGGCGGGCCGAACTCGTCGATCCAGGATCCGGTTGCGCAGCGTCTGTTGACCGGCTGCGCGCCGCAATTCTGTTACGTGGACGAGATCGAGAGCTGGTCGACAAACGAGATCACGATCAACTGGAACGCCGCGCTATCGCAGCTCGCGGCATTCATCGTCGAGCAGAAGTAGCTAGCGCAGCATCGGCCAGATCGTCAGGGCGAGTAATGCGCCCATGGCGATGTTGAACCATTTGAGGCGCGTCGGATCGGACAGGAATTGCCTCAGCGCCACGCCAAAACCAGCCCATGTGGAGACACTCGGCAGGTTCACGATGGCAAACGCAACCGAAATGATAACGACCGACAGGAATGGTGCTTCCGGGCTCGTGTAGGCGGCCATCGCGGTCGCCGCCATCGCCCACGCTTTCGGATTGACCCACTGGAACGCCGCGGCTTCGAGAAACGTCATCGGCCGCACGTTCTCGCCCTTCTTCTCGCCAAGCGAGCGGGACATGGCGATCCGCCACGCGAGATAGAGCATATAGGCTGCACCCGCGATCTTCAGCCCGAGATCGACCATCGGATAGGCTGTCAGCACAGCGCCTAGCCCGAACCCGACGGCCAGCAGCAGCGACAGGAAACCGGCGCCGATACCCAGCATATGCGGGATCGTCCGCACGAAACCGAAGTTTACGCCTGACGCCAGCAGCATGAAATTGTTCGGTCCGGGCGTGATCGAGGTCACGAAGGCAAAGACCAGCAGCGCAAGGAAAAGGTCGATGGACATAGCCGCCTCCGACAGCATTTAGGTCAATATTATTGACCTAAATCGATACAGTCGAGCGAAAATCTTGTCTCAATGGCAAGTTTGAAGAGGTGTTTATGAAGAGATGCCTAGGAGCTCCGCAACCACGGTCCTTACATCGGCCAGGACGGTGTCCGGTGCGCGCTCGATGAATCGGAAGCCGCGATCTAACCTGTACACAGTGCGGATTTGCTCGGCGATCACGCAACCTTGGGTTTTCATGCCGTCTGGCAGGAACACCTTGGTTGGCCATGGCGATCGGTTTCGAGTGATCGGACAGACAATCGCGGTAAGACCGGCTTTGTGAAACTCCGATGAGGACAAGATGATCGCGGGACGGACACCACTCTGTTCGGTTCCTTTGACTGGATCGAAATCGACCCAGACGATGTCACCGGCGTTTAAGGAGATCATCAAGCGTAATCTCGCCGCGCGAATATTCGTCATCGATTATTTCGTCACCGCGATCTGGCCCCCAATCGACCAGCTCTGGCTGGTTCTCAGGGCCGAGCCGCTTCATCTCGGAAACAATCCACTCGAGCGTGATCTTCTTGGGCCGCACGGGCTCGAGCACCGCCTTGCCGTTCTCGACAGTCAGGTTGACGCTGCCGCCTGGCTTCAGCCCGAGCTCCTCCATCACCGCCTTGGGCAGGCGGATAGCGGAACTGTTGCCCCACTTTGCGATCGGAATGTTGGTCATGACGCGGCTCGCCGTATATCCGGCGTATATACATCATGATGCCCTGATTTACAAGGCTACATGCCCTGCGGGCCGCGGTTCATGGCGGCGATGCCGGTGCGGCACACTTCCATCAGACCGAGCGGCTTCATGATGGCGATGAACTGCTCGATCTTCGAGACCCGTCCGGTGATCTCGAAGATGAAGTGTTCCGTGTTTGCATCGATCACACTGGCGCGGAAAGCGTCAGCCAGCCGCAGCGCCTCGACCCGGTTGTCGCCAGTACCGGCAACCTTCACCAGTGCCAGCTCGCGCTCCAGCGGCCGTTCCTGACCGAGTTCACGCGCCCTCACCGACAGGTCGACGACACGGTGCACCGGGACGATGCGTTCGAGTTGGTGCTTGATCTGTTCCATCACATGCGGCGTGCCGCGCGTGACGATGGTGATGCGCGACAGATGTTTCTCGTGTTCGGTCTCGGAGACGGTAAGGCTCTCGATATTGTAGCCGCGCCCCGAGAACAGGCCGATGACGCGGGCGAGCACGCCCGGCTCGTTGTCGACGAGAACCGAGAGCGTATGCGTCTCGGGCAGCTCTGTTTCCTTGGCGATGAAGTAGGCGGAGCCGGTCGGTTGAAGCTGGGCGTTCATATCTGAATCTCGATCTTCGTACTGCGCTCTAAAATACTGACGTTACAAAGAAAAGCGGGAGCTCAAACGAGCTCCCTGCCCTTCGCGTCGATGGCGTTCGCCACCGCTTCGTCGGTCGCCTCGTCGGGCAGAAGCATTTCGTTATGCGCCTTGCCGGACGGGATCATCGGGAAGCAATTGGCGAGGTTGGCGACGCGGCAGTCGAACAGCACCGGCTTCTTCACGTCGATCATCTCCTTGATCGCCGCGTCGAGGTCGCCCGGCTTCTCGCAGCGAATGCCGTGGCCGCCATACGCCTCCGCGAGCTTGACGAAGTCCGGCATCGCCTCTGTGTAGGAATGCGACAGGCGGTTGCCGTGCAGGAGTTGCTGCCACTGCCGCACCATGCCCATGTACTGGTTGTTCAGGATGAAGATCTTGATCGGCGCATTGTACTGCACCGCGCAGCTCATTTCCTGCATCGTCATCTGCACCGAGGCGTCGCCGGCGATATCGATCACGAGCGCATCCGGATGCGCGATCTGCACGCCGAGCGCGGCCGGCAGGCCGTAGCCCATCGTCCCCAGACCGCCCGAGGTCATCCAGCGGTTCGGCTTATCGAAATGAAAATGCTGCGCGGCCCACATCTGGTGCTGGCCGACCTCGGTGGTGATGAAGGTTTCCCGGCCGCGAGCCTTGGTGATCT
>DATJTE010000156.1:0-3661 GCA_035503715.1 Rhizobiaceae bacterium | reverse complement strand
ACCGTCAAATACGCCGCGATCGTCAACGCCGCGGACGTCAAGCGCCGCGGCGACCTGGTCAAGGGCGGCGTCGGCACGGGGCCGTTCATGCTGGAGGATTTCCAGCCGGATTCCCTGGTGAAGCTGAAGCGCAACCCTCATTACTACGAGCCCGGCTTGCCTTATCTCGACGGCTTGGACTTCCGGATCATTCCCGAAGAGGGGAGCCGCATGGCGGCGCTGCGGGCCGGCAGCGTGCAGTTGACTTGGCTTAGCTCTCCGGACTCGGCCGCGCAGATGCGCAGCGCGGCGAACATCGTAGCGCCCGAACCCAAAGCCTATTCGAGACTGCTGCTGCTCGAATTCGACCAGCGCCGTCCGCCCTTTAGCGACGTCCGCGTGCGACGAGCCTTCAGCCTCGCGCTGAACCGCGAGCTGATCGTCAAGGTGGTGTGGCGTGGCCAGGCCGGCCTCAGTGCGGCACTGCCGCCGGCGCAGGCCCCTTTCGCGGTTCCGAGCGCCGATGTGCTGGGGTTGCCCTACGCCAAGGAAGACGTTGCCGCAGCCAAGGCGCTGATGGCCGAAGCCGGCTACGCCGCCGGCATCGACACGACCTTCGCGGTCTCGCCATCCAACTACGGCGACGTGCTGATCGCGCAGATCATCCAGCAACAGGTTGCCCGCATCGGCATCAGGATCAATATCCTCCAAAAGGAGTGGGGCAATCTCGTCGCCGATTTTCAATCGACGCAATCGCCGATCTCGATGGCAGGTTTGGTCTGGGGCCCCGATCCCGACACCAACATATCGATTCGGCTCGATTCGCATTCGACGGTCAATCCGGGCAAGACCACAGATCCCGCCTTGGACGATCTCCTGGCCAAGGGGCGACAGAGCTATGACATGGCCGAGCGTGTCAGAATTTATCGAGCGGTTCAGCAGCGCATTGCCGATATGGCCTACGTCATCACGCCCTGCGCCTCGCCGCTCCGCTGGGAGATGTGGACCACGAAGCTGCGTGGCTACCGCGCCGTGCCTTCGGCACAGCGCGTTTATCTGCGGCAAGCCTGGCTGGACTAGCGCATAGCGCCGGATTTCGGATGGGGGAGGCCCCGATGCTCAGATATGCCGCCGGACGCATCGCTCTTACGCTGCCCGTGCTGTTCGGCGTGTCGGTGATGAGCTTTGCCATCATCCATCTGATCCCCGGCGATATCGTCAGCGTGCTGGCCGGCCCGACCGTGGGCGTCCATTCACAGGCGGCTCAGAACATCCGTCATGCGCTTCATCTCGACCAGCCGCTGCCGGTCCAATATGGCATCTGGCTCATGGGCGCTCTTCATGGCGATTTCGGCAACTCGCTGATCTTCGGACTGCCGGTCGGCCCGCAAATCGCCGAGCACCTTCCGGTGACCCTGGTCTTGACGGCCTTGTCCCTGATCTTCTCGATAGCGATCGGGGTGCCTGGCGGCGTCGTGGCGGCGACGACACGCGGGCGTTGGCCCGACCTGACCATACGCACGGTTGCGCTCCTCGGTCTCTCGACGCCCGCCTTCTTCGTCGGGGTTGCGGCTGTGCTCTTGCTGTCGATCTATCTGCCTTGGTTCAAGACCCTCGGCACCGTCGACCTGCACGGCGATCCGCTCGGCAGCCTTGAGACCTTGCTGCTGCCGGCCTTCGTTCTGTCGCTGCCCTCGGCGACGACCGTCATGCGCTACACGCGCGTCGCCATGCTGGAGGTGCTGGCAGAGCCTTACATGGCGACAGCGCGCGCCAAAGGCGCTGGTCGTCTGCGCGTGCTGATCCGGCACGGTCTTCGCAACGCCCTGTTACCCGTGGTCACCGCCATCGGCGTCACGGCCGCGCAATTGGTTGCCGGTGCGGTCGTCATCGAGCAGGTTTTCGGCCTGCCCGGCGTCGGTCAATTGATGCTCAATGCCATCTATCACCGCGACTATACGCAAGTCCAAGCAACAGTATTGGTCGTCACGACCCTCGTCGTCCTGATCAATATCCTGGTCGACTTCAGCTACTACCTGCTCGATCCGAGGATCCAGCAACATGGCTGATCTGCGCTCGACAGTCCTCGACGCGCCCAGCGGGCCGGCCGTGCAACGGGACGACGTTGCGGTCGGCGAGCTGTCCGCGATTGCTGCCGAGCGGTCACGGCTTCGCCTGAACCTGCCGTTGGTCGTGGGCGCTGCGATCGTCCTGTTGTCGATGGCACTCGCGCTGGCTGCCCCTTGGTTGACCGGGCACGATCCGTTGGCAATCGCCGACGCGCCGCTGTCGCCGCCCTCGAGCCAATATCTATTGGGAACGGACCAGCTCGGCCGAGACGTCTTCGCGCGCATTCTCTACGCGGCGCGCAGTTCGCTCAGCGTCGCCTGCTTGAGTGCCGCGCTTGCGTTCGCGTCGGGTACGGTGATCGGCCTCGCTGCCGGCTACAGCACCGGCCTGCTCGATGCAGGCATGATGCGCATCCTCGACGTGCTCCAAGCCTTTCCTGCCCTTCTCCTGGCGATCGCTCTGGTTGCCGCGCTTGGACCGAACCTGGTGAATCTGGTCCTCATCATGGGTCTGCTGTTCATGCCGCGTTTCGCCCGCATTGCTCGCGCCTCGACCCTGTCGGTGCGTGAGCGGGACTATATCGCGGCAGCCATCGGGCTGGGCGTGTCCCGTGCGCGAACGATGTACCGGCATGTGCTGCCGAATATCGCCGCGCCGTTGATCGTCGAGGCGTCGCTGACGGTGACCCTGGCGATCCTGACCGAAGCCTCTCTGTCGTATCTCGGGCTGGGCGTGCAGCCGCCCGACCCCACTTGGGGCGGAATGATCGCCGATTCGACGGCGGTGATGGCGCTTGCTCCATGGCTCGCGCTCAGCCCGGGGATTGCAATCGTGTTTGTCGTCGTCGGCTTCAACCTTTTGGGCGACGGCCTTCGCGATGCATTGGACCCGCGAGGCTGATCAATCCGTGGCAACACAAACTCCTGAGATGACCGATCTACCATCCGATATCCATTGGGCGTCCGCCTGGCAGCTCCGCCAGGCCATCGTCGCACGGCGTTTGTCGGCGACTGAAGTCGCTCGCCACTTCATCGCACGGATCGAGGCTCTCGATTCACGCATCCACTCATTCATTACGCTGTCGGCCGATGCTGCGCTCGATCAGGCACAGGCTGTCGACCGGCGCATCGCTCGCGGCGAGGCTGTCGGCCCGCTGGCGGGCGTGCCGGTGTCGATCAAGGATCAATTCTGGACGAAGGGAATCCGTACCACCGGTGGCTCTTGCGTCTATGCTGATCATGTGCCGCAGGAGGATTCGCTGCATGTGGCGCGGGTGAAGGCGGCCGATGGCATCATCATCGGCAAGACCAACACCCCTGAATTCGGCATGTTCTGGCGCACCGTCGGCGGCGTCGCGCCGGAATGTCTCAATCCCTGGGATTCGCGACGCACCTCGGGCGGGTCGAGCGGCGGCGCGGCGGCCGGCGTATCAGCCGGCTTCGGTCCTCTGGCGCTTGGCAGCGATGCCGGTGGATCGATCAGGCTGCCCTCGGCGATGTGCGGGGTGCTGGGTGTCTTGCCCAGCAACGGTCGCGTGCCGCGGCACGGCGCGTTCGGCAGCACGATCTTCTTTTCGGGCGTCGGCCCGATCACCCGCGACGTGCGCGATGCA
>DATJTE010000155.1:0-83506 GCA_035503715.1 Rhizobiaceae bacterium | reverse complement strand
GAAGCGCAATCTGTTCTACGACGCATATGAACGCTCGCAGACTTTATTCGAGCGCTCGGTCTACAAAGCCGAAGGCAAACCGTCTCCGGAGGAGCTCGCATTGCTCGAACCGTTGCGGGCAGATCTGCCCGAGGAGGTCTTCGGCAAGGCGGTGATGCAGCCCGTCTCCAACGGCTCAGGCCGTGACCGCAAACTGCTTGGCGAGGCGACCCGGCTGCTCGCCGAAGCGGGCTGGACGCGCGACGGCACGCTCCTGCACAACGACAAAGGCGAGACGCTGGAGGTCGAGTTCCTCGTGCAGGACGAGGTACACGTGCGTATCGATACGCCGTTCCTGGAAAACATGCGCGCGATCGGCATCGACGCATCGATCCGCATGGTCGATTCAGCGCAATACCAAGCGCGACTCGACAATTTCGACTTCGACATCATAGGGGTCGCCTATTCGCTCAGCGCCACGCCGACGCGCGATGAGGTGGAACGCTTCTTCCATTCGCGTTCCGCCGCAATCAACGGCACGAACAATTTTCCCGGCTCGGCGAGCCCAGCGCTCGACGCGCTGGTCGATGCGGTTGGCGCCGCCAAGGATCGCGACAGCTTCAACATCGCGATGCGGGCGCTCGACCGGGCGCTCCGCGCCCGACACGACTGGCTGCCGAACTGGTATTCGGCGACCCACCGAGCGGCCTTTTGGGATATGTTCGGCTACAAGGAGCTGAAACCGGATTTCGGCTTCCCGGTTGAAGCGATGTGGTGGTTTGACGAGGAAAAGGCCAAGGCAATTGGCAAGGCGTGAGGGCCAGAACCGCTGAAACACCGACTTTTTCCGACGGCTAAGCTGCGCAGGCACCAGCGTAAGGCAAGCTTCAAGCTGCTAGAGGCTCACAGCTGATGGGAGCCTATATCCTCCGCCGCGTGCTTTTGATGGTCCCGACGATTCTTGGGATCATGGCGATTTCTTTTCTGGTCATCCAGTTTGCGCCAGGCGGACCGGTCGAGCAGGTGATCGCCCGGATTTCCGGCCAGGGCGGCGACGCCGGCGACCGGCTGGGCGGCGGTGGAGGCGATGCCGGCGGCGGCTTCGACCAGGGGGGCGCCGGAGAAGGCGGCTCGCAATATCGCGGCGCGCAGGGGCTTGACCCGGAATTCATCGCGCAGCTCGAAAAGCAGTTCGGCTTCGACAAGCCGCCGCTCGAGCGCTTCCTGAAAATGCTGTGGGACTATGCGCGCTTCGATTTCGGCGAGAGCTTCTTCCGCGACATCAAGGTGATCGACCTGATCATCGAGAAGATGCCGGTGTCGATCTCGCTTGGCCTGTGGATCACGCTGCTCTCCTATCTGATCTCGATACCGCTCGGCATCCGCAAGGCGGTGAAGGACGGATCGAGCTTCGACGTGTGGACCAGCGGCGTCGTGATCATCGGCTACGCAATCCCCGGCTTCCTGTTCGCGATCCTTTTGATGGTGCTGTTCGCCGGCGGCTCGTTCTTCGACTGGTTCCCGCTGCGTGGCCTGACCTCGGAGAACTGGGAACAATTGTCGTGGCCGGCGCGAATCCTCGACTATCTCTGGCATCTCGTGCTGCCGCTGACCGCGATGGTTCTGTCCGCCTTCGCGACGACGACGCTGCTGACGAAGAATTCCTTCCTCGACGAAATCCGCAAGCAATATGTGATCACCGCGCGGGCGAAGGGGTTGTCGGAACGGCAGGTTCTCTACCGGCACGTGTTCCGCAATGCGATGCTGATCATCATCGCGGGTTTTCCCGGCGCGTTCATCTCTGCCTTCTTCACCGGCTCCCTGCTGATCGAGAATATCTTCTCGCTCGACGGGCTAGGACTGCTCGGCTTCCGCTCCGTGCTCGACCGTGACTATCCGGTGGTGTTCGCCAACCTCTACATCTTCTCGCTGCTCGGCCTGATCGTCGCGCTGATCTCAGACCTCACCTACACGATGATCGATCCGCGGATCGACTTCGAGAAGCGTGACGTCTGATGAGCGATATCATCCTCAAAGCGAACGTCGAACAGGTGCGTGAGCGCGCGGCGCGGCCGTGGCTCTCGCCGCTCAACAAGCGCCGCTGGCAGAACTTCAAGGCAAACCGGCGCGGGTACTGGTCGCTGTGGATCTTCCTTGTGCTGTTCGGCCTGTCGCTGATCGCCGAGTTCATCGCCAACGACAAGCCTGTTCTAGCGTCGTACAAGGGTGAGATCCTCGTACCGGTGCTGGTCGACTATCCGGAAGAAAAGTTCGGAGGCTTCCTCGCCGTGACCGACTATCGCGACCCGATCATCCAGGACGAGATCAAGGCGAACGGCTGGATGATCTGGCCGCCGATCCGCTATTCGTATCGCACCGTCAACAATGATATTCCCGAGGCGGCGCCGGCCAGCCCGTCCTGGGCCTATCCGATCGAGAAGCGCTGCGAGCGCTATCCGCTCGGCGTTGAGGATCCGAACTGCACAATTGGCAACTGGAACTGGCTCGGCACCGACGACCAGGCGCGCGACGTGCTGGCGCGCGTCATCTACGGATTTCGCATATCGGTGCTGTTCGGGCTGATCCTGACGATCGCTTCCGCCGTCATCGGCGTCTCGGCCGGCGCCGTGCAAGGCTACTTCGGCGGCATGACCGACCTGCTCTTCCAGCGCTTCATCGAGATCTGGTCGTCGATTCCGGTGCTCTACCTGCTGCTGATCGTGGCGGCGGTGCTGCCGCCGGGCTTCTGGATCCTGCTTGGGCTGATGTTGCTGTTCTCGTGGGTCGGGTTTGTCGGCGTGGTGCGCGCGGAATTCCTGCGCGCCCGCAACTTCGAATATGTGAACGCGGCGCGCGCTCTCGGCGTCTCGAACGGCACGATCATGTTCAGGCATCTGCTGCCCAACGCGATGGTGGCGACGCTGACCTTCCTGCCCTTCATTCTTAACGGCTCAATCACGACGCTGACCTCGCTCGACTTTTTGGGCTTCGGCCTGCCGCCTGGATCGGCGTCGCTCGGCGAGTTGCTGCGGCAGGGTCAGCGCAACCTCAACGCGCCGTGGCTCGGCATTTCCGGTTTCGTCGTGATCTCGCTGATGCTGTCGCTGCTCATCTTCGTCGGCGAGGCAACACGTGATGCGTTCGATCCGCGGAAGACTTTCAAGTGACAGACGCCCCCCTCCTCTCCGTCCGCGATCTCTCCGTCGCCTTCACGCAAGGCGGCGGAACCTCGACGGCGGTTGATCACATCTCGTTCGATATCGCCAAGGGCGAGACTGTGGCGCTGGTCGGTGAATCCGGCTCGGGCAAATCAGTGTCGGCACTGTCGGTGCTGAAACTGCTCCCCTACCCGGCCGCCAGCCATCCGAGCGGGCAAATTCTGTTCGAAGGCAAGGACCTGCTCGCAGCCGGCGAGAAGGAGCTGAGAAAGGTCCGCGGCAACAAGATCACCATGATCTTCCAGGAGCCGATGACTTCGCTCAACCCGCTGCACACGATCGAGCGGCAGGTCGGTGAAGTCCTGAAAGTACATCAGGGCATGGGCGATACACAGGCGCGCAAGCGCACGCTTGAGCTGCTCAACGAAGTCGGCATTCGCGAGCCCGAGAAGCGTCTCGGCGCGTTTCCGCACCAGCTTTCCGGCGGGCAGCGGCAGCGCGTCATGATCGCGATGGCGCTGGCAAACGAACCGGAACTGCTGATCGCCGACGAGCCGACGACCGCGCTCGACGTGACCGTGCAGGCGCAAATCCTGCAACTGCTCGACCGGCTGAAGGACAAGAAGGGCATGTCCCTGCTCTTCATCACCCATGATCTCGGCATCGTGCGAAAGATCGCCGATAAGGTCTGCGTGATGACCAAAGGCAAGATCGTAGAGAGCGGGCCGACAAAAGAAATCTTCGACAACCCACAACACGAATATACAAGACATCTGCTTGCGGCAGAGCCAAAGGGCAAGCCGCCGGCATCTGATGAAGACGCAAAGACGGTCATGCGCGGCGAGCAGATCAAGGTCTGGTTCCCGATCAAGAAGGGCTTCTTTCGGACCACCGTCGATCACGTGAAGGCCGTGGACGGCATCGACGTGACCGTGCGCGCCGGCCAGACGCTCGGCGTCGTCGGCGAATCCGGTTCGGGCAAGACGACGCTCGGGCTGGCGTTGTCGCGCATGATTTCGTCGAACGGTGAGATCAAGTTCAACGGCCGCGACATCAACAAGCTCAGCTTCAATGCGATGCGGCCACTCAGGCGCGAGCTGCAGATCGTGTTCCAGGATCCGTATGGATCGCTCAGCCCGCGCATGTCGGTCAGCGAAATCATCGAGGAAGGACTGAGGATACATGAGCCAGCGCTGGCGGCCGAGGAGCGCGACCACCGTGTGGTCGGGGTGCTGAAAGAGGTCGGCCTCGATCCGGAAACGCGCCACCGCTATCCGCACGAATTCTCCGGCGGGCAGCGGCAGCGCATCGCGATCGCGCGCGCCATGGTGTTGAAGCCGAAATTCGTGATGCTGGACGAGCCGACCTCGGCGCTCGACATGAGCGTGCAGGCGCAGGTGGTCGATCTGTTGCGCGACCTGCAAGCGAAGAATGACCTCGCTTATCTGTTCATCAGCCACGACCTCAAGGTGGTGCGCGCGCTGGCCAACGACGTGATCGTGATGCGCAATGGGCAGATCGTCGAGGCTGGCCCAACGGAGCAGGTCTTCCGCAATCCGCAATCCGACTATACGAAGGCGCTGATCTCGGCCGCCTTCCGTATCGAGGCTGCTCCCGAGGGTGTTGTCAGCCAGTAGATCGGACGGACAGATGGACAAGGGTCGCGTTCTCCTCGCCCTCACCGGCTATCATCCGCAGCGCTGGTACGACCTGATCTCGACACGACGCGATGTGACGCTTGAGCCGGATGGCACGGCCGATCCGTCGATCACCTATGCGGTGGTGTGGAAGCAGCGGCCGAATCTGCTCTCGACGCTGCCGAACCTGCGCATTATCTTTTCGATCGGCGCGGGCGTCGACCACATCTTCAACGATCCCGGCGTGCCCAATGTGCCGATCGTGCGCGTGGTCGCTGACAATCTGACGCAATACATGACCGAGTATGTCGTGTGGCGGGTGCTCGATCATCACCGGCAGGGGCTACTCTACCGCGGCCAGCAGGTGCGGAAGATCTGGGATGAACCGGAGCAGAAGCCGGCGAGCGACATCTCGGTCGGCATCATGGGGCTCGGCAATCTGGGCCGCGCGGCAGCCAAGGCATTGATCGCCCTTGGTTTTCAGGTGAATGGCTGGAGCCGACAAGGTTATCCGATGCACGGCGTCTCGACGTATGGCGGCGAGTCCGGGCTGGTGCCGTTCCTCAACGCGACGGACATTCTCGTCGTGCTGCTGCCGCTGACACCGGCAACACAAGGCATCATTTCGTACGACCTGCTGAGACATCTGAGGTGCAACAACGGACTCGGCGGCGCTGTGCTGGTCAATGCCGGCCGTGGGCGGCTGCAGAAGGACGCCGACATCCTGCGCGCGCTCGACGACGGCACGCTGAAGGAAGCGAGCCTCGATGTGTTCGAGATCGAGCCACTGCCCGAAGCCAGTCCGCTCTGGACGCATCCGAAGGTGTTCGTGACGCCGCATGCCGCGGCAACGTCAGATCCGGCACATCTCGTTGGGCCGATGCTCGATCAGATGGACGCGTTCGAGCGCGGTGAACCGCTCAGGAATACCGTGGACCGGGTTCACCAATACTGAAGATGGATCAGGGCCGACGGAATCCGGTCGGACCGCCATAGAGATAGCCGATCCGGCCGATCGCCTCGCGAAGGCCCTCGCGTGCAACGGTCATAGTGTGGCCGTTGGCGTGGATCATCGACTTGGCGTCGGTCATGATCGCGACGTGACCTTTCCAGAACACAAGATCGCCGCGACGGAGATTTTCGAAATCCTTCCCAGGATCGAGCTCGGCACCGATCGCCGCTTGCATGTCGGAATCGCGCTGAACCTTCTTGCCGGCCATCAACATGGAAAGCTGGACCAAGCCCGAGCAGTCGATGCCGAAGCCGCTCGACCCACCCCAGAGATAAGGCGTTTCGAGAAAAAGCTCCGCAACCGCTACATAGTCCGGCGCGACACGATCGATCGGCGCCAGATGCCTGGCGATCAGCGCTTCGCCCGACCCCAGGATGGCGTACTGCGTACCGCGCGTCTCGGCATTCGACACCACGGTGACGCGCGATCCCATCGAGAGCTGGCCGGTGCGCGGTAGTTTTAGATCCGCCCCCGAATACACGAAGGTTCGCGGCGCGGTCACGATGTGCGTCGGAGTGCCGACTGGAGAAGCGAGCGCGGCATCCGCGATGTAACCGACGTAGCCGTCCCGCTCCGCCTGTGCCCAGGCAAAGCCGCCTGAACTGTCGAAGACACGGACATCGTCGCCCAGCAGGAGCTGCGTGTTCAGGCCGGCATCCTTGCGCGGCGCCTTCAGCATGTCGGCGACAGGAACTGTGACGCGCGCTGGCTTGCCGGCGACATAGCGGTCCGCCTTCACCTCGCCCTTCAGGCGCTCGTCGGCAAGGTCGAGGCGAAAGGCATGAAGCCTGGCGTCACGAGCGGTCATAGCGGCAGTCCTGCAGCCTTGGCGATGATCTTGTCGCCGAAACGCTCGACGAACAGCGCGCCATCAACGGTACGCTTCACCAGCACGTTGCGCTTGTCGTTCTCGTCGCGATGGCGCGAGACAAGCTTCATCGCCCCCATCGTATCCAGCGCACGGGTGATCACCGGCTTGGTTACGTTGAGCCGGGAAGCGAGGCCGCGCACCGTGTGCGGCGGCGGGTCAAGGTAGATGGTGAGCAAGATCGCCGACTGCCGCATTGTCAAATCCGGATGGCCTTCCTGCACTTCCGAAAGCGCAAGCTGCTGCCACAAGCGCAGCGCTTCGCTCGGCCGCAGGGAGACAGCCATCTGCAGAGCATCTCCGGAATTTGTTTCGGTTCCGTTTCATTCAAGACCGAAAGCCGGCAAATGGCAAGGTTAGCCTCTAGTGGAGCGAATTTGACATCCGCGTCCCGTTCGACATCACGCGTCGTTGCGAATGTCAAATTCAAAAGCTCCACTAGAATCATATAGTTGCTAGTGGTCCTTTTGATTCCAACATTCGCCTGAGCGGGCTGTATCAAGGGGATGCGAATGTCGGAATCGGACCACTAGCATCAGCCGCCGTAACGCGACAAAAGGACATGCTCCAGTGCGCGAATGCCCTGCGCCTCGCCGCCAGCCGGACAATGCGGCCGGTCTGACGGGCTCCAGGCAAAGATGTCGAAATGCGCCCAGGATTTTGCGTGCTGGACGAAACGCGACAGGAAGAGCGCGGCGGTGATCGAACCGGCGAAACCGTCGGTGGTGACGTTGTTCATGTCGGCAACTTTGGATGACAGCTTGGAATCGTAAGGCTTCCAGAGCGGCATGCGCCAGAGCGGATCGGCGGCGGCAATCGCCGCCGCCGAGATTTCGCCAGCGAGCGCGTCGTCATGCGTGTAGAAAGGCGGCAGGTCAGGACCCAGCGCGACGCGCGCGGCGCCGGTCAAGGTCGCCATGTCGATCAGCAGTTCCGGGCGCTCCTCATCGGCGAGCGCCAGGGCGTCGGCCAGGACGAGGCGGCCCTCCGCATCGGTATTGCCGATCTCGACCGTAATGCCCTTGCGGCTATTCAAGACATCTCCAGGGCGAAAGGCATTGCCGGAGATGGCATTCTCGACCGCCGGAATCAGCACGCGCAGCCTGACCTTGAGCTTTGCGGCCATGATCATGCTGGCAAGGCCGAGCACATTGGCCGCGCCGCCCATGTCCTTTTTCATCAGCAGCATGGAGCTTGCGGGCTTGATGTCGAGTCCGCCAGTGTCGAAACATACGCCCTTGCCGACCAGCGTGACCAGAGGTGCGTTCTTCGGACCCCATGACATGTCGATCAGCCTTGGCGCATCGGTCGAGGCGCGGCCGACGACGTGGATCATCGGGAAATTCTTCTCGATCAGCGCATCGCCCTTCACGACGGAAATCTGCGCCTTATGTGCCTTCGCCAAAGCGCGAACAGCTTCTTCTAGGGCGGAAGGACCCATGTCGCTGGTCGGCGTGTTGACGAGATCGCGCGTCAGAAAGACCGCATCGGAGACGCGCGCGACGCGGGATGCGTCCGCCCCTTCCGGAAGTGCGAAGCGGACATCCTTGCCCGGCTTCTTGCCGTAGCGCGTGAAAACGTAGCTGCCGAGCTTGAGGCCGATCGCCGCGATCGTCGGATCGGCAGGATCGTCGGCGAAATGCCATTCTCCCGCGGGCAGCGAGCGAGCCAGAGAACCAACGGTCAAAGCGCCGAAATCGTCGTTGCCGTTGCCTAGGCCGAACAAGGCGCCGGCAATCGTGCCATTCGTTTCGGGAACGATCAGGACACGGCCCTGCTCGCCCTTGAAACCGTTTAGGTCGGCCCATTTCAGCCAGGCGCGATCGAATCCCGCCCTCTTCAGCCCATCCTTTGCGACAAGGCGCACCGGGCGGGACCGGCGGGATTTTCTGGTGACGAATTCAAGGGGCATCGGCGTTCTCCGGGCCGTTGTGCGATCGACCTGTTAACCATCAGTTAGGGTTAACAGAATATTTCTGCGGGAGTGAATACGGCCACACAACGATCCCAAGGACAAATGGAGGCCTCGCCGATGCCGGGCACGACCAGCACCCTCAAAACAACGGGCAAAATGCTCCGGATCTCGGCGGCGCTGGCGCTGGCGCTGACCGCGGCAGGATGCGCCAAGGACCGCATGTCCACGGGTTCGACCCATTCGGCACGTTCCTTCGACAATTTGAATTCCGCCCAGCTCGACGGGGCGGCGCAGTCGCTTGGCGACGCCTATACGCGCAAACCGACCGACAAGAAAACCGGCCTCGACTACGCCAATGTGCTGCAGATGAGCGGCAAATCCGACCAGGCGCTGGCCGTCATGCGCAAGCTCGCCATCGCCCATCCAAACGACCGGCAGGTACTCGCCGCCTATGGCAAGTCGCTCGCGGCCGTCGGCGAGTTCGAGCCGGCGCTGGACGCCGTGCGCCGTGCGCAGACGCCGGAATATCCGGACTGGAAACTGGTTTCCGCCGAGGCCGCCATCCTGGATCAGCTCGGCAAGCCGAGCGAGGCCCGGCAGCTCTATCGCAAGGCACTCGATCTCAAGCCTGACGAGCCGTCGGTCCTTTCCAATCTCGGCATGTCCTATGTGCTCGAAGGCGATCTGAAGAGCGCCGAGACTTACCTGCGCTCAGCCTCGGAAAAGCCTGGCGCCGACAGCCGCGTGCGCCAGAATCTCGCACTGGTCGTCGGCCTGCAGGGCCGGTTCGACGAAGCCGAGCAAATTGCTAAGCAGGAATTGTCGCCTGATCAGGCAGCCGCCAATGTCGCCTATCTGCGGTCCATGCTTTCGCAGCAGAATGCGTGGAACCAGCTCAAAGACGACAAGGACGAAGAGACGAATACGAACTAGGCAGTCGGGCTTCGGCCATCGAATATACAAAGCCAGAAAAAGGGCGCCACGGGCGCCCTTTGCTTTGTTATCTGTCTGTTTGTTCGACCCGACTGCCGACGGCTGAAGCCGACTGCCTAGAATATGCCGCGCTGGCTGACCTGGATGCCCGCAGGCCCGAGAATCACCGCAAACAGCACCGGCAGAAAGAACAGGATCATCGGCACGGTCAGCTTCGGCGGCAGCGCGGCAGCCTTCTTCTCGGCCTCGTTCATGCGCATGTCGCGGCTTTCGCTGGCAAGCACTCGCAGCGCGTGCGCTACGGGCGTACCATAACGCTCCGCCTGGATGAGTGCCTGGGCTACCGATTTGACCGACTCAAGACCGGTGCGGTTGGCGAGATTGTCGTAGGCCTGCCGGCGCTCCTGCAGGAATGAGAGCTCGGCGTTGGTGAGAACGAATTCCTCGGCAAGCTCGACCGACTGCGCGCCGATTTCATCTGCCACCTTGCGGAAGGCCGCCTCCACCGACATGCCCGATTCAACGCAGATCAGCATCAAGTCGAGCGCGTCCGGCCAAGCCATCTGGATGGACTTCTTGCGCTTCGACGCCTTGTTGGAGACGTAGAGCACCGGCGCGTAGAAGCCGGCATAGGCAAAGACCACGCAGACGAAGATGCGGACGAACGTCGGTTGCTCAGCCAGACCGCCCATGAAAAAAATGTAGAAGACGGCGGCGATCAGGAAGACAAACGGCAAAACGAGGCGGAAGAAGAGAAAGCGCGTCAGCGGGTTCTGGCCGCGAAAGCCCGCCATTCTCAGGGCGTTGACCGTGTTATCATCCGCCAGGGCGCGTCTCAAATCGAGCCGCTCGACGATGTTGCGCATACCGACCGAATGCTCCTCGCGCAAACCTTTGCGCTTGCGGTCGTTTTCCGCGGCGAGCCGCGCCCGCTGCTTGGCGCGCAACTCGTCGCGCTCCAGCGCGACGGACTTCATGCGCGACTTCATCGTGTTTCCGCCAAACGACGGCAAAAGCGTATAGACGGTCGCGAACACGGCAAGCGCAACGAGCATCGCAATGAGGAACGAAGGATCGGTGAGTGCGCCTGAGACTTGATCGGTCATCGCTTGTCCGCCTCAAACCTCGAAGTTGATCATTTTACGCATCACAAGGATGCCGATGAGCATCCACACGCCGGAGATGCCCAGGATGATATGGCCGGTGCTCGTGGTGAACAGCGGCATGATGTAAGTGGGCGACGAGAGATAGACTAGGCCGGCTACGATGAACGGCAGTGCGCCGATGATCATCGCCGAGGCCTTGGCCTCCATCGACAGCGCCTGAACCTTGGCCTTCATCTTCTTGCGGTCGCGCAGCACGCGGGAAAGATTGCCCAAGGCTTCCGAAAGATTGCCGCCTGCCTGCTGCTGGATCTGGATGACGATGCCGAAGAAGCTCGCTTCCGGGCATGGCATGGTTTCGCTCATGCGCATCGAAGCTTCAGGGATCGAGATGCCGAGTTGCTGAGCGTCGATGATGCGGCGGAACTCCGTGCGCACAGGCTCCCGGGACTCGTTGGCGATCAGCCTGATGCCGTCATTCAGGGGAAGGCCTGACTTGATCGCACGCACAATCACGTCGAGCGCATTGGGAAACTCCGCGAGGAACGCCTTGACGCGGCGGCCGCGCTTAAAGGAGACGAACCAGCGGGGAAGGCCAAGCATGCCGACGATAAACGCGCCAGGAACGACAAGCGTCGGCGCGCCGGCCAGAAAAACGCCAATGGCGAGCAAAATGCCCGCCGCGACAGAGTAGATGTAAAATCGCTGTATGGGGATATCCATCCCCGCCTGCTTGATCTGCACCTTCAGCGGCGCCTTCTTGTTGTTTTGATCGCGCGCTTTCTGCTTTTCATCCAGCTCCTTCAAGGAGTCCTGGACCGATTTGCGCCGCTTGGCAGCTTCAACCAGACGGTCCCGCGACGCCTTCACCGCCGTGCGATCGGTCTCAGCTTCCTTGATGGTGGTAAACCGCTTTTCGGCATTACGCTCGTTCGCGACGCGGTTGAAAAGAAATGCATAGGCCACGGCGCCGGCGCTGAGGCCGGCGAGCGCGACAAAGGCGAGGAGCGTGGTGTCGATGCCGAACATCAGTCAGCTTACTCGTTAATTGCTAGGCGGTCTGCTTTTCCATCGCTTCCAGGGCGTTCGCCAATCTTGCTTCCTCGCCATAGTAGCGGGCGCGGTCCCAGAAGCCGGGACGGCCGATGCCGGTGGAGACATGTTGACCGATCAAGCGGCCCTGCGCGTCCTCGCCCTTGATATGATAGAGAACGAGGTCCTGGGTGATGATCACATCCCCTTCCATGCCGATCACCTCGGTGATGTGGGTGATGCGGCGGGAACCATCGCGAAGACGAGCAGCCTGGATGATCACGTCGACCGAGCCGACGACGATCTCGCGCACGGTCTTCTGCGGCAGGGAAAAGCCGCCCATCGCGATCATCGACTCGATACGGTTCAGGCACTCGCGCGGCGAGTTCGAGTGGATCGTGCCCATGGAGCCGTCGTGGCCAGTGTTCATGGCCTGCAGAAGGTCAAACACCTCGGGTCCGCGCACCTCGCCGACGATGATGCGTTCAGGGCGCATACGCAGACAGTTCTTGACGAGATCGCGCATCGTGACCTCGCCCTCGCCTTCCAGGTTCGGCGGGCGAGTTTCGAGGCGGACCACATGCGGCTGCTGCAGCTGAAGCTCGGCCGAGTCTTCGCAGGTGATGACACGCTCTTCACGGTCGATATAGTTGGTCAGGCAGTTGAGCAGCGTGGTCTTGCCCGAGCCTGTGCCGCCGGAGATGACGACATTGCAGCGGACGCGACCGATGATCTTGAGGACCTCGGCGCCTTCCGGGCTGATCGCGCCAAACTTGACGAGCTGATCGAGAGTCAGCTTGTCCTTCTTGAACTTACGGATCGTGAGCGCGGTGCCATCGATCGCAAGCGGCGGCGCGATCACGTTGACGCGCGAGCCGTCCGGCAGGCGCGCGTCGCAGATCGGCGACGATTCGTCGACGCGGCGGCCAACCTGGCTGACGATGCGCTGACAGATATTCAAAAGCTGCTGGTTGTCGCGGAAGCGGATGCCCGTCTGCTCGACCTTGCCGTTCACTTCGATGTAGACGTTCTTGGCGCCGTTCACCATGATGTCGGCGATGTCGTCGCGCGCGAGCAGCGGCTCGAGCGGACCATAACCCAGTACGTCGTTGCAGATATCTTCGAGCAGTTCTTCCTGCTCGGCGATCGACATCGCGAAATTCTTGATCGCGATGATATCGTTGACGATGTCGCGAATTTCCTCGCGCGCGCTTTCGGGCTCGAGCTTGGCAAGCTGCGACAGATCGATCGTATCGATCAGTGCCGAGAAGACCTGCGATTTCGTGTCGTAGTAGCTTTCGCTCCGCTCCCGCTGGGAGCGGCGCGGCGGTTCAGGCGCCATCGGCGGGGCTTCCACCGGGCGCCGGTTCTGCGGCGATGGAGCGGCAGGCGCATTCGTGGCGCGCGGCTCGGCCGGAGGCGCATACGCCGTCGCGACGTCGGCCGGCTTGCCTACCGGCGCCGTGGGCGCGGACGGCGGACGGAATTCCGGCATTCGCCGAGCCCCGTCGTCATTTCCTTTTTTGCCGAACATGACTGACTACCCGCCGCGAAACGTCACTTCTTGCCAAGCTTCAACTTGCCGAGCAGGTCGCCGAGGCCCGGCTTTTTCTTCTTTGACTTAGGCTCGCTGCGACCAGTGAGAACGTGCGCAAGCTCGTTGATCGCCTGGACCGCGGCGTGCTGCGCATTCATCTCACCCAGCATGCGGCCGTTGTTGGAAGCCGTGCCGAAGAATTGCGGGTCGAAGGAAATGACGGCCGCGGGTTCAATCCCGAGCGGCTCGGCGAAATCGGCAGCCGAAATCTCCGGGCGCTTCGGAATGCCGGTCTGGTTGATGATCAGCCGCGGCATCGAGTCGTTCGGCCTGATCTTCTTCAACATGTCGACCAGGTTCTTGGTGTTGCGCAGGTTGGCGAGCTCCGGCGTTGCCGTGATGATCACCTCATCGGCCTGGGCGAGCGTATTCTTCGTCCAGCCATTCCAGACGTGCGGAACATCGAGCACCAGAAGTGGCGCGCTGCGCTGCGCAGTCTCGATCACCTGCGCGAAGGCGTCGGGATCAAAATCATAGATGCGCTCAAGCGTCGACGGGGCGGCCAGCAGCGACAGGTGCTCGGCGCATTGGGCCAGCAGACGATCGAGATAGACCTCATCGATGCGCTCGGGCGAGAATACGGCCTCGGCAATGCCTTGCGCGGGATCCTGGTCAAAATTGATGTTGGCCGTACCGAACGGGAGATCGAGGTCGGCAACGACGACCTCCGAGGCGAACAGCGTCGACATCGCCCAAGCGACATTATGCGCGATGGTCGAGGAACCGACTCCACCCTTCGCACCGATGAATGCAAGCGAGCGGCCGATCGGCTCGGCCTCCGGATCGACGAAGATCGACGAGATGACAGAGAGAATGTCCGCCATGGAGATCGGCGCGACGACATATTCCGAGACGCCCGAGCGGACCAGCTCGCGATAGAGCCAAACGTCGTTGTAATGGCCGATGACGACCACCTTCGACGACGGGTCGCAATATTCAGAGAGTTGCCGCAACTGCTCGAGAAGCTCGCGCGGCTCGCGGCGCGATTCGAGGATGATCAGGTTCGGCGTCGGAGCGGTCTGATAGAATTCGATCGCCGTCGGGATGCCACCCATGTGCACCTTGAGGTGCGCCTTGGCCATACGGCGATCCTCGCCGGCGCGCTCGATCGGCGCAGCGATGCCATCGGTCTCGCAGAATGCCTGGATGGAAATGCGCGGGATGGGGCGCAACGCCTGCAGAGCAGCCATATCGGCCTGACCTGCGGCTCCCTCGTCCCGTTCGGTTTCGTAGGCAAGATTGTTCATGGTCGATGCGCCCCCAATCCGCGCTTAGTACTCGACTTCCTGAGGTGCCCCGTTGATCGCGCGCTGATAGTCGTCGATGATCACGCCACGACGTCCGGCATCGATAGGCGACGGCTTGCGGGGCGCCAGAAGGTCATTCGGATTGGCGATCTGCGCGGCAAGGTTGTTCTGATAGGAGCAGCCGAAATTCGCGTAGTGCTTGTTTTCCGCGCCGCCCGCCAGCAGGTCTTCCGGCCAGCGCCCGCACTTGTTCGTTTGCGCGCGCATGGCCTTGAAGGAAACGCGGACCGGGCCTGAGACGTCTGGCGAACCAGCATCGTATGAGCTCACCACGATGCGTTCCGCCGGTACGCCGAATCTGTGCAGGTATCCTGGCAAATCGCGAGCCAGGTGCGAGGCCCCGACCTCATTGGCGCCGCCAACCGGCGCCAGCACGGTCACGACCGGAGAGGCGCTGCGATCATATTCTGCCATCAAGCCTTCGACCGCGATCCGTTGCGGGCGCGTGATGCCACGATCGCTTGCGGCCACGGAGAGATCGAGCACCTGCTCCTTTTCCGCGATCACGATCGGATGGTTGGTGCGATAATCGTCCGGAACCGAGCCGACGATGACATGATCGCGCTTTGCGCAACCGGCGAGCAGCGCGGCGGTAAGCACCGCGAGCACGGGGAGTGCGGCGCGCCGACGTGCTGCCTGCCTGAGACCGAAGCCTGACTTTGCGTTCTGGCCGTTACCGGACATGACCCCGATCCCCACTTACTTGTAGATAAAGCCGACGACGCCGTGATAGCGGCCGGGCGCCTTGTTGGTCTGCATGGTTCCGTAGACACGGTTCACGCGCCCGAGGAACATGCCAGCGCCGTCGCTCGCCGGCGTGAAATTGTCGTCGGGCTTGGCGAGCTGATTGCGCGCGACCGGCTTCGACAGATAGGGCGTGATGATGATCACCAGCTCGGTTTCGTTCCGCACGAAATCGCGGCTGCGAAACAGCGCACCCAGCACCGGAAGCTTGGAGAGGCCAGGCAGGCCGCTCACGGCCTGGCGGACGTCGTCGCGGACAAGGCCGGCGATCATCATCGAACCGCCGGAGGGCAGTTCGACGGTCGTGTCAGCCAAGCGCTTGCGAATCGACAGGAAGTTCGTGCCCGGCATTCCAAGATTGCCTTCCAGCGGCACCGATCCTTCCGTTGTCGGTTCCGACACGGCGGTGCGAACCTTGAGGCTGATGCGGCCGGGTGAAAGCACGACCGGCAGGAATTCCAGGCCGATGCCGTATTCTATCTTCTGGATGTCGTAGGTGACCTGGCCATCCTGGTTGTCGTCCGAGACGGCCGAGGTTCTGCCAGTCACGAGGTTGAACTCGCCACCCACCCTGAACGTCGCCTTTTCGCCAGAAACCGCGGTCAGCGTCGGCTCGGCCAGCGTCTTCATGACGCCGGACTGTTCCATCGCGTTGAAAACCGCATCGACGCTGGAGGTATCAAGAGTGAGGCCGGAATTGCCAAGCGGTTTCCCGAGGCCATAAGTCGCGCCGCTAAAGAGGCTCGAGACGATTCCGTCTGCGCTCGCCGAACCCATCAGGTTCACGCCGAGCTGCTTCATCACGTTGCGGCTGACTTCGGCGACGGTCACTTTCAGGGTGACCTGGTCCTCGCCGATGATCTGAATGAGGTTCACGATCTGGCTGACCCGGCGCTGAGCGTCCGGATTGTCGATGTCGACGCCGCCCGCGGCCGCGCCACCGGCGGCCGTCTGCGAGTACTGGCCTGTCGTCGCCTCACCGCCGCTGACAAAGATCTGGGCGAGTTGCGCCGCGCGGCTTGCATCGAGCGGCGTCTCGACCGTCCCGGTCAATACGACGTTGTCGTTGACGAGTTCGACCTTGATCTCGGAGTTCGGAATGAAGCGCCGCAGGTGATCCTCAAGCCCGGCGACATCGCGCTCGACCACCAGATCCATGCTGACGATCTGTTCGCCATTCGGACCGAAGACGAAGATGTTGGTCTCGCCGACTGCTTTGCCGAACAGATAGATGCGGCGCGCGGTACGGGTGACCGCATCGGCCACCGAAGGGTTGGCGACCAGAATGTCATAGGCATCGGCGGGCAGGTCGACGACAATCGACTTGTTCAAGCCGAGTTTGATCCGCTGCCCTTCGGCATGCGAGCCAACTTGCGCACTGGCCGCAATCGCAGGTGCGCTCACCGGAAGCGCCTCGCTGACCAGCAGCAGCGCTATCGATGCAGAAAGGATCCCGGCCGTGCGAATGACGCGAAACGGCCTCGTGCTGACAAACCCCATCATTGTCTTGCGCCCACCTCGGAAACTTCGCCCGCCTTGATGATCTTGACCGTGCCCCGGCGCCCCTCGCCGGACACCAGATAGTCAGCCTCGCCGTCCGCCATCTCCTGCGCATCGGCGACCGACCGGAGCGCGAGCGTCAGGCGGTCCGCCATCTGCTGCGCGACAGTGATGATCTCCGCCTGCTGCGCGGTAAGCTCGAGGGTAGCGGTCTCGCCTACCTTGACCCGACGGCCTTCCTCATCCTCCTGGATGGCCTGGTCGATGGCGAGGACGCGGATGTTCTTGAGAATCGTCTCGGTTATGTAGCCCCCACCACCGCTGCCCGCCTGGCTCTCGTTCCGGCGCGTCATGATGACGTCGACGTAATCGTTCGGCAGGATGAAGCCACCTGCGGAGGTATCGGCTGCAATCTGCGTCGCCACCGCTTTTTTGCCCGACGGCAGGATCGACGACATGAAACTCTGGCCGCCGCCGATCAGCTTCGTGCGACGCAGCGGTTCACCGGCGAACATGGGAACGCGCGCCACCGACTCCTTAAGCTGCTCAAGCGCCTCCGGTTCTGAGGATTTCAGGACGAAGCCTTCACTGACATTGTCTTCAGGCCACTCCTGCCAGGCGATCGAGTCGCCGACCACCGCGCCCATCGGTACGTCCTGGCTGAGCGCCAGAACCTCGGTAACCGCGATCGCAGGCTGCGATTCGACAATAACTTTCGGCGGTGGCGGCACCACCATGTTCTTGGCGACATAGCCAGCCCCGCCCGCAGCGGCCACTGCCACGCCCAGAATCAAAACTCGAGATGAAGCCATTTCCGTCGGACCTCGTACTCGGCAAATCCACCCAGTCGAGCCGGACATTGCAGGCGCAATCGTCAAATTACGGTTAATGCAATCCTTACGATCGTGATTAATTTAACGTTTATGAAAATGCAGACGAACTGCCGTCGCGCCCAGGCCCGGCAGGCACCGGGCGGGCAAATGCAGCTTCCTAATTTGATGCGAAGCGGCCCAGAGCCCAAATCATCAAGGGCGTTTGCGGATAGACGAAAAGGCCACCAATGCCGAGCGCGAGAGCGTAAGGCACACCCGCCTTGTCATTGGCGAAGTGCTTCAGAAACATGTTCTGGCCGGTATAAACCGCGAGCGGCGATTTCCGGTACGAGAGAATGAGAATGGTGAGCACGCCGCCGATGAAGGCGGTGTAGACCAGGTACTGAACAAGCTCCATCGAAAGGCCCATCCAGACGGCGGTCGCGGCCAGAAGCTTCGCATCGCCGCCGCCCATGCCCCCGATCGCGAACAAAGTGAAGGTCACGCCAAGAACCACCGCGCCGGCGGCAAAGTGCCAGCCGTAGACAGACCAATCCATGCCGGTCAAAGGCGCGAGAACCGCAAAGGCAGCAACCAGGATCAAGGAAACCCGATTGGCGATCGTCATCGACAAGATGTCGGAGACGGCCGCAAACACCATGCAAAACGGGAAAATGACGAAGATCGCGGCTTCAAGCATGACAGATCCGGTCCGTTGATAACTGAAACCTTAACAGTCACCCGTTACGATCGCGTTATCGAGGACAAATGAAAAACGGCCGCCCAAAGGGCGGCCGTTTAAACAGGTCGGCGACTTTATCAGCAGCCGTCGGCGGAAGCGTTGTTCAAACACCCAGCGATGTTCTGGAAGCGTTCGTTGAGCGCGTTACCGAGCTGGCCGGCGCCAACCATGATCGCGAGCGCGATGAGAGCGGCGATAAGGCCATATTCGATGGCGGTCGCGCCGGACTCATCCTTCAGAAAGCGCGTGAAAAGCTTGGACATACGAGAGCTCCTACTCCACGTGGTTACAGCACACCCGTCAACTTCTGGGGGGTCGATCGGATGCGATCCAACCTATGGGGAAGCTGTTTCAAACGGCTTAAGAAACACCCTTACCAAAACCTTTCCGGGTCAAAGGATGGTTCGTGGTTAACCCGCAACTAAGCGGCGATCCGGGTATCAGGACACGCTGGCTCCATAAACAAGCCGCGATGTGGGTGCCTCGATCGCGTCTGTCCGCTTAACAGTTGCTTCACCAATCTCCTTCATCTTCCGTCAACGTTGCGTTTATGGGGATAAATGGGATGTCGCGGGTTTTTGGCTTCGCTGCGGTTCTGACGTTCATGTCTGTTCATTCCGCCCTTGCGGCCGGTATTGACGTGGAGTTGAACCAGGCGAAGATCGTCAAGCTGGCGAGGCCCGCCGATACGATCGTGGTGGGCAATCCCCTCATCGCCGACGCCTCCGTTCAGGACGCATCCACGATCATCCTGACCGGCAAGGGGTTCGGCGTGACCAACCTCGTCATCCTCGACGATCAGGGCAATCCGATCATCGACGAGCAGGTCACGGTAAGCCGGCAGACAGCAAGTTCCGTGCGCATCTACCGCCGTGCGGAGGTACAGACCTTGTCATGCACGCCCTATTGCGAAAGCTCCTACAAGAGCGATGCCGAACGGATCTCCGAAGCTGAGATCGCGGCAGGCCAATAGTCCGAGCCGGACATTTGGTTAACGCCCGGTAGCGCCGTTTCCCGTTTTTTTACCCAGCTTTAAAACCAGAATTCAATCGCTTTCGACTACATCAGGCCCATACCGCATTGGGAGCGGTCACAGCCGGGTGTAGTCATGGGGCCAAAACGCGACGACAATCATGAGCAGCGCCGCCGTCCGCGCAGCCTGTTCACGCGTTTCCTCGGCGATCGCAAAGGCAGCACGGCGATCGAATTCACGATGCTGGCAATCCCGTTCTCGATGCTGGTCTTCGCTATCCTGGAAAGCTGTATCTCATTCGCCGGCCAGCAGGTCCTGGCAAACACGACCGACGATATTGCAAGACAAGTGCGAACCGGGCAGCGCCGCGATCTCGACAAGGAGACGCTCGAGGATCTCGTGTGCGCAAGGATTCAGTTCATGGTTGCCGAGAATTGCCCCGGCCTGATCGTCGATCTGCGCCAGTATGACACGTTCACGAAGGCCGCCGCCGAGAAGATCAAATACACCGCAGACAATGACATCGACACCACCGGCTTCGATGTAAAGCCGGGCGGCAAGGGCACGAAGAACATGCTGCGCATCTTCTACAAATGGCCGGTGATGACCGACCTGATGCGCAGATCGATGTCCAACCTGAAGGATGGCAAGACGCTGCATTTCGCGTCAGTCACCTGGCAGAACGAGCCATACGATTGAGCGCCCGGGAAAAACCGATGTTCGACATAAAGGCTCTCATGGACGTGTTCGGATTGCGCCGACTGCAACAGCTTTGGCAGGATCAGCGTGGCGTCGCCGCGCTTGAGTTCGCGCTTATCGCGCCGCTGCTTCTGTCGCTCTATCTGGTGACGATGGAGGTTTCACAAGGCATCGAGACCAACAAGAAGGTCAGCCGTGTCGGCAGCATGGTCGCCGACCTGATCACGCAGCAGGACAAGATCACCACAACGGAACTCGATGCGATCATGGCGATCGGCGAGTCCATCCTGCAGCCTTACAATCGCACCAAACCGACAATCATCATTACCGCCATCCAGATCTCCAACGACGCGACGCCGAAGGTCGAAGTCGAATGGTCACGAAAGCTCGTCAACGGTGACTACAGCGCGGATGCTTTGCACGGGGATCCTACCACGGTTCCCGAAAAGCTGAAGATCAAGGATTCTTTCCTGATCCGCGTGCAAAGCAACCTCTCCTACTCGCCGGTGATCACGTGGGGGACCCAACAAAAGAAGGTACTCGGCCTGACTGCTGCCTTCGACGGCATCTCGATGGCGGAGACCTATTATCTGCGGCCCCGCATGAGCGCATCAATTCCCTGCAGCAACTGCTACTGAGCGTTCGGCGCCTGCTCTGTCTCGGCAATTCGTTTTACGGCCTCCAGCACCGGTTCGTATTCGGCGTGCGTCGCGGTGCGAAACCCGCCGCCGCGCTCACGCTCGACAAGGTCGTAGATATCCGGGCTTTGTGAGAACATCGTGGTCAGGAAGATGGTGAGGCTCGATTTGGCTTCGGCATCGAGGTCCGAACGCAATGCATGCGGTCCGAACCGGATCAGGTCGGATGTCCAGATGACCGACAAAGACGCGGGATCAATTCCGGCCGCGTGAAGTCGCTCCAATGTTCCGCTGCCGGGAAACTGTGCTGTGGCCACGGCCGAAGCCGGAACCCATCCAAAGATCGCATCCACGGAACCGTCCACAAGCATGGTTTCCGCGGCTGCCGCTGTGTCGACTTTCTGGATCGCGGACCCCGCCTTTTCGAAAGCCGCGCCAAGCGGGCTCCCGGGGATAGCGAAACCGGAAATGTTGTCTTTGCGGACAATGGCGACGCGGTGCGCGCCAATGTCGTCAACCGACTTCAGCTTGCCGTCCCGCGTGATCAGAACGGCGCGCATCCCGGTTGCCCCATCCTCGGCGACCGGAGCGACGATCGGTTCGATGCAGGCGCAAAGCTGATAGGCTGTCGCGTAGCCGGTAGCCGAGTATATCGCATATTCGAGCCGGCCCGCCGCCTGCGCTTGAATGAGGGACGCATAGTCCTCGGCGACCAAAACCTCAACGGGCAGGCCGAGAGCCATTGAATAAGCGCGCTTGATTTCGGCGAGACCGGTGACGACATGGCCTCCTCCCTGCTCCGCCAGCATCCCAATGCGAAATGTGCCGAGTTCCTTGCGCCAATCGGCATGTGCGGGCCAGACAGACAGAGTCAACAGCGACAGGATCGCCACTCCCAACGCCTGCGCCGATCTTGCACTCCAACCCGTCATTGCACCACTGTCAGCATCGTAAGATCGGCGACTCGCCGGCGAATTGCCATCGGCCACGCCGAACCTTATGTCTGAGCTGGATACGCTGGCAACATTGAGCCAGGCTTGACCTCGAAGAGTTGCTCATGGCGCGCGCCTTTATATTCGTTCTCGACTCCTTCGGTATCGGTGGCGCCTCGGACGCAGCGAAGTTCGGCGACGCCGGCTCCGACACGATGGGCCACATCGCCGCCGCTTGCGCTGCCGGAAAGGCCGACGTCGAAGGCCTGCGCCGGGGACCGCTCCATTTGCCCAATATGGCGGCGCTCGGGCTTGGCCGAGCCGGCGAAATCGCCACCGGAAAACTGGCGCCTGGGCTCGATAGCGCCGTGACAGGTTTCTACGGAGCGGCGGACGAAGTCTCGAGCGGCAAGGATACGCCATCCGGCCATTGGGAGATCGCGGCTGTGCCGGTGCCGTTCGACTGGACCTATTTCCCCAACACGGTGCCCGCTTTCCCGGCCGAGCTTACCGAGGCGGTGATCCGCGACGGAAAACTGCCGGGCATCCTCGGCGACTGTCACGCCAATGGCATGGACATCATCTTCAAGCACGGCGAGGAGCACATCCGGACGGGCAAGCCGATCTGCTATACGTCCGCCGACTCCGTCTACCAGATCGCGGCGCACGAGACGCATTTCGGTCTGGAGCGGCTCTACGAGCTCTGCAAGGTTGTGCGGAAGCTGGTCGATCCCCTGAATATCGGCCGCGTGATTGCCCGACCGTTCGTCGGCGAGACGCCCGAGACATTCGTACGAACGGCGAACCGGAAGGACTACGCGGTGCCGCCGCCTGAACCGACATTGCTCGACCGGCTGGTGGCGCGCGGCAGCAAGGTCATAGGCATCGGCAAGATCGGCGACATCTTCGCGCATCAAGGCGTGTCGGAAGTGCGCAAAGCGCCTGACAACATGGTCATGTTCGACAAGGCGCTGACCGGAATGGACGATGCGCGGGATGGAGATCTCGTATTCGCGAACTTCGTAGACTTCGACACGCTCTACGGCCACCGCCGTGACATCGCCGGCTATGCTAAATGCCTGGAGGATTTCGATCGGCGTATCCCGGAAGCACTCGCCAAGCTCAAGGACGGCGACATGCTGATCCTGACCGCTGACCATGGCAACGACCCGTCGTGGCGCGGCAACGACCATACGCGTGAGCGTATCCCGATCATGGGGGCCGGGCCTGGCCTGAAGCCGGTGTCCGTCGGCTTGCGCAACACGTTTGCCGACATCGGCGAAACCGTCGCCGAGCATCTCGGCCTGTCGCCGGGCAAGCATGGCACGTCCTTCTACTCGAAGATCGCCTGATGCCCGAACTGCCAGAGGTCGAGACGGTCCGTCGCGGGCTCCAGCCGGTGATGGAAGGCGCCAGGATCGTGAAAGTGGAGCAACGCCGGCCCGATCTGCGTTTTCCGTTTCCGCCAAATTTCGTGAAACGGCTGACCGGCCGCCAGATCACCGCGCTCGGGCGCCGCGCGAAATATCTGATCATCCATACCGATGGCGGCCCGGTGCTGATCTGCCATCTCGGCATGTCCGGTTCGTTCCGGATCGAGGACGGCGCGGACGGGAATACGCCGGGCAGGTTTCATCACGAGCGGTCGAAGGATTCCGCGCACGACCATGCCGTCTTCCATGTCGAGGCCAAAAATCGAGAACGGTTCCGCATCGTCTTCAACGATCCGCGGCGTTTCGGTTTCATGCTGTTCGCCGAGGATGGCAAGGTTGACGAACACCCGATGCTGGCCGACCTCGGCGTCGAGCCTACGGGCAACGCGCTCGACGGAGCGCTTCTGAGCGACCTCTTCCGCGGCAAGGCCGCGCCGCTCAAGGCCGCCCTGCTCGACCAGACGCTCATCGCCGGCCTCGGCAATATATATGTCTGCGAGGCGCTGTGGCGCGCCGAGCTTTCGCCGAAGCGCAAAGCCGGCACGATCGTGCCGAAGAAAGGGGTGTCGCCTCGCGCCGAAAGGCTCGCAGTCGCGGTGCGGGAGGTTATCGCGGATGCGGTCGAGGCCGGCGGCTCCTCGCTGCGCGACTACGTCCACGCCGATGGGTCGCTCGGCTATTTCCAGAAATCGTTCAGCGTCTATGACCGCGAGGGCGAGCCGTGCCTTCGCGACGGTTGCCGCGGCACGGTCACAAGGGTTGTGCAGAGCGGCCGCTCAACATTCTATTGCCCGGCCTGTCAGCGCTAGGCTAAGCGGAAACCCGGTTTTCTTCCGGAGGTCCGCTATGGCGTATGAAACGATCCTCACTGAAACGCGCGGCAAGGTCGGGCTGATCACGCTCAATCGGCCGAAGGCGCTAAACGCGCTCAACACGACCGTGCTCGCCGAAGTGGTGGACGCGCTGCAGGAGTATGAAAACGATCCACGCATCGGGTCGATTGTCATCACCGGTTCGGAAAAGGCGTTCGCCGCCGGCGCCGACATCAAGCAGATGCAGGCCAAGACCTATGTCGAAGCCTTCCTCGAGGACTTCTTCGCCGGCTGGGACGCAATGCAGCGGATCCGTAAGCCGATCATTGCCGCGGTGGCCGGCTATGCGTTGGGCGGCGGATGCGAACTGGCCATGATGTGCGATTTCATCCTCGCGGCGGACACGGCGAAGTTCGGCCAGCCGGAAATTACGCTGGGTGTCATGCCCGGCATGGGCGGGTCGCAACGGCTCACGCGCTTCGTCGGCAAGTCGAAGGCGATGGACATGTGCCTGACGGGGCGGATTATGGACGCCGCCGAGGCAGAGCGCTGCGGTCTGGTGTCGCGGGTGGTACCCGCCGGCGAACTGATTGAGGAGGCGATGAAGGCCGCCGCCAAGATCGCAGACTTCTCGCTGCCGGCCGTCATGATGACCAAAGAGGCGGTGAACCGCTCGTATGAGACGACGCTGGCGGAAGGGCTGCGTTTCGAGCGCCGGCTGTTCCACTCCATGTTCGCCCTGGAAGACCAGAAGGAGGGCATGGCGGCCTTCGTGGAGAAGCGGACCGCGAACTTCCACAACCGCTGAGAAAAGCCGAATTTGGGGCTTTTGCGGCGTTGACGCGGCGGGGAAGCTCTACTATAAGCCCGGCCAACTGAGGCGGCCGAAGGGCTGCCCGTTTGCTTTATGCACCCGGCCGATCGGCCGGCAAGGCACCAACGAAAAGAGAGGCAATATGGCCAATACGTCGTCGGCCAAGAAGGCTACGCGCAAGATCGCTCGCCGCGAAGCTGTCAACAAGACGCGCCGCTCGCGCGTCCGCACCTTCGTCCGCAAGGTGGAAGAGGCGCTGGCCTCCGGAGACAAGGCGGCCGCGCAGGCAGCGTTCCTGGCAGCTCAGCCGGAGCTGATGCGGGCAGCCACCAAGGGCGTGCTCCACCGGAACACCGCGTCGCGAAAAGTGTCGCGGCTCGCACAGCGTGTGAAGGCGCTTTCGGTCTGACCGGCTAAGCACCCAAACGAAATACCAAGACCCGGCTCTTCAGCCGGGTTTTTTGTTTGCCGGCAATGACTTGTCGAAAACCGCAGCCGAATAATGAGTTTCGCTCGCGGGTTTATTTGCACACATATGCTGAAGCCTCGCCTGCTACGCGAAAAAAGCAACGCGAAGACAGGTAGTTAGTGGAGGTTCCCCGCTATACCGGATGAGACTCGCCGGGCCGATTGTGACCGATCCGTGTCAAGATTTTTTTTTGAGTTTTTTTTATCGGAAGTGGCTCAAGAAAGAGCAGTTTGATTCGTAACGAGGAATCGCCGCGTCCTGATTTTCCGGGCACTCGCAGTACGCGATTCCTTGAGAAAGTGTTAAGTAGGCCACTTGCCCTTTCCACAAGGTTGTTCTTACTGTTCCCTCATCGAGAAGGGACGGCCCGGCGGCCTTAGTACCCAGCAAATTGTCAGAGCCTTTGACGCGGCGCAAGCCGTGAATGGCCGGTCTTTGCCCTTCAGATGCGTGCGTCGAGGCGAAATACGTCAGGTGCGTAAACAGTGTTCGAGTTGGCTCAAAAGGCCGACGCGGGGCTGTGCTGCCTGAGCTTCGATAGAACTTCGTCATCCTGGCGGAATGGCGAGAAGCGGGGAAGGGGTGGCACCCGGACAACGATCCGGTTGCCAGTTTACGAGGAACAGATCGGCGTGGCGGCCTCGGTCGCTGGCGACCGGCACAATTCAGGGACATCAAACAATGCATGGCGGATTTGAAGAAAGGGCCGAACAGGGCCTTTTCTCGGGGAATCGGATCGAGGGGAACATGACAGGGGCAGTGGGCAATCCCGATACCATGTTCGAGCGCGTAAAGGCTCAACTGAAAGCCAGACTCGGAAGTGAAGTTTTCTCGAGCTGGTTCAAGCAGATGAAACTGGAGGAGACGACAAAGGGAGTAGTGCGCATTTCCGTTCCGACCGCGTTCCTGCGGTCGTGGATCAACGGCCATTACATGGATATGCTGGCGGAGCTGTGGAAGGCCGAACTGCCTGACCTGATGAAGGTCGAACTGGTCGTTCGCACCGCGACGCGGCCTGGACGCATTCCGGAGATCGAGCAACCGCAGATCTCGCAGAAGAAGGTCCAGCCGAAGCCGCAGGCAGCCGCTGGTCCAGTCCCGCACAGCATGGGGACGCGCCACGAGCGAGGCGCGACACCACGGCCGAGCGAACACGATGCGAGGCCAGGTTCGCTGGGCTCACCGCTCGACGCACGCTATACGTTCCAGTCGTTCATCGAGGGCCCTTCGAACAGGGTGGCTTTCGCGGCGGCGCGCGCTGTGGCTGAATCCGCCTCGAACGCGGTGCGGTTCAACCCGCTCTTCCTCCACGCGACAGTGGGGCTCGGCAAGACGCATCTGCTGCAGGCAATCGCGGCCGAAGCGCTGCGCAACAACCCGAAGTCCCGCGTCGTCTATCTGACGGCGGAATACTTCATGTGGCGCTTCGCGACGGCAATTCGCGACAACCACGCGCTCACGCTGAAAGAGCAACTGCGCGACATCGATCTGCTGATCATCGACGACATGCAGTTCCTGCAGGGCAAGTCGATCCAGCATGAATTCTGCCACCTGATCAATATGCTGCTCGACAGCGCCAAGCAGGTGGTGGTGGCGGCGGACCGCCCGCCTTCGGAGCTGGAATCGCTCGAACCGCGGGTCCGTTCGCGGCTGAATGGCGGCGTGGCGCTCGAAATGTCCGCTCCGGACTATTCGATGCGGCTCGCCATGCTGAAGATGCGGCTGGCCGGCGCACAGTCGGAAGATCACTCGCTGAACATTCCGGAGGATATCCTGGCGCATGTCGCCAAGACCGTGACCGGCAGCGGGCGCGAGCTGGAGGGCGCATTCAACCAGCTGCTCTTCCGGCAATCCTTCGAGCCCCAGATCACGATCGAGCGGATCGACGAAATCCTCGGCCATATCTATCGGTCGGGCGAGCCCAAGCGGGTCAGGATCGAGGATATCCAGCGCATCGTCGCCCGACACTACAATGTGTCGAAGACGGAGCTTCTATCGAACCGGCGCACGCGCACGATCGTCAAGCCGAGGCAGGTCGCCATGTACCTGTCCAAGGTGATGACACCTCGGTCGCTGCCCGAAATCGGCAGGCGGTTCGGCGGCCGCGACCATACGACAGTCCTGCACGCGGTCCGCAAGATCGAGGATTTGTCCGGTTCGGACAACACGCTGGCGCAGGAGCTCGAACTGCTCCGCCGGTTGATCATGGACCAGGCCTGACCGGGACACCAGAGCATGGCGTCCTAGGGGCAACGGCTAACCTCCCGGCCGTTATCCCCAGAAAGCCCGCGGCGCGGCTCTCAAAGCTGCCCGCGGGCTTGCCTTTAGCATGAATTTGCTGTCACTTTGCCGTGATTCCGCACGGTTTTGCGGTCCTTCGGGGCATCGGCCTCAAGCCGTGAATTCCTGAGGTCCTTCGAAGCGAGATTTCCTTTCATGCGCGTCGTTCTGGAACGGTCCAATCTTCTGAAATCGCTCAATCACGTCCACCGCGTCGTGGAGCGCCGCAATACCATTCCGATCCTCTCCAACGTGCTGCTTTCGGCGAGCGGCGCGAGCCTGGAGATGAAGGCGACCGACCTCGACCTGGAGATAACCGAAGCGACGCCGGCGGCGATCGAGCGCGGCGGATCGACGACCGTTCCGGCGCACCTTCTCTACGAAATCGTGCGCAAGCTGCCGGAAGGCGCGGAGGTCATGCTGAAGACCGACGAGGATGGCAACGCCATGTCGGTCATTTCCGGCCGCTCGAGTTTCCGGCTCCAGTGCCTGCCGCAGTCTGATTTCCCGGAGCTTTCCGCGGGGTCCTTCTCGCACATCTTCCGGCTGGATTCAGCGTCGCTGAAGGCGCTGATCGACAAGACGCAGTTCGCCATTTCCACCGAGGAGACGCGCTACTATCTCAACGGCATCTACCTTCACGCCATTACGGTCAACGGCAAGCTCAAGCTGCGTTCGGTGGCGACCGACGGCCACCGGCTGGCACGCGCCGAAGTCGATGCTCCGGCCGGTTCGGAAGGCATGCCCGGCATCATCATCCCGCGCAAGACGGTGGGCGAGTTGCAGAAGCTCGTCGATAATCCCGATGTCGCGATCACAACCGAGCTTTCCGACACCAAGATCCGCTTCACCATCGGCAGCGTGATCCTGACGTCCAAGCTGATCGACGGCACCTTCCCGGATTATCAGCGCGTGATCCCAACCGGCAACGACAAGGCGCTCGTCATCGACCGGCAGACCTTCGCGCAAGCCGTCGACCGCGTGTCGACGATTTCGTCGGAGCGCGGGCGGGCGGTGAAACTCTCGATCGGCGACGGACAACTAACGCTGGCCGTCAACAATCCCGACTCCGGCAGCGCAATCGAAGAGCTTGCAGCGGATTACTCATCCGACCCGATGGAGATCGGCTTCAACGCCAAATATCTCCTTGACGTGGCGGGGCAGCTTTCGGGTGGTGAAGCCAAATTCCTGTTCGCCGATGCCGGCTCGCCGACACTCATCCAGGACACGGCTGACGAACGCACGCTCTATGTGCTGATGCCGATGCGGGTCTGACCGGGACGACCGTGCCGGACCCTTCGTCGGCGCCGCGCATCCGCAGCGCGCATATCAGCAAACTTTCGCTCACCGACTTCCGCAACTACGTTTCGCAGGCGGTCGAACTGCAACCCGGCCAGATCGTGCTGACCGGCGAGAACGGCGCCGGCAAGACCAACCTGCTCGAAGCCATCTCCTTCCTGTCACCAGGACGTGGACTGCGGCGCGCGGTCTATGGCGACGTCGCCCGCGCCAATGCCGGCGACGGATTTGCGGTGCACGCGCGCGTCGAGGGCGAGTTCGGTGCGACCGAGATTGGAACCGGGACTATGGCCGCCGGCCAGGCGAGCGCCGATGCCGGCCGCAAGGTGCGGATCGACGGCACGACCTCGACCGCCGAGGCGATGCTCGAACATTTGCGGGTCGTGTGGCTGACGCCGGCGATGGACGCGCTGTTCACTGGACCGGCCGGCGACAGGCGGCGGTTTCTCGACCGCCTCGTGCTCGCGATCGACCCCGCGCACGGCCAGCGGACGCTCGATTACGAGAAGGCGATGCGCGGGCGGAACCGGCTGCTGACCGAAGATGCCCGCGACGACCGTTATTTCGAGGCGATCGAAGCGCAAATGGCCGAGACGGGTACGGCGATTGCCGCGGCGCGTGTCGAACTGACCGGCCTGTTGGCGGCGATGATCGCCAAGCTGCCGGACGACGGACCGTTCCCGAAAGCCGCGATCGCGCTGGATGGACCGCTGGAGGCCGCGGTTGGAACCCGCCCGGCCGTCGATATCGAGGAGACATTTCGGGCGTCGCTGTCAGAAAATCGCTATCGTGACCGGGCAGCGGGACGGACGCTTGCTGGGCCGCATCTGTCGGACCTCGTCGTGCGCCATGCGCCGAAGGACATGCCGGCCGAGTTGTGTTCGACCGGCGAGCAGAAGGCGCTGCTGATCGGGCTCGTGCTCTCGCATGCGCGGCTGACCGGCGAGATCGCCGGGCTGTCGCCGATCCTGCTGCTCGACGAAATCGCGGCACATCTCGACGCCGGACGGCGCGCAGCTCTGTTTTCGATCCTCGACGAACTCGGCTGCCAAACCTTCATGACGGGAACCGAACCGTCGCTTTTTTCCGCGCTTGAAGGCCGCGCGCAATTCCTGACCGTTTCGCACGGCACAATCCGACCGATCCTGGCCCACTGACAAGGCGGTTCGCCGCCGCTATGCTTCCGGAATGAACCAACACGACCCGGCGCCGCTGTCGATGGACGAGCTTGAGCGTTACGCGCGCCACATCGTGCTGCCCGAAGTCGGTGGACCTGGACAGCAGAAGCTTAAGCGCGCACGTGCGCTGGTGATCGGCGCTGGAGGCTTAGGCGCGCCCGTAATCCAGTACCTAGCCGCCGCCGGCGTAGGCACGATCGGCGTTGTCGATGACGACACGGTCTCGCTTTCCAATCTGCAACGGCAGGTGATCCATTCCACCGACGCAGTCGGCATTCCGAAAGGAGAAAGCGCGGCAAATACGGTGACGCGGCTAAACCCGCATGTGACCGTCGAGGTGCACGCGATACGACTCGATGCGAAAAACGCCGCGGCGCTCGTTCGCGCCTACGATCTCGTCATCGACGGGTCCGATAATTTCGATACGCGCTATGCGGTGGCAGACGCATGCGAAGCGGAGAAAAAACCGCTCGTGCATGCCGCGGTCGGCCGGTTCGACGGGTCGCTCACCGTGCTAATCCCCCATGAGACGGGACCGGACGGAAGGCAGAACCCGTCATACCGCGATCTGTTTCCGGAGCCGCCGCCGCGCGACATGGTTCCATCCTGCGCAGAAGCCGGCGTGATCGGCGCGCTGACCGGCGTCGTCGGCACACTGCAGGCGATGGAAGCGATCAAGCTGATCACGGGCATCGGCGAGCCGCTGGTCGGGCGGCTGCTGCTGTACGATGCGCTCGGCGCGCGATTCGATACGGTCCGGTACAAACGCCTTGTCTGAGATGGTGAAGATCGCGCAGATCGAGGCCGGCTTCGACCGCTGGGAGGGATTGCTCGATCTTATCCGCGCATCGTTCGCCTACATGGACGGCGTGATCGATCCGCCGTCCTCCGCGCACAGGCTGACGATAGACAGTCTCGCGAAGAAGACCGTGAGCGAAATCGGCTTCATCGCATGGCGCGGCGATCAACTTGCGGGCTGCGTTTTCCTCGCCGAGAAAGCCGATCGCTTCTACCTCGGCAAGCTAGCGATCGCGCCGGAGCTTCAGCGCGCCGGAATTGGCCGCGTGCTGCTCGTGGCTGCGGAAGCGCATGCGAAGGATCACGGCAAGCCTGTCATCGAACTGCAGACCCGCGTGGAACTCACTGGCAACCATGCGGCGTTCGCCAGGCTCGGTTTCCAGGAGACAGGCCGGACGGCGCATCCCGGTTTCGACCGGTCGACATCGGTAACGATGCGCAAGGTTCTGTCGTGACACTGACCCTGTCGGCCGACGAAAGGGCCATCGCCTCGGGCGAGCGCGGCGAAGGCGCCGCGATGGCGATGCGCATCGTCGCCGACAGCGCCAGGCTACTCGGCGCGACGCGGCTGATCCCGATCGCTTCGGCGCATATCGATGGCGCGCTCTATCACGGAGACTCCGGCACGCTGTTCGCGGAGAAACTCGTCGATGGCGGCGCGAAGGTTTCCGTGCGAGCAACGCTCAATGTCGGCGCGCTCGACCTCATGGGCTGCTCGCGGGTGCTGCTGGAAGAGCCGCAACGCACGATGGCGCGCCGCATGATGGATGCCTACAGGACGCTCGGCTGCGAACAGAGCTGGACCTGTGCGCCCTATCAGGCCGGACACCGGCCGGCGCAGGGTGCCGATGTCGCCTGGGGCGAATCCAACGCCGTCGTCTTCTGCAATTCGGTGCTCGGCGCACGGACCAACCGCTATGGCGATTTTCTCGACATTGCCTGCGCGATTGCCGGCCGCGCACCTGATTACGGGCTGCACCGGTCTGAGAACCGACTGGCGACGCTGGTGTTCGACGTCAGCGCCCTGCCCGCCGCATTTCTCGAGTCGGCTTTCGCCTGGCCGATCCTCGGCAGCTTGTACGGCCGCGAGGTTGGCACCGCCATTGGTGTCGTGACCGGCGTATCGAGGCATCCCGGCGAGGATGCGCTGAAAGCTTTCGGCGCGGCAGCGGCATCCTCCGGCGCGGTCGGCCTGTTTCACATCGCCGGCGTGACACCCGAAGCGCCAACCGCGGAAACCGCGCTGGGCGGCATACCGCCGGAAACGATGATCCATGTAACGCCAGCCATGGTTGCCGATGCGCGGAAGCGCCTCTCCACCGTTAGACCGTCGGAGACGATCGACGCGGTGGCGATCGGCAGCCCGCACCTTTCGCTTGCCGAGTTTGACGAACTGGAGCGGCTGATCGCCGGTCGAAAACTGACGGTGCCTATCCACGCCTGCACGGGCCGGCATGTCATCGCGCAGCTTAGCGAGCGAAGGAAAGCGCTTGAGACAAGCGGCGTTGTCATCGTCGCGGACACATGTGTGGTCGTCACGCCAATCCTGCCGACGCTGCTGGGTGGCGTGCTGATGACCAATTCCGGCAAGTTCGCGCATTATGCGCCGGGCAATACGGGCTATGGCGTTATCTATGCCTCGCTCGCCGACTGTGTCGAGAGCGCGGTCACGGGCCGGACCGTGCTGTCGGACATGCCGACATGACGGTCCATGCGGAGATATTGGTTGAGGGGGCGGCAGGCCGCGGCCAGGCGCTGGTGCTCGGCGCGCCGATCAGTTTCTGGGGCGGCGTCGACCCGAGAACCGGAAAGATCGCGGACGTCCGGCATCCCGATCACGGCATGTCGATTGCCGGGCGCGTACTGTTTCTGCCCGGCACAATCGGCTCATCGTCGGCCGCTGCTGTCTTGCTGGAACTCGCTCATAACGGTCATGCGCCCGCGGCGCTCGTGCTGCACGAGCCGGATGCGATCTTGCTGCTCGGCCTGATCGTCGCGAAGGAAATGGGCTGGCCGACGCCGGTCGCAGTCAGGCTGGACCGGGGCGAGCATCGCAAATTCGACGGGTGCGAAATTGAGGTCGGCATGGACGGGAATATATCGGTGATCACCGCCTCCCACTCGCAAATATTTGCCTGAAGCGCGTCGCATCTTTTCAGATTCGTACCCGCCCCTCGCACCGCCCCTGTCAGCATATGTCAGGAATGTTTTCCCAAGTTCGTCCACCCCTCTCTCGACCTCATCCATAATCTCCGCGACCAACACGGAGACGGATATGGACTGGAAGGCAGAGGACGACGGACAGGCGCTGGCAAACATAGCGCGGGTGCTGGTCGCGCTCGCCGTGCTGGCCGAACGCGCTTGCGGCCGGTCTCTCCCAACCCGGTGTCTGATCCTCTGGATTCTGCGTCAGGCCGAGGCCGTCGCCCGCGATTTCGTTATCGGCGAAGCGCTGGCGGTGGGCGTCGCCGCCCCGCACCAGCCCGCCCCGATGCCCGGTGGCGACAGCGTTGCCGACCTTGTGCGCCTTGCCAGCTGTTTTCGCGCGCTGGCGCTGGCGGTGCGGAAACAGTCGACAATGCCCCACTGCTTCGGACGCCGGCCGGCTCGACGCTACATCATGCTCCGGCAACTGGCGCTATTTCTCTTGGCTATGTCGGGCGCGCTGACCGTCGCCGCGCCCCGACCTTTCGATACGTCCTGATCGCCCATGCCACGAAGCAGCATCGTACCTTTTCGAAACTGCATACCTCGGTCGCCTTCGCGCGAGAGCCGGGGCGAGACTCGTTGCCTCGCCCGGCAGGCGCCCCGCGAAGTGGGGAGAGGAACCAAAGCTGGATTACACCTTGTTCGGCAAAACCCGATCCGGCGGGCGGTGGCCGTCGGCGAAGGCGCGAATGTTGATGATCACCTTCTCTCCCATGTCGACGCGGCCTTCGATCGTGGCAGAAGCAGTGTGCGGCAGAAGCACGACCTTGCCCTTCGAGGCGAGCTTCACCAGCTTCGGATTGACCGCAGGCTCATGCTCGAAGACGTCGAGACCGGCTCCGGCGAGCTTCCCGTCCTGAATGAGCTGGATCAAGGCATGCTCGTCGATGATGTCGCCGCGCGCCGTGTTGACGATGTATGCCGACGGCTGCAGCAGTGCGAGACGCCGCGCCGAGAGCAGATGGAAGGTCGCCGGCGTCGAGGGGCAGTTGACCGAAATGATGTCCATGCGCGCGAGCATCTGGTCGAGGCTTTCCCAATAGGTCGCCTCAAGCTCATCCTCGACCGACTGCAGCACGCGGTGGCGGTTGTGGTAGTGGATGGAGAGACCGAAGGCTTTGGCGCGACGTGCGACGGCCGTGCCGATGCGGCCCATGCCGACAATGCCCAGGCGTTTGCCCCAGATACGGCGACCAAGCATCCAGGTCGGCGACCAGCCGGCCCATTTGCCGCTCGATTTCAAGACACCGGCGCCTTCAACAAGGCGGCGCGGCACCGCCAGAATCAGCGCCATGGTCATGTCCGCGGTGTCTTCGGTCAGAACGCCGGGCGTGTTGGTGACGGTGATGCCTTTTTTCGCGGCGGCTGCGACATCGATGTGATCGATGCCGTTTCCGTAGTTGGCGATGAGCTTCAAACTGTCACCGGCCTTGGCGATCAGCTCGGCATCGATACGGTCCGTCAGTGTCGGCACGAGCACGTCGGCTTCACGGACCGCAGCAGCGAGCTCGACCTTGCTCATCGGCGTGTTATCGACATTGAGGCGGGCGTCGAACAATTCCCGCATGCGGGTTTCGACCTGGTCGGGCAGCTTACGCGTAATAACGACGAGGGGCTTTTTTTTGCCGGCCATCGCTTCCTCAAGAACGGGTCGTTGAGACCTCTTTAACCAAGACGGGCGAAACTCGGAAGACGGTCCCGGTTCGCGGCCCTCTTTAACAGAGGCCCGGCCGAAGACAAAGAAAAAGGGCTCCCTCAACCCAGGGCAGGCCCGCTTGGAGCAGAGGGCGAAGGGTGTCAGGTTCCGCGTCGCTTCGACTGGCAGCCGTTGCGGCCGCCGTTTCAGTGCTTTTCACGATTCCCGTATTCGCCGATCAGCTTCCCGATCCGACGACAACGCAGAGCGTGGCGCGCGGTCCAAGCGGCCTGCCGCTGCCGCGTTTCGTCAGCCTGAAGTCGGGCCGCGTGAACTCCCGCATCGGCCCCGGGCTGGGTTACGCCGTCGACTGGATGTACCTGAAGCCAGGCCTGCCGATGGAAATCATCCAGGAATACGACAATTGGCGGCGTGTGCGCGATTCCGACGGCTCCGAGGGCTGGGTCAACCAATCCCTGCTCTCCGGCAAGCGGACCGCGATCGCAGCGCCGTGGCAGAAGGGCAAGGATGCCCGCATCGACCTTTTGACCGAACCGAGCAGCGGTGCAAATAAAGTCGCGGCGCTCGAACCGGGCGTTATCGGCACGATTCATTCGTGCAACGGCGATTGGTGCGAGATGACGTTTGCCGGGCACACCGGCTGGGTCCAGCAGTCCCAGGTCTGGGGCGCCTATCCGGGCGAGTTGTTCAAGAACTAGTCGCGGCCGATGCGGCCAAGATGGGTGTCGCGGAAATCGGTCGCGTATTTCAGGCCGTAACCAAGCGCGCGATCGACCGCGATGTGGGCGAGCCAGATCAAACCGAGCTCGAGGCTCAAGCGGCTGCCTACGAACGTGCCATAGAGCAGCAGGATGATCGGCCAGAACAGGATATGCGCGAGATTGTAGGCGATCGCCCCTGCCCGCTTGCCGACCAGATAGCCCAGCATTGAGAGATCCGGCGCGAGGATCAGCAGGGCGAAGAACCACCAGCGGCCGACGAACCAGTAGGCAATCAGCGCGGCAAGCGCCACCGCAGCCCATTCCAGCTTGACGATGAGGTCGACCGACCGTGGATCGGTCACTGGCCGCCGCGCTTCTGGCGAAGCCGGACGACGATGTCCACGTTGACGATCTCCATGCCCTCCGGCGGCTCCGGAAGGTCTACCACCCGCACCGGCGTATCAGCGATATCGAAGATCCTGTTCTCGCCTTCGATGTAGAAATGATGGTGGTCGGAGGTGTTGGTGTCGAAATAGGTCTTCGACCCCTCGACCGCGAGGATGCGCAGCAGCCCCGCCTCCGTGAACTGATGAAGCGCGTTGTAGACCGTCGCGAGCGATACCGGCACGCCGGCTGTCACCGCTTCCTCGTGGAGTTCCTCGGCGGAGAGATGGCGATTGCCTTTCGCGAACAGCAATTCAGCCAACGCAACACGCTGGCGCGTCGGGCGCAGACCCGCGTCGCGGACACGTTTGTCCACGGCGATCTGGGGTTTATGCCCTTTGAAGTCCATTCGTTCGCTGCTCGCCCGTCCTGCCGTATCGTGCCGATCACGGTTTACGGCAGAAAATGACTATATTTCGCTCAATGCACATATATTCCGTCAAAAAAAACCGATCAATAGCGGCACATTGACCCCGGCAATCGGGCAGTTTAAGCGCATTCATGCGTTTCCGGCTGGAAACGCTCTATGTTAGAGCATCTGGAAGGACGCCCGGCGTCCACAACGGGATAGGGCGCATGGCGGAACGCAAGTCCAGCTACGGTTACGAAGACCTCCTCGCCTGTGCGCGTGGCGATCTTTTCGGGCCGGGCAACGCTCAGCTTCCCGCCCCGCCCATGCTGATGTTCGACCGCATCACCGAAATCAGCGAGACCGGCGGAGCCTTCGACAAGGGCTTTATCCGCGCGGAATTCGATATCAAGCCGGACCTCTGGTTCTTCGAATGCCATTTCCCCGGCAATCCGATCATGCCGGGCTGCCTCGGGCTCGATGCCATGTGGCAAATGACGGGTTTCTACCTCGGCTGGCTTGGCGAGCCTGGCAAAGGCATGGCGCTCTCGACCGGCGAGGTGAAGTTCAAGGGCATGGTGACGCCTGCGGTCAAGAAGGTCGAATACGGCGTCGATTTCAAGCGCGTGATGCGCGGGCGGCTGGTGCTCGGCATCGCCGATGGCTGGCTTAAGGCGGACGGTGAACCCATATACTCGGCAGCCGACCTGAAAGTCGGTCTGTCGAAACAGTCCGCGGCCTGACCGCGCCAGAAGAATTCAGGAAGGACGCGATGAGACGGGTAGTGGTCACGGGCCTAGGGATCGTGTCTTCGATCGGCAGTAACGCCAGCGAAGTGCAAGCTTCCCTTCACGACGCCAAATCCGGCATCTCCTTTTCACAAGACTTCGCCGACCACGGCTTCAAGTGCCAGGTGTGGGGCGCGCCGACGCTCGATCCGACCGAGCTGGTCGATCGCCGTGCTGCGCGCTTCCTGTCGAAGGGCGGCATGTGGAACCACGTCGCCATGCAGCAGGCGATCGCAGATGCGAACCTGACGCCCGAGGAAATTACCAACGAACGTACAGGCATCGTCATGGGGTCGGGCGGACCGTCGACCAAGGTGATCGTTGAGGCGGCGGAAACGACGTTGAAGAACAACAGCCCGAAGCGCATCGGGCCGTTCGCGGTGCCGAAGGCGATGTCGTCGACCGCGTCCGCAACGCTCGCGACATGGTTCAAGATCCACGGGGTGAACTATTCGATAAGCTCGGCCTGCTCGACCTCGGCGCATTGCATCGGCAATGCGTATGAGCTCATCCAGTGGGGCAAGCAGGACCGTATCTTCGCCGGCGGACATGAAGATCTCGACTGGACGATGTCCAATTTGTTCGACGCAATGGGCGCGATGTCCTCAAAGTTCAACGACCGGGCGGCGACCGCGTCGCGCGCCTATGATGTGAACCGGGACGGGTTCGTCATTGCCGGCGGTGCGGGAGTGCTGGTGCTGGAAGAGCTTGAAGCCGCGAAAGCGCGCGGCTCGAAGATCTACGCCGAGGTCGTCGGCTACGGTGCGACCTCCGACGGCTACGACATGGTCGCGCCATCGGGCGAAGGCGCGATGCGCTGCATGCGGCAGGCTCTGGCGACGGTGAAGACGCCTGTCGATTACATCAACACGCATGGCACCTCGACGCCGGTTGGCGACTCCAAGGAGATGGGTGCCATCCGGGAGGTGTTCGGCGAAAAGATACCGCACATCACCTCCACCAAATCGCTCACCGGTCACTCGCTGGGTGCGGCCGGCGTGCAGGAATCGATCTATTCGATCCTGATGATGCAGGGCCGCTTCATCGGCGAGAGCGCGCATATCGAAACGCTCGATCCGGAATTCGAAGGCATGCCGATCGTGCGCAAGCTGATTGAAAACGCCAAGATCGACACCGTGCTCTCGAACTCGTTCGGCTTCGGCGGCACCAATGCGACGCTGGTCTTTCAACGTTACGCCTAAGAGCTGCTCATGACTGATCTTATGAAGGGCAAACGCGGGCTCATCATGGGCGTCGCGAACGATCATTCGATCGCCTGGGGCATCGCGCAGAGCCTTGCCGCGCAAGGGGCCGAGATGGCCTTCACCTATCAGGGCGAGGCGTTCGGCAAACGCGTCAAGCCACTGGCCGAGAAGGTGGGCGCCAAGCTCGTTCTGCCCTGCGATGTCGAGGACAGCGTGTCGGTCGACAGCGTGTTCCAGGCGCTCGGCAATGAGTGGGGTTCGCTCGACTTTATCGTCCACGCGATCGGTTTTTCCGACAAGAACGAGCTGAAGGGCCTCTACGCCGACACCAGCAAGGACAATTTCGTCCGCACCATGGTGATCTCCTGCTACTCGTTCACCGAGGTGGCGCGCAAAGCCGCGGCACTGATGCTGAATGGCGGCGCGATGATCACGCTGACTTATGCCGGTTCGGTGCGCGTCATGCCGAACTACAATGTGATGGGCGTTGCGAAAGCCGGCCTCGAAGCCAGCGTGCGCTATCTCGCCAGCGACTACGGTCCACGCAACATCCGCGTGAACGCGATCTCTGCCGGTCCGGTGCGCACACTTGCAGGCGCAGGCATTTCGGACGCGCGCTACATGTTCTCCTTCCAGCAGCGCAATTCGCCGCTGCGCCGACCGGTCACGCTCGAAGAGATCGGCGGCTCGGCGCTCTATCTGCTCTCTGATCTGTCAGGCGGCGTCACTGGCGAAATCCTCTATGTCGATTCCGGCTATCACGTCGTTTCGATGCCGACGCTGGAAGAGCTGAAGGCAACCGGCGAAGGCCGCGATTAGCGAAATCTTTTCACCTGTAAAATTCGAGTTATTCCCGGAAACCGTTTTTAAGAGGATTCCCCCTAGCACTGCATTCAGGGCAGGGATTTTCTCATGCAGGTGACCGCCAACCCGAACCGAAGCACGGCCTTTCGGCTGATCACGATCGGTGCGTCGGGCCTGGGCAGCTTCGTGCTCGGCCTCTGGGGGCTACGCTATGCATTCGGCACCGACATCATTGGGCTGCCGACATCCGTGGTCAGCGCGATCGTCGCGTCCTTGTGCGCGCTGGCGGCTGCGGGTGCGGCGCTCTCTTTCTTTGCCGGCATCGATGAATCCGCCGAATATGTCTACAAGGAAACGCATTTCGACAAGCTCACCGGCCTGTATGCGCGGACAGCCATGGTCGGCAAGATCGCGGAGGCTCTGTCTCGGATCGCCAAGACCGGGGAACCCGTTTTCCTGATCGATATCGACATCGATCGCTTTAAACAGATCAATGATTCAATCGGATATGCGCAAGGCGACGACCTCATCCGGGCGTTTGCCAGCCGGCTGAAGGAGGCTTTGCCGAAAGGCCTTGTAATCGGCCGCATCGGTGCAGGCGAATTCGCGGTGCTCTATCCCGACAATCGGGCGCTGGCCTCCATGGAGAGTGTCGCGGAGCTGCTGATCGAAAGCCTGATGGAGCCCTATCAGCTCAAGTCGCATCTGCAATCCGTCAACGTTTCCGTCGGCATCGTCGCGATGCCGAAAGACGGCAACGATCCCGCAACGCTGCTCAGGCGCTCCAACCTTGCGCTGCAGAACGCACGCGCCGCAGGTGTCGGCAACTGGTCGATCTTCCATGCCGAGATGGGCCAGGTGGCCGACTACCGGCAGTGGATCGAGTCGGAGCTGCACAACGCGTTCGAACGCGGCGATTTTGACCTGCACTATCAACCGCAGCTTGAACTTACGTCCGGACGGATCGTCGGCTACGAGGCGCTGATCCGCTGGAAACATCCCGAGCGCGGCATGATCCCACCCATTGAGTTCATCCCGATCGCGGAAGAGACCGGCATGATCCTGCCAATCGGCAAATGGGTGCTGCGCCAGGCGTGCACTGACGCGCAACATCTGCCGGATGACTGTTTCGTCGCGGTCAACATCTCGCCGGTCCAGTTCATGGCCAAGGATTTCATCGGCGTCGTCCAGGATGTGATGAAGACGACCGGGATCAAACCGCAGCGGCTTGAGCTCGAGGTTACCGAAACAGCGATGATGCAGGACCGCGAGCGAGCGGCCGCTGTGCTCAAGCAGCTCAGCGAGATGGGCCTTTCCGTCGCCGTCGATGATTTCGGCACGGGCTACTCCAACCTGAGCTATCTCATCGATTTCTCGTTTCAGAAACTGAAGATCGACCGTTCGTTCGTCAGCCGGATGGAAACGGACACCAGTTCCGGCGCGGTTGTCTCCACGATTGTCGGGCTGTCGCGCGCGCTGGGCGTCCACACAATCGCCGAGGGTGTCGAGACCGAGAGCCAGGCGAGCCTGCTCAAGGCCGCCGGATGTCAGGTCGTGCAGGGCTATCTGTTCGGAAAGCCAGCGCCACTGGCGAGACGCGGCGGCGAGACGCGGACGGCTCATCACGCAAGCCTGAGGGTCGCGGCAGGCGCTCTGCACTGAACGGCTAGCGCCGCGCCATCAAAACCTTGAACGCCTTATCGCCGGCGATCTCTGAAAATTCGGCAAAGGCCGTTTCGAGAATTTGTTCATAGGGCAGACGGCGGTTGGCGACCATCAGAAGCCTGCCGCCTTTCTTCAGCGACTTTGCTGCAACCGCGATCATCCCCTGCCCCATGTTCGGTTCGGCGGCGCGACCCGCGTGAAACGGCGGGTTCATGACGATCGCGTCGTAACGTTCGCCAACGGGTTCTGAAAGCAGATCGTGCCAGAAGAACTTCGTCTCCGGCGATACATCGCCAAGATTTTGCTTCGCTGCCTCAAGGGACTCGAAATCGGCTTCGTAGAGATCGATTGATCGCACGGACGGGCAGCGCTCCGCGACGTTCGCGGCGAGATACCCCCAGCCGGCGCAGAAATCGGCAATATTGCCGGAGAGATTGTCCGGCAGGTGCTCGGCCAGCATGTGCGAGCCGGGATCGATGCGGTCATGCGAGAACATGCCGGGCGCGGTTGCGAACCGACCTTCGACCGTCAGCCCGGTGTTCTCCGAACGCAGGATCGCTTCGACCACTGTGGCGTCCTCCGGACGATGAAACCAGAAGGCCAGCCCGTGATATTTTGGCTCGGAACCGGCGATTGCCGTGAGTGCCTCCAGCCGCTTCTTCAGACTCGCGGCACCTTCGCCTTTGCTGCCAGCAACGACGATCAAGCCACCGGGAGACGTCGCGCGAAGCGCGGCCGCGATCCGGAGTTCGTTCTGCCCACGGTGCCGGCCAGACAGCACGAGCGTTAGATCGAAGCGTCTACCGGAGAGCAGCTGCGGCACGGCATCGTATCCGCTCGCCTTTAGCCTCAGGAAATCGGGACGAAATCCCTGCACCGCATGGAGCGCCCGCGGGAAATCCTGCGGCAGCGAAAAACCCGGTTCCGCGCCGAGGAAGAGAACATCGCCTGTTGACGCCGGAACCTCGATGTCACCCTTCTCGAAGGGATGGAAAAGCGTCTTCAGCGCGTCGCGGCTCATGGCGTCGGTGTAGCGATGTTTCCGAAAAAGCAAAGGGCGCGGCTTTGACCGCGCCCTTCAATCTGGATGGAGAAGGATTTAGGCCGCGTCTTCCGCGGTCTCTTCCTTCTTCTCCCGGACGATTTCCTTGCCGGTCTCCTGGTCGACGACCTTCATGGAGAGGCGGACCTTGCCGCGCTCGTCGAAGCCCATCAGCTTGACCCAGACCTTCTGGCCCTCTTTGACGACGTCGGTGGTCTTCTGCACGCGCTCGTTGGCGAGCTGCGAGATGTGGACCAGGCCGTCCTTCGGCCCGAAGAAGTTGACGAAGGCGCCGAAGTCCGCGGTCTTCACGACCGTGCCTTCGTAGATCTCGCCGACTTCCGGCTCGGCGACGATCGTGTGGATCCACTTCTTGGCCGCCTCGATCTCCTTGGCGTTCGACGAAGCGATCTTCACCGTGCCGTCGTCCTCAATGTTGATCTTGGCGCCGGTCTTCTCGACGATCTCGCGGATGACCTTGCCGCCCGAGCCGATCACGTCGCGGATCTTGTCGGTCGGGATGTGCATGACCTCGATGCGCGGCGCGAACTCGCCAAGCTCGGAACGGCCCTCGGAGATCGCCTTGCCCATCTCGCCGAGGATGTGGATCCGGCCATCCTTGGCCTGAGCCAGCGCCACCTTCATGATCTCTTCGGTGATGCCGTCGATCTTGATGTCCATCTGCAGCGCGGTGATGCCATTGGTCGTGCCGGCCACTTTGAAGTCCATGTCGCCGAGATGATCCTCGTCGCCGAGGATGTCGGAGAGCACCGCGAAACGGTCACCTTCCTTGATCAGGCCCATCGCGATACCAGCCACCGGCTTCTGCAGCGGAACGCCTGCGTCCATGAGCGCCAGCGAGGTGCCGCAGACGGTCGCCATCGAGGACGAACCGTTCGACTCGGTGATCTCTGAGACCACGCGGAGCGTATACGGAAACGCTTCCGCCGCCGGGAGCATCGGACGGATGGCGCGCCAGGCGAGCTTGCCGTGGCCGATTTCGCGGCGTCCCGGCGAACCCATGCGGCCCGTCTCACCCACCGAATAGGGCGGGAAGTTGTAGTGGAGGAGGAAGGTCTCCTTGTACATGCCGGTCAGCGCGTCGACGTACTGCTCGTCCTCGCCAGTGCCGAGCGTCGCGACAACGATCGCCTGCGTCTCGCCGCGGGTGAACAGTGCGGAGCCGTGCGTGCGCGGCAGGAGGCCGACTTCCGAAACGATCGGGCGAACGGTCGAGAGATCGCGGCCATCGATGCGCGACTTGGTGTCGAGGATGTTCCAGCGGACGATCTTCGCCTGCAGGTCCTTGAACACCGAGCCAACCTGCTCGCTGGTGTAGAGCGGAGTCTCGTCGTCCTTTGGCGAGAAGGTTTCCTTGACCTTCGCCTTGACGGCGTCGACCGCGGCGGAACGCTTCTGTTTGTCGACATTCTTGTAGGCGGCGCGCAGATCGTCCTCGACCAGCTTCAGCATGTCGGATTCCAGAGCGCCGAAGCTCGGGGGCGTGAAGTCGCGCGCGTCTTTGGCGGCAACTTCGGCCAGCTTGATGATGGCGTTGAGGACGGGCTGGAAGCCCTTGTGGCCGAACATCACGGCGCCGAGCATGACGTCTTCAGGCAGTTCCTTGGCTTCCGACTCGACCATCAGCACCGCATCGCCCGTGCCGGCGACGACGAGGTCGAGCTTCGATTCCTGCATTTCGTCGATATGCGGGTTCAGCACATATTCGCCGTTGATGTAGCCGACGCGGGCGCCACCGATCGGGCCCATGAACGGAACGCCGGACAGCGTCAGCGCAGCCGAGGTGGCGACAATCGCCAGAATGTCCGGGTCGTTCTCCAGATCGTGCTGGACGACGGTCACGACAATCTGCGTGTCGTTCTTGTAGCCGTCAGCGAAAAGCGGGCGGATCGGACGGTCGATCAGGCGGGAAACCAGCGTTTCCTTCTCGGACGGACGGCCTTCACGCTTGAAATAGCCGCCTGGGATCTTGCCGGCGGCGTAGGTCTTTTCCTGGTAGTTGACGGTCAGCGGAAAGAAGTCGAGGCCGGGCTTCGGCTCTTTCATCGAGACGACAGTGGCCAGAACCACGGTCTCGCCGTAGGTCGCCAGAACCGCGCCGTCGGCCTGACGCGCGATCTTGCCGGTCTCCAGCGTCAGCTTGCGGCCGGCCCAGTCGATTTCCACTTTGTGATGATTGAACATTTCTTGTCCTTGCTAAGCGGGAAGCCCGCTGCCGCATCCAGCGGCGCGAGCATGTCCCTAGGGCTTCGTTGCGGACGAGCCACGGGCAAGACAACGGGGCGCTCGGGTTGCCGCACGGCACATGGGTTGCCCAAGGTGCCTCGCGAGCGGCCTGCAATCCTGCCCCATGACTGTCCATGGAGCGCGTCCAGCAATCCCTGTGATGGTTGGACGCTTTGGACCTCTTCCCCGGGATAGGGTTTTGGTCCGGCGGACCCGAATTTCACGGTTCCAGGATAAGCAATCGGCGGATTTCCAGAAGAAACCCGCCGGTCAGCAATTAACGGCGCAGGCCGAGCTTTTCGATCAGAGCCGAGTAGCGGCCTTCATCCTTCGCCTTGAGATAGTCGAGGAGACTGCGACGCGACGACACAAGTTTGAGCAGGCCGCGACGGGAATGGTTATCCTTCACGTGGCCCTTGAAATGCTCGGTCAGGTTCTTGATACGCTCGGAATAGATGGCAATCTGCACTTCAGGCGAACCTGTGTCGCCCTTGGCGGTTGCAAATTCGGCCATCAAGGCCTGTTTACGCTCTGCAGTAATCGACATCGGACGCTTCCTTTCAAATGGAGGAACGGGGTCGCCCACGGCCGGGATGTCGTCCAGCGGAGGCCGGTGAACAAAGCGCGTTGGATATTATTCCGGGCGCGATGTTGCGGCGCATATAATGGAAGTTTCCCGGAAAAGCCAGCACTATTGTGGAACCGGCAAAGAAGCCGATGGGGATTGCCGGGACGCTAGGGAATGCAATCCCTGGTTGTTGCTCGAAGGCACTACAGCCACTTCTTCCACTTGAAATAGCTTATCAGACCCAGAGCCACGAAAAGCATGGAGCCCAGCGCGGCAGGGTAGCCGTAATAACTCAGCAGTTCCGGCATGTTCCAGGGCGAGGTCGACGGGTCGAAATTCATACCCCAGATGCCGGCGAGGAATGTCAGCGGGATGAAGATCGCGGTGACAACCGTCAGGAAGCTGATGATCTCATTTGTTCGCTGCTGGGTCAGCGACAGGTGCATTTCGATCAGGCCAGTGAGCATTTCGCGCTGGGTCTCGACCAGTTCGATCAACCGGATCGAATGATCGAGCGTATCGTTCAGGAACACGCGCGTCTCGGCGCGAATGAAAGGCACCTCGGCGCGGGTCAGGCCAGCGAGTACGTCGCGCAGCGGCCAGACGGCGCGCTTCAACGCCATCGCGTCGCGGCGAAACACATGCAACTGGCGGACCTGGTGCTTCGCCGCCTGCTGCAGCATTTCGTCCTCGATCTTTTCGACTGTTTCGCCGGCGTCGTCGATAATCGGAAAGTAGCTGTCCACGACGGCGTCGATTAGCGCATAGGCGAGGTAGTCTGCCTTGCGCTCGCGGATGCGGTTGGGATTGCTGGAATCGATCCGCTTGCGCACCGCATTGAACGGGTCGCCCTTCCGTTCCTGGAATGTGATGACGAAGTCGTCGCAGAAGAAGGTGGATATCTGCTCGTACCGGTTGGATTTCGGATCATCGATCATGCTGACGATGACGAAAGCGTGGTCCTCATAGAAGTCGACCTTCGGCCGCTGTCCGGCGTTCACCGTATCCTCAAGCGCCAGCGGATGAAGGCCGAACAGGTCACCGATCTCGACGATGAGATCGATATTGCCGAGCCCGACGCAGTCGAGCCAGATGATCGGCCATTTGCCGCGCTGCTCCTGCAGGTCGCTTATGCTCGCATCTTCAATGACTTGGTAGGACTCTGGCGAGATCAGCGTCAGAGTTAGCGCCGTCTTGGCGGCGTTCGGATCGGCGACGAGCGTGCCGGGCGACGAACCGACGGGCGACCGCTTGATGGCCTTGCGCAGCCGCTTTTTGACCGGTTCCGTTTTTGCCATGCCCGCCTCGGCGCAAATCAGACTGTTCCGACAGTCTAGAGCATTTTCTGCTCAGCCGGCAAAAACCCGCTTTGGCTTGAACATGCCGGCCTCGATCGCGCCGATCGCCACCAGCTTGCCGCGCGCCGTGGCGCAGGCCTCCTCGGCCTCGACCGGAGCATCGCGGCCGCGGATGATGACCGGATTGCCGAGGCGGATGCGCGAGGCGGCATCGTCCGTGATCGCCACCTGCGGCAGGCAATCCAGGGCGACGACCGTGTCGATGACATAGTCATCAATCGCGCGATAGTCCGGTGCGTCCTCGCCTTCGCGGCGCGGCATTGCGACTTCGAGCTCTTCGATCGTGACCAGATCCTCGGGCTCGAACGGCTCGACCGAAACGCGGCGCAGGTCGGCGACGTGGCCGAAACAACCGAGGTCGCGGCCCATGTCGCGCGCCAGCGAGCGAACATAGGTTCCCTTGCCGCATTCGACCTCGAACACAGAACGCTCGGGATCGTGGGAAACCAGGTCCAACCGGCCGATCTCGATCTCGCGTTCCGCGATCTCGACCACTTCGCCTTCACGCGCCAGATCGTAGGCGCGCTCGCCATCGATCTTCACCGCCGAAAAGCGCGGCGGGCGCTGCATGATGACGCCGGTATATTTGGGCAGAAGCGCGCGGATGTCTGCTTCACCGGGCCGCTTGTCGGAGCGCTCGGTCACCGGGCCTTCGAGGTCGTCGGTCGAGCGCTCCTCGCCCCAGGCGACCGTGAAGCGGTAAATCTTGGCGCCGTCCATGACGTAGGGCACCGTCTTCGTCGCCTCGCCGAGCGCGATCGGCAGCATGCCGGAGGCCAGCGGGTCGAGCGTGCCGGCGTGGCCGGCCTTCTCCGCCTGGAACAGCCACTTCACCTTGGAGACCGCCTGGGTGGAGCCCATGCCGACCGGCTTGTCGAGGATCAGCCAGCCGGAAACCGGCCGGCCCTTTTTCTTGCCGCGGCGGGACATCTATTTCTCGTCCTCTTCGTCGTGCCCCAGATCGCGCGCCACTTCGGGCGAGTGCAGCAGATCGTTGATCTTCTGGAAATTGTCGTAGCTGGTGTCGAGCCGGAAGCGGAACTCCGGCATGTACTTCATCTGCCGAAGCGCCGGCGACATCCGGCCGCGAATGAACTTCGCGTGCCGGTTCAGCGCGTCGATGACGGCGGCATCGTCCTTCGCGCCGAGCGGCGAGACGAAGGCGGTCGCGATCTTCAGATCGGGCGACATGCGCACTTCCGAGATCGAGATGACCGTCGTCTCGACAAGATCGTCGCGGACTTCGCCGCGCTGAAGCATGTCTGAAAGAGCATGGCGCACCTGCTCGCCAACGCGCAACTGGCGCTGGGACGGGCCTGAATTGTCAAAACGGGACATTGTCAAATCCTGAAATCGTGGGGCGCGGGATCGAACCGCACCGCATGTTTCAAATAAACGGGCAGCGGCCCAGCCGCTGCCCTGTCTCAACTCGCATTCTAGAGCGTGCGCGTCACCATCTCGACGCGATAGCACTCGATGACGTCGCCAGCACGGATGTCTTCGTAGTTGGCGAACGCCATGCCGCATTCCTGGCCGGCCGGGACTTCCGCGACTTCGTCCTTGAAGCGCTTCAACGTCTTCAGCGTGCCTTCGTGGATGACGACGTTGTCGCGGATCAGGCGGACGCCCGAACCACGCTCGACCTTGCCTTCCGTCACGCGGCAGCCGGCAACCTTGCCGACCTTGGTGATGTTGAAGACCTCGAGGATCTCGGCATTGCCGAGGAAAGTCTCGCGGCGCTCCGGCGAGAGCAGACCCGACATCGCCGCCTTAACGTCATCCACGAGATTGTAGATGATGTTGTAGTAGCGGATCTCGATGCCGGCATTCTCGGCTGCCTGCCGCGCCTGAGCATTGGCGCGGACGTTGAAGCCGATGATCGCGGCGCCCGAGGTCTCAGCCAAAGACACGTCGCTCTCGGTGATCGCGCCTGCGCCCGAATGAACGATCCGCGCACGGACCTCGTCGGTGCCGAGCTTGTCGAGAGCCGCCGAAATCGCCTCGATCGAGCCCTGGACGTCGCCCTTGATCAGCAGCGGGAACTCCTTGAGGCCGCTGGTCTGAAGCTGCGTCATCATCTGCTCGAGCGAGCCGCGCTGGCCGTGATGGCGGGCGACCGCCTTGTCGCGGGCCAGGCGTTGACGGTACTCGGTGATCTCGCGGGCGCGTGCTTCGTTGTTCACCACCGCGAAGCGGTCGCCAGCCTGCGGCGTGCCTTGCAGGCCGAGAACCTCGACCGGCATGGCCGGTCCAGCCTCGGCGACCTGCTCGCCACGATCGTTGACCAGCGCGCGAACGCGGCCCCACTCATTACCGGCGACAAGGATGTCGCCCGGCATCAGCGTGCCGGTCTGGACGAGCACGGTCGCGACCGAGCCGCGGCCCTTGTCGAGCTTCGCCTCGATGACAACGCCTTCCGCGGTACGGTCCGGATTTGCCTTCAGATCGAGCACCTCGGACTGCAGGAGAATCGTCTCCAGCAGCTTGTCGAGGTTGGTGCCCTTGGTCGCGGACACCTCGACGTCGAGCACCTCGCCGCCCATCGATTCCACGAACACTTCGTGCTGGAGGAGCTGAGTGCGAACCTTGTTCGGGTCGGCGCTCGGCTTGTCGATCTTGTTGATCGCCACGATGATCGGAACCCTCGCGGCCTTGGCGTGATTGATCGATTCCACCGTCTGCGGCATGACCGCATCGTCGGCCGCGACAACGAGGATCGCGATGTCGGTCGCCTGTGCACCACGGGCGCGCATCGCCGTGAAGGCGGCGTGGCCGGGCGTGTCGATGAAGGTGATCTTCTGACCGTTCTTCTCGACCTGGTACGCGCCGATGTGCTGCGTGATGCCGCCAGCTTCGCCAGCGACCACGTTCGCATTACGGATGGCGTCGAGCAACGACGTCTTGCCGTGGTCGACGTGACCCATGATAGTGACCACTGGCGGCCGCGCGACGAGGTCCTCTTCGCTGTCCGGAATGTTGAACAGGCCTTCCTCGATGTCGGACTCGGCAACACGCTTCACCGTGTGGCCGAATTCCGATGCAACCAGTTCGGCAGTGTCGGCGTCGATCACGTCGCCGGGTTTCAGAATCTGGCCCTGCTTCATGAAGAACTTGACGATATCGACCGCGCGCTCCGACATACGGTTGGCGAGATCCTGGATCGTGATCGTCTCAGGCAGCGTCACTTCGCGCATTACCTTTTCGCGCGGCTCCTGATGCATCGCGCGCTTGAACTTCTCCTGGCGGCGACGCATCGCCGACAGAGAACGTGCCCGAGCGTCACCGTCCTCGGACGACAGCGCCGAATTCAGGGTCAGCTTGCCGCGGCGGCGATCGTCATCGCCCTTCGCGCGGGTCGGCTTCGCGACCTCAGGCGTTGCAATCCTGCGCGGAGGCAGGCCAGCAGCACCGCGCGCCTTGACCGGCTTCTTCGCCGAATCCCCATCGTCATCGTCGGCGGCGACTTCGTTCACCGGCGTGCGGCGACGGGCTTCTTCCTCTGCACGACGACGGGATTCCGCCTCGGTTTTCAGGCGAGCTTCTTCCTCGGCCTGGCGGCGAGCAGACTCGTCGCGCTCCTTGCGGCGGCGCTCGTCTTCGTCCTTGCGGCGCTTGGCGTCCTCGGCCGCGCGCTGACGATCCTCGACCTCGCGGACCTTGGAGCCTTCCAGGGCCTTGCGGCGGGCTTCGAGCTCGCTTGTGGAAAGACCCGACGTCACATCGCTGAGAACCAGGCCGCTCGGCACCGGCTTGGGCGCCGGCGTCTCAGCCGCCGGGGTCGCCGCCGTCTTCGCCTTCACCGGCGTGATGACGGGCGCTGCCTCGGGCTTGTCGCCCGGCATGCTGAACTTGCGCTTCTTCGTCTCGACGACGACCTGCTTGGTGCGGCCATGCGAGAAATTCTGCCGCACGGTCCCCTGTGTGACGCCAGCCGGCTTCAGGCTGAGGGTCTTCTTCGGGGTCACGCTCAACGTCTTCTCGTCGCCGGTTTTCGTATCGCTCATTCCGTATCCTCTGCGGCGTCATATTCGCCGGCGACAGCCGCAATCGTCGCCAAATCGTCCGGGGTGCCGCCCCGGTAGCGGTCAAGCGCAACCATGCGCTTCAGAGCCGCACGCCCCGCGTCGCCCGCGAGGACGGCAGCATGTATCACATTTGTCCCCCCCAATGCCAAACCCAATTCTCGCTCCGAGAAAAGTTTGTAGGCGGGGATTGCCGGGCCATCGAGATGGACCGTTGCGCGGCGGGCCTGGGTGATTTTGCGGATGCCGTCATCCGATGCCTCATCGGCATGGAGAACGGCCAGAGCCTTGCCGCTGCGCACCGCGCTTTCGACCTGAACGGCGCCGAGAACGACCACTCCCGCCTTGCGGGCAAGCCCCAAAGCGCCCAGAGCGCCCTTGGCGAGGAGGCCGTCGACCAGGCCGCCAAGGTCCTTCGGAACGACAATATCCGCCTTCAGCGCCTTGCCGAAAGCGGACCGTTTGACGGCCAGATCGATGTGTTTGCGGTCCGCGGTCACCCAGCAGCCGCGGCCCGGCAGATTGCGTTTCAGATCGGGAACGATGGACGAATCGGGGCCTACCACGAAGCGGATGAGATCATCCGGCTCCGCGGTTTTGCGGGTTACGATGCAAGTCCGTTCGATCATGCGCTCCGCGAACGTTTCCTTTTGCCCAAGTGCGCACCTTACGCACCGACGGGCTCGGCAGCCTGCTCTTCAGCCTGGGCTGCCAGCTCTTCTTCGGTGATCCAGCCCGCCTTCAAGCGCGCAGCCAGAACCATCTGCTCGGCATCGGCACGCGACACGCCATGGCTGGCGAGCACGCCCGGATACTGCTTCGTCTCGCCGTCCTTGCGCTCTTTCCAGCCGACGAGGTCGTCCGCGGCGTAGCCGGCAAAATCCTCGATCGACTTCACGCCGTCCTCGCCGAGCGTCACCATCATTGCAGTCGTGACGCCGGGGATCTCGCGCAGGTCATCCTCGACGCCGAGCTCCCTGCGCTTTGCATCGTGCTCGCCTTCGATGCGCTCGAGATAGTCACGGGCACGGGTCTGGATTTCCGACGCGGTATCCTCGTCGAAGCCATCGATCGACGCGATGTCGCCGGAATCAACGTAGGCAACTTCCTCGACACTGGTGAAGCCTTCCGAGGCAAGCACTTGGCCGACCATCTCGTCGACGTCCAGCGCCTCCATGAAGAGCTTCGAGCGGTCGGTGAATTCCTTCTGCCGGCGCTGCGACTCCTCCTCCTCGGTCAGGATATCGATATCCCAGCCGGTGAGCTGCGAGGCGAGACGGACGTTCTGGCCACGGCGGCCGATGGCCAGCGACAGCTGATCGTCCGGCACCACGACCTCGATCTTCTCCGCATCCTCGTCGAGCACCACCTTGGCAACTTCAGCCGGCTGCAGCGCGTTGACGATGAAGGATGCCGCATTCGGCGACCACGGGATGATGTCGATCTTTTCGCCCTGGAGCTCGCTGACGACCGCCTGCACGCGCGAACCGCGCATACCGACACAAGCACCGACCGGATCGATCGAGGAATCGCGGCTGATCACGGCGATCTTGGCGCGGCTGCCCGGATCGCGGGCGACCGACTTGATCTCGATGATGCCGTCATAGATCTCCGGCACTTCCATGGTGAAGAGCTTCGCCATGAACTGCGGATGCGTGCGCGACAGGAAAATTTGCGGACCGCGCTGCTCGCGGCGCACGTCGTAGACATAGGCGCGAACGCGGTCGCCGTATTTGAAGTTCTCGCGCGGGATTAGTTCGTCGCGACGAACGATCGCCTCGCCTCGGCCGAGGTCGACGATCACATTGCCGTACTCAACGCGCTTCACAGTGCCGTTCACGATCTCGCCGACACGATCCTTGTACTCGTCGAACTGCCGGTCGCGCTCGGCTTCGCGCACCTTCTGCACGATGACCTGCTTCGCCGACTGCGCGGCGATACGGCCGAAATCCATCGGCGGCAGCTGCTCGGCGATGTAGTCGCCGACCTGCGCGTCCGGATTGCGGTCGCGCGCGAACTTCAGCGCGATCTGCTTGGCCGGCTCCTCGACAGCCTCGACCACTTCCATCAGCCGCTGCAGCTTCATCTCGCCCGTGCTCGGGTTGATGTCGGCGCGGATGTTGGTTTCCTGACCATAGCGCGACCGGGCGGCCTTCTGGATGGCGTCCGCCATCGCAGCGATCACGATGCTCTTGTCGATCGCCTTTTCGCGCGCGACCGCATCGGCGATCTGCAGAAGCTCCAGCCTGTTAGCACTGACAGCCATTTCACTCTCCTCGTTCGAGGTCGCCGGGCTTCTCGCCCTGGCGCCCAATCTCAATCGTCTCTTCGTTGTCGTTGGCGGTTTCCGGCTCGCCGCGCCGTTTCCTGGCTTCCTTGCGCGCCTTGTTGTCCTTGGACAACGCATCGCGGATCAGGTCGTCGGTCAGAATCAGGCGCGCTTCGCCAATTGCCTCGTAAGGAATGCGCGCGGTCGACTCCTCGCCGTAGGCGGGCTGGTCGCTCTCGATCACGATGCCCTCTTCGCCGGCTTCGGCGATCCGGCCCTTGAAGCGTTTCTTGCCGCCAACCATGATCGAGGTCTCTAGCTTGGCGAGATGACCTTTCCAGTTTTCGAAATCCGAAACCCGAACCAGCGGCCGGTCGATGCCCGGCGACGACACTTCCAGATGATATGCCTTCTCGACCGGATCCTCGACATCGAGAACCGGAGAGATGGTCCGGCTCACCTCTTCGCAATCCTCGACGGTCATCGTGCCGTCCTCGCGTTCCGCCATGATCTGCAGGGTCAGGCCGTTCTGGCCGGACAGGCGCACGCGGACGAGACGAAAACCGATCGCTGAAAGCACGGGCGCAACGATCGACGCGATGCGCGCATCGATGCCACTCTCGCGGATGATGCGGTCGTCGCCCTTTCGCTCACTTGCCAGCGCTTCAGCCATTCAGTCTCCAACGGTCGGCCAGTAACAAAAAAGAGCGGGACCGGGTGGACCCACTCTTCGTCATATCGACCAAGAATTTGAGGCGGATATAGTCCCCTTGTCAGCGGAAAGCAAGCTTTCAAGGCCGAATTCAGCGCTAGCCCGCTGGATAGGCCATCAATGCGCGGCGCGCATATCAGCCGCGCGCGGCCTCGGCTGGCTAAAGTATATACAAAATCGCTATATTGGTGCTGTTCACAACAAAGAGGTTTGTATCATGTCGGACACAAAACGTTCGGCGTTTGCTGAAATCATGTCGATTATTGGCGATGCGCTGACCACCGCTGCCGCGGTGCGGACCGGCCGCAGCGCCGCACCCCGCAACGACCGCGTCCGCTACTAAGACGGACTTACAACAAGATCCGCCGCATCCGAGGATGCGGCTAGCCGCAGACGGGGAAACTCGTCTGCGGCTTTCATTTCAGGGTTCGGACTTTCATGCGTCAGACGCATGCCCACCATGCGCAGTGCGCCCTCGCAATCGGATCATACGGCCACTATCTTTGTGCAGTGCACAATAGACGCACAAGGAGACAGAACCCATGGCCCGCAAGAGTTTCATCCGCGACGTGCTTGGCACGATTCAGAGCGCGATCTCGGTATCGAGCGCTGTCGAGTCCGGCCGCACGCCGAAGGCCCACCACCTGAAGCGCCTCGGCATCGACCCGCAGCAGTTCGGCACGATCCGCAAGTACTAAACGCAGCGGCGACGGCGATCCGGCGCCCGTCGATCGCTTAATCCGTGTCGCCGGCAAGCTGGCTAAGCACCTTACCGCGGCCACGCGCCCTCAAATAGAGCGGCAGCGCGACGGCAGTGATCGCCAGCACCCAAAGCACCACCGCGATCCAGGAATGCCACAGCGCGGTGGGGTCACCCTGGCTGATCTGCAGCGCTTGACGCAGGCTCTTCTCCGACATCGGGCCAAGGATCAGGCCAACGACGACCGGCGCGATCGGATAACCGAAGCGCCGCAGCAGATATCCCAGCAGGCCGAACAGTAGCAGCAGGCCAAGGCCGAAGGACGTCGGTATCGGCCCGAGCATGAAGGTCGAGGCGTCGGCGCCGATCGTACCCAGCGTCGCGAAGACGAGAATGCCAGCGTACAGCCAATGCCGCGGGATCGTCAGCAGCTTCACCCAAAGCCCGATCAGCGGCAGGTTCAGCACAAGCAGCATCAGGTTCGCGACCAGCAGGCTGGCGATTAGTCCCCACACCAGCGGCGCGTTGGTGATGAAGAGCAGCGGTCCCGGCTGAAGTCCGAACTGCTGGAAACCGGCAAGCATGATCGCAGCCGTCGCGGTTGTCGGCAGGCCAAGCGTCAGCAGCGGCACAAGCGTGCCGGCAGCGGACGCATTGTTGGCCGCCTCCGGCCCCGCGACCCCCTCAATGGCGCCCTTGCCGAATTCTTCCGGATGTTTCGAGAAATTCCGTTCGGCCGAGTACGAAAGGAAGCTCGACACGTCCGCCCCGCCAGCCGGCATGGCGCCGATCGGGAAACCGATCGCGGTGCCGCGCAGCCACGGCGCCCAGGAGCGCTTCCAGTCCTCGCGGCTCATCCAGACCGAGCCTTTGACCTTCTCGACCTTCTCGTCCTCCATGACACGCTGGGAGCAGACCGCAAATGTCTCGCCGATGGCAAACAGGGCGACGGCGAGCGTGGTCACCGAAATTCCGTCGAAGAGGTTCGGCAGGCCGCCGGTCAGGCGCGCTTGACCGGTCAACTGGTCGATGCCGATCAGACCGAGCGCCAGACCGATGAACAACGAAGTCAGGCCGCGCAGGGTCGAGTCGCCGAACGCAGCCGACACCGTCATGAAGGCGAGCAGCATCAGCGCGAAATACTCGGCTGGGCCGAACGACAGAGCGAACTTAACCACCGATGGTGCGATGAAGGCGAGGCCAAGCGTGGCAAGCAGGCCGGCGACGAAGGAGCCGATGGCCGCGGTCGCCAAGGCAGGACCGCCGCGGCCTGCTCGCGCCATCTTGTTGCCTTCCAGCGCGGTGACGATCGAGGCGCTTTCGCCCGGCGTATTGAGCAGGATCGACGTGGTCGAGCCGCCATACATGCCACCGTAGTAGATGCCTGCGAACATGATCAGCGACCCGGCCGGATCAAGCTTGTAGGTGACGGGAAGCAGCAGCGCGACCGTGAGCGCCGGGCCGATGCCGGGCAGCACGCCGACAGCGGTGCCAAGCGTCACGCCGATCAGCGCGTAAAGCAGGTTGAGCGGGTCGATCGCCGTCAAGAACCCCTGGCCGAGCAGCGCGAACGTGTCCAAGGCGACCTCTCAGCCGGCAAAAAGAGAAGTGATGAACGCGACGATGGATTGGAACATCGCGCCAATCTGCGCCAGCACCGGACCGATGAAGGCGTAGAGCCATTGCTCCAGCGGTCCATCCGGCAGCGAGAGCTGCAAGCCCTTGGCGAAGATGAGCCAGACAACGAATGCGAAAACGATACCGAAGGGGATCGTCAGCCACAACGGGCCGCGGCCGAAACCGCGCGCGGTAGCGGCGAACAAAAGCCCGGTGGCGATCGAGAAGCCGACCGTCTTCATCGACAGCATCTGCACGACCAGCCCGCCGATGATCCACACCATGGGCGGAAAATTCTGCTCCTCGCGCTCGGGAAAATCGCCGCGCAGCGCCTCGAAGGCGGTCCACACGGCCAGGCCGAACAGGCCGGCCGCGATGATGTAGGGGAATGTCTTGGGGCCGACCGGCGTGTAGGCCATGACGCCGCCCTGAAGATAGGTGCTCCAGGCAATGCCGACCGCGGCGATGCCGAGGACCGCCGCGATAACAAGCACCGCCCGGTCCGGGCGGCGCTCAGTGTTGGTGCGGTCTTCGCTCATTGAACGAGGCCAATGTCCTTCAGGATGGCGGCCGTCGCTTCGGTATCCTTCTTGAGCTGTTCGGCGAAGGCGTCACCCGCGAGATAGGTGTTCGCCCAGCCCTTGTCGGCGAGGGTCTTCTGCCATGCGGCGGAGTCCACGAGCTTGTCGACGTCAGCCAGGATCGCCGCCTTCTGGTCAGCCGTGATGCCAGGTGCCGCTGCAACGCAGCGCCAGTTCTGGATCGACACGTCAACACCGGCTTCCTTGAAGGTCGGGGCGTCGATACCCTCGACCTTCTCGTCGCTCGATATGCCGATGATGCGCAGCGTGCCGGCCTTGATCTGCTCGGCGAACTCACCGTAGCCGGAGATACCGACGGTCACCTGATTGCCGAGGATCGCGGCGAGCGCTTCGCCACCACCAGAGAAGGCGATGTAGTTGACCTTGGTCGGGTCGACGCCGACCGCCTTGGCGATCAGACCGGCCGTAATGTGGTCAGTGCCGCCGGCCGAACCGCCGCCCCAGGACACAGCGCCTGGATCGGCCTTCAGCTTTTCGACGAGGCCTGCCATGTCCTTGATGTCGGACGCGGCGGGAACGACGATCGCCTCATATTCGCCGGTGAGGCGCGCGATTGGCGTGACCTGCTCGAGCGTCACGGGCGACTTGTTGGTCAGGATGGCGCCGACCATGACGTAGCCACCGACGATCAGCTCGTCCGCCTTGCCGTTCGCCTGGTTGACGAACTGGGCGAGGCCGATCGTGCCGCCGGCGCCGGGGACATTGGTCACCTGCACGTTGCCGGAAATGCCTTCGTCCTGAAGTGCGGCCTGCAGCGAGCGGGCAGTCTGGTCCCAGCCACCGCCCGGCGCCGCCGGAGCCATGATCTTATAGTCGGCGGCGAATGCCGGCAGCGCGAGCGCGCCGGTCAAAAGTGTCGCCAGAAGCAGTTTTTTCACGGGTTTCCTCCATCGTTCAGCCGCTCATCAAGGACGGCCTCTTGGTTGCGCGAGTGTCACGCGGGAGGAACTAGGTCAGCGATCCGTCTCGCAAAGGCGAACCCATGTGAGAATGCACGCAATCGCCGTCAGGCGATCGCGCTGCCTCTCGCGAAAACGAACCGGATCTCCTCCCGATTCTGCGGCACGGCAGCTTTCGCCATCCACGCCGCCTCGTAAATCATCACACCAACCTGACATCAAGCTGACATCCGGCCGGCAAACCGAAGCCATGATGGCAGGTCGCTATTGGCCCCGCAAGGCATCGTTCCAGCGCTCGATGAGACGCGCCCGCTTGACCTGGTCGAGATAGACAAGAAGCCCGGGGCTCACCGGGACGGGTCGAAGCTGAGCGCCAAGCACGGCCTGCATCGAGGTGGCCGTGTTGTCGCCGGAAATGTCGGGATTCACCGCGGCGATCTGGAGTTCGCCCGCCATCATCGCCTGCCCTTCCGCCGACATGAAGAAAGCGAGGAACCGCCTGCCGAGATCCGGAGACTTCGCTGCCGCGGGCACGAGTCCGATGCGCGACATGACGACCGTATAGTCGCGCGGCAAGACAATGCCGACATCGGGGTTCCGCGCGGCCCAGTCCGCCGCATAGGAACCGAGAATGTTGTAGCCGAGCACGAAACGCCCGTCGGCGATGCGCTCCAGGATCGCCGAGCTGGTTGAATAAAGTTTCACGCCCGACGCGCCCATGGCGCGGATGACCGACCAGATGTCGTCGAACTGCTCCTGGTCGCGTGACATGAACATGAAGCCGACGCCGGAGCGCTCGATGTCGTAGGTGGCGATGCGGCCGAAGGCGCGATCGCCTTCGGTGGCGAGATAGTCGACGAGCTGCCGGCGAGTCGCCGGCGGCTCGGCATTGGCGAAGCTGGGCTTATGATAGACGAAGACGGCCGGCTCGAAGGTCAACGCGTAAGCGGTGTTTCGCCAATTCGCCCAGCGCGGCCATCGATCGCTGAGCGGCAGGTCGCTCTGCTGCGCATAGCCGTCATTGGCGAGCTTCACCTGAAGATCCATCGCGGAAGAAAACGTGACATCAGCGGTTCCAGCACCGGCGTCCGTCTCGCGCACCACGCGGTCATAAATGTCGACGGTCAGAAGCTCCTCGTACCGGACCGCGATCTCCGGATTTGCCTTCTGGAAGCCTGCGATCATGGGCTTCGCCAATGGCGCGTCGAGCGAGGAGTAGACCAGAAGCTCACGCGCCGACGCATCGCCGTTCGTTGCAGGGAAATAGGTTTCCTCGGCCATCGCGGTGGCCGGAAATCCAAGAACCAGAAGCAGGTACAGCAAACGCATCAGGCAATCCTGCCCGAGCTGGATGCTGTTCACAACCTTCGCCGGCGGCGATAGACTCCGGCAAAGGGGAGCGGCGTGCGCGTACTGGTCGTCGAGGACAATCTGACACTGGCGAATGGACTCGCCGCCGTGCTGCGCGGAAGCGGCTATGCGGTGGATATGGTCCATGACGGCGTTTCGGCCGCGGCCGTCTTGTCGACCGAACGGTTCGACGCGGTCGTGCTTGACCTGTCACTGCCCGAGATGGACGGCCTCGACGTGCTGCGCACCATGCGGGCGCGGCAGCACGACGCCGCCGTGCTCATCCTGTCCGCCCGGGGCGAGTCCGACGATCGCGTCAAAGGCCTCGACCTCGGCGCGGACGATTATATGGCGAAGCCCTTCGACGTCGAGGAGCTGGAGGCGCGGCTCAGGGCGCTGCTCAGACGCAAGGCCGGCCTGAAGGTTTCGACCGTGGCGTTCGGCGATGTCGTCTTCGATTTGAACCAACGCACCTTCTTCGCCAATGGCGCAGCGATCGACCTGCCGGCGCGCGAGGTGAGCCTGCTCGAAACTTTGTTCATGCGCGCCGGCAAGGTGGTCGCCAAACAGGCGATCATCGAATCGCTGGCCGGCTTCGACGAGGACCTCAGCGCCAATGCGATTGAGCAATATGTCAGCCGGCTGCGAAAGAGGCTCGCCCCGCACGGGCTGACAGTGCGGACGGCGCGCGGCATCGGTTATTATCTCGAGAAGCAGCACTGATGTCGCGCATCGGGGGCAATTCGATACGCCGGCGGCTGCTGTTCTGGCTTCTGGTGCCGCTGGTGACGCTTGGCGGTGTTGCTCTTTTCGACACCTGGCGGGAGGCGGTCGTCACCGCCAACGCCGTTTCGGATCGCGTGCTTGCAGGATCGGCGCTGGCCATCGCGGAGCGCGTCGTCGTCTCGGAGGGCGGCACGCTGGAGGTCGATATTCCCTATGTCGCCCTGGAGATGCTGACGTCGGCCGCTCAGGATCGTGTCTTCTACCGGGTCGATGGGCCACCGGGAACGTTCGTAACCGGTTACGAAGCACTACCAAAGATCGAGGGACACAATGGCGAGGGCAGCGCATTTGCCGATGCCGAGTTCCGCGGCGAGAAGATAAGGCTTGCCGCTCTAGGCCGTTCGGCTTCGACAGGCGTGAGTTCCATTCCGTTCGTGGTGACGGTGGCCGAAACGACAATTGCCCGCACCCAGCTCAGCGAAACCATTCTCATCCGCTCAACACTACGGCTTGCCATGCTGATTGCTGTGGCGGCGATCGTCGTCTGGTTCGCGGTGGCCGCGGCGCTCTCGCCGCTCGAACGGCTCGGCAATGCGATTGCCGAGCGCAGCCCGAACGACCTTCATCCCATCGAACAGGTTGTGCCGGTCGAGGTGCGCAGTCTGGTGGATACGGTGAATTCGTTCATGGACCGGCTCGGCACGGCGCTTTCGGGGCTGCGTCATTTCACCGGCAATGCCAGCCATCAACTTCGCACACCGCTCGCCATCATCCGAACCCAGTTTGCGCTCTCCTCGCGGGCTGAATCGCTCGACACGGTGAAGGCTGTCGCTCGAATCGGCGACGAGGCGGTCGCCCACGCCGAGCGCGTGCTGGCGCAACTGCTGCTACTCGCCAAGATCGATGAAGCGGCGACCGAAAGGATCATGAAGCCGGTCGATCTTTCTATGCTCGCCAGCACGGTCACCGCCGAGCGCATTCCGGAAGCTCGAGCCGCGGGCATCGATCTGGGTTTTGAGGGCAACGATACCGTGATGGTGCGCGCCGAGCCGCTGTTGGTCGGGGAATTGCTCAACAATCTGATCGGCAACGCGCTCACCTACGCAGGCAGCGGTACGGATGTCACAGTGCGTGTCCTGCAGAAGAATAGAGCTGTCCTGGAGGTGGAGGACAACGGACCGGGCGTTCCGCCGCACAGATTCGATGCCGTTCGCCGCCGCTTCTCTCGCGGCGACAGCACCGGCAAGCCGGGGGCCGGCCTCGGGCTGCCGATCGTCGAGGAAATCGCGACACTCTTCGGCGGATCGATGGAGCTTCTTCCCGGCGCAGGCGGGCGCGGACTGCGTGTAAGGATATGCTTGCCTGCGCTCGACCTTCCGGTGGCTATCGACGCCGAAAGGTGAGGTAAGCGGCTTTACGCCCTTCGCGCAGCGCCTTCGCTTCATAGCGGGTGCCGGGCCAGCCCTCATATGGCTTATGCCAGTCGGCGGCTTGTTCTGCCGTCCATTCGAACTCCGGATGCGCGCGGGAGTGGTGCAGCGTCCAGTTGACATACGTGTCGATATCGGAGGCGAAGCGGAACTTGCCACCCGGTTTCAGGACGCGTGCGAACCGGTCGAGATTTGCGGGGCCGACAAAGCGGCGCTTCCAGTGCCGCTTCTTTGGCCACGGGTCGGGATAGAGCAGGTCGATCTGTTCGACTGAACCGGTGGGCAGCCAGTCAAGCAGCCGCGTCGCGTCGTCGTCATAGACACGGACATTCCGGAGCGGCAGCCCCGTCAGTGCGAGCATCAATTTCGCCATGCCGTTGACGAAAGGCTCGACCCCGATGAAACCGACATCGGGAAACCGTTCGGCCTCATGGAAAAAATGCTCGCCGCCGCCGAAACCGATTTCGAGCCGCACGCCTGAGATCGGAGCCGCGAAGAGGCCCGACAGGTTGGCAGACGGCTCTTGGCTCAGGTCCAGCCGGTGTTTCGGCAGTTCCTCGGCGAGCGCCTTTGCCGGAATGGGCCGGATCGTCTTGCCGTGACGGCGGCCGAAAAAAGCCTCCGTCGAGCGGCTGCGCCGGCCCTCGGTCACGGTCGCGCCCTTAGGCTGCGACCGCGTCCTTCAGCGCCTTGGTGAGATCGGTCTTCTCCCAGGAGAACGAGCCGTCGCGACCGGGCTTGCGGCCGAAATGACCGTAAGCAGACGTCTTGGCGTAGATCGGTTTGTTCAGATCGAGATGCTCGCGGATGCCGCGCGGCGAGAGATCGAATACCTCGCCCAGCGCCTTCTCCAGCTTCGCCGGCTCGACCTTGCCGGTCTCGTGCAGGTCGACATAGATCGACAATGGCTTTGCGACGCCGATCGCATAGGAAAGCTGGATGGTGCAGCGCTCGGCAAGGCCGGCAGCCACAACGTTCTTCGCGAGATAACGAGCGGCATAGGCCGCCGAGCGGTCAACCTTCGTCGGGTCCTTGCCGGAGAACGCGCCGCCGCCATGCGGTGCGGCACCACCATAGGTATCCACGATGATCTTGCGGCCAGTGAGGCCTGCATCGCCATCCGGGCCGCCGACGACAAACTTGCCGGTCGGGTTCACGTGCCAGACGGTGTCATTCGTGATCCACCCTTCCGGCAAGGCGTTGCGAACGTAAGGCTCGACGATCTTTCTGACGTCGGCGGAGGAAAGCGACTCGTCGACATGCTGTGTCGAGACGACGATCTGCGTCACACCGACCGGCTTGCCGTTTTCATATTTCACCGTGACCTGGCTCTTGGCGTCCGGTCCGAGCTTCTTGGCCGTGCCATCGCCGTTCTTGCGGGCGGCCGTCAGCGTCTCAAGAATCTTATGTGCGTAATATATCGGTGCAGGTAGGAGTTCAGGCGTCTCGCGCGTCGCGTAGCCGAACATGATGCCCTGGTCGCCGGCGCCGACATCCTTGTTGCCCTTCTCGTCAACACCAACGGCGATGTCGGCCGACTGGCCGTGCAGCAGCACGTCGATGCGAGCCTTCTTCCAATGGAAACCCGCCTGCTCATAACCGATCGCCTTGATCGCCTTGCGAGCGACCGACTTGAACTTGGACGGATTCACGACCGGAGCTCCGGACGCATCCTTCAGGATCTTGCCTTCCTTGTCCTTCTTCAGCAGCGTTTCCGGGACGCGCACTTCACCTGCAATGATAACGCGGTTGGTGGTCGCCAGTGTCTCGCACGCGATGCGCACCTGTGCGGGATCCATGCCCACCTTCTTCGCTTCCTTGAAGACCAGATCGACGATCTCGTCGGAAATGCGGTCGCACACCTTGTCAGGGTGGCCTTCGGATACGGATTCGCTGGTGAAAAGGTAGTTCTGGCGTGCCACGGGTGTCCCCTCTGGAAAAGAACCGGCTGATCCGCCGGTCAAGCGGTGCCCGTCTACAGAATGGGCGAATGCCTCGTCAAGCGGACGAATCCGCGCGTTTTCAAGCGAAAACGAAAAACCATTCCGCCAGCCGGTCTCCTGACCAGCGGCAGTCATTCGCGGTGCACGTGTCGTGGAGCGTTCAGCGCTCCCAGTCGCTAGGCGTCGTCGTCCGAACCCAACGCTTTCACCAGATCGATGACCTTGCGGCGGACTTTCGCGTCAGAAATCTTGACGAAAGCACGGTTGAGCTGAAGCCCTTCCGCGCTGTTGACGAAATCAACCACGTAAGACGTCGAACTGTCTTCCGAGAGACCGGCTGGGCCACCGGCCTCCGTTGCCCCAGGCGCATCTTCGAAAAAAAACGCGACCGGAACATTCAAAATAGATGCAATCGCCTGAAGGCGGCTGGCGCCTACGCGATTGGTCCCTTTTTCGTATTTCTGAATTTGCTGAAATGTGATGCCCAGGTTCTCACCCAGTTTCTCTTGACTCATGCCTAGCATATTACGACGCAACCTGATCCGACTCCCGACATGGATATCTATCGGGTTCGGTTTTTTCTTGTTTTCTGCCATTTTTTTCCTCGCCGTTTTCGCGGCTTTTTTAGTTTTAACCCCCAACCACTCCGTTATGTTGTGAAAACTCCCGGTTTTTCAGTCTGCTACCCGGAATCGTGGCAGGCGGCGCACTATGGGTTTGCCGTGTGCGGCCTGTCAATTCGCCCGTAGGCGATGCCTTACATAAAAAATAGTTCCGAGAAGCCAGAAAGACAGGAGCACGATCAGCCCATTCACCTGTGCATTTCCATAGGCCAACGATCTGGCAGCAGGCACCGATATCGTCACATCGAGCGCACCTGCCGCATTGAGCCTGAAGGCGTCGATGACGCGCCCCTTCTCGTCGATGGCCGCTGAGATGCCGCCATTGGCAGCGCGCAGCAGCGGCATCCGGTTCTCGACGGCGCGAACCTGAGCCTGGCGGAAGTGCTGATACGGACCGGCGAGGTCGCCGAACCAGCCGTCATTGGTGAGGTTGACGAGCACGTCCGATCCGGGCGCATCACGATAGACCTCCTCGCCGAAGATCACCTCGTAGCAGATGAAGGGCAGGAGCTTTATGCCGTTGATGTCGATTGGATGTCGCTTGGTGCCGGCTGCGAAGTTGTTCGGGCCCGCGACCAGCTGATCAATGCCGATCTGGGCAAAGAGGTCCTCAAGCGGAATGTACTCACCGCCTGGCACGAGATGGACCTTGTCCACGGCGTCGACGATCTCACCGCGGTCGTCGATCGCCATCGCGGAATTGTAGTAGATCTGCTTCTGTCCGGTCGCGCCCTCGACGCGCACCGCGCCGGCGAGCAGCAACTGCCCCTCGGCCAGGGCTTCCGCGAGTGCTGCGATCGCGCCGCCATCCTCGGTCAGCAGATATGGCATCGTGGTCTCAGGCCACAGGATCAAAGCCGGCCGTGGCTTTCCGTCGACCGAAGGCGCCGACGATTGTTCGAGGAGCGAACGGAAGACTTGCTGCCGCGTCCCCTCGTCCCATTTTACAAGCTGGTCGACGGCGGTCTGGATAATGCGGACGTCGAGTTGCCTGGCGTCCGCGGGCCGAGGAAGAGTCAGGCTGTAATAGCCGAACCCGACGTGCGCGAGCACCAGAGCGATGGCGACCGCGATGCCGGTGCGGACATGCCGTTGTCCGGCGAGCAACGCTGGCATCGAGAAGATGAACACCGTGAGCGTGTTCATCCCTGCCATGCCGATCACCTGCACAGGTTGCATCAGCAACGGGATTGGCATCGCGCCGTAGCCTACGGCATTCCATGGAAAGCCGGTGAAGACGAATCCCCGCAGCCATTCGAGCAGCCCGAACGACGCCGCGAGCACGAAGATGCGCCCAAGTCCATCCGACCAGAAGAGCCGCGCGACAGCCGCGGCCAGACCGTAGAAGATCGCCATCCCGGCCGGAAGAAGGACGACACCGATCGGCAGCGCCCAGGCGTAGTTCTCCGCATCGACCAGAAAAGCCGCGCCGATCCACCAGAGGCCGGTGAGAAAATAACCGAAGCCGAACCAGAACCCCGTGGCAAACGCCGGCTTCAGACGGCGCAGGAAACCGCGCGGACGATCGGCGGTGGCTCCGTCGAGCAGCCAGACGAGGATCGGGAAGGAGATGAAGCCTACGGCGAAGAAGTCGTAGGGTGCCTGGATGAAAACCAAAAGCGCGCCGGCCAGGAACGCCACGAGCGTTCTTCGCCATCCCCACAGCAATATGATCTTGCCGGCAAGGCGTTCCATCAACAGCCCAGACTGAGAATCACCCCGAACGGGTTTAGCAGCCGGAAGCTGCACTGGCCAACCGCGACAAACCGTTCGGCTTACATTCAGTCCTGTCCGGTCGGCTCTTCAACGGCCACGCCGCGCGGCTGACGGCGGCGGCGTTCGCCCTTCGGGTCATGGATGATCCTGACGCGTTTCACGCGGCGCGGATCGGCGTCGAGCACATGGAACTCGAAGCCGGGAACAGCCTGGACCACCTCACCGCGCGCCGGCACGCGGCCGAGCGCGTTGAAGATCATGCCGCCGATGGTATCGACAGTGTCGCCATGCTCGCCCGGCGAGAACTCGTTGCCGATCGCTTCGACAACGTCATCGATCTCGGCCTTGCCGTCGACGATATAGACACCCTCGCCGGCCTTGGTGATCAGCGCTTCCTCGTCGTCATGCTCGTCTTCAATGTCGCCGACGACCATCTCGACGATGTCTTCCAGCGAGACCAGTCCGTCCGTGCCGCCATACTCGTCGATGACCAGCGCCATCTGCGTGCGGCTCGCCTGCATGCGAGTCATCAGATCCGAGGCGAGCATCGACGGCGGGACAAACAGAACCGTGCGGATCAAATTGAGTTCGCCGATCGTCTTGGTGAGATCGACATTGGCCAGATCCAGTCCGGCCGGCACCGTGGCAGGCTTCCGCGACGCGCGGCCTTTCTTCTGATGAGCCTGACGCGTGATGTGGGCGACGATGTCGCGGATGTGAACCATGCCGCGCGGATCGTCGAGGTTTTCGGAATAGACCGGCATTCGCGAATGGCCGGACTCTTCGAACAGCAGCAGCAGCGCGCCGAGCGTGGTCGACATCTCGATGGCCTCGATGTCGGCGCGCGGCACCATGACGTCCTCGACGCGAACCTCGCGCAGCCGCAGGATGTTGTTGAGCATCGCCCTTTCGCCGGGCGAGAAGGTTTCCCCGTCGGCCTCGCTTTCGGCCAACGCATCTTCCAGGTCCTCGCGAAGGCTGGACCCGTTGCGCTGCCGGAAGAAGCCTGAAAGCCGCTCGAAGAGGGAGGGACGTTCGCCCGATTGCTCGGGCCCGGTACTCGGAGCGTCGGCCGGCTGGCCAGACGCCGTAGTGGTGCTTCCAGACTCTGGTCCGGGAGCTGACGGTGCGTTTTCGTTCATCGCCGTAGGTCGGTTGCCGCCTCGTGTTATGCGTAGGGATCGGGAATGGCAAGAGCAGCAAGGATGCGCCGCTCCACGCCCTCCATCTCCTCGGCCTCCCCGTTCGTCTCGTGATCATATCCGAGAAGATGCAGGAAGCCATGCACGATAAGGTGCGTCAGATGGTGTTCAAAAGGCTTGCCTTCCAGATCGGCCTCCTTCCGCACCGTTTCCGCCGCGATCGCGATGTCGCCGAGCATCGGCGGCAGTGGATCGCCGCGGCGCCAGCTAAATGCAGGAAAAGACAGGACATTCGTCGGTTTGTCCTTGCCGCGCCAGCCGGCATTGAGCTTGCGGATGGCTGCGTCGTCAGAAAACACCAGGCTGAGTTCGCTCGAGCCTTGCATGGGGCCGATTTCCTTCGAGGCAGCGGTAATTGCCGCCTTCGCCAGCCTGCGAAGGGCTAATTCAGCCGGCCAGTCGCCGGCTTCCACTGAAATATCGATCGAAATGTCTGGTTTCGAAGCTGTTTTCGGCTTCGCGGCGGCTTTCCTGGCCATGGATCGGCGTCAGTTCCGCTGGCTCGTGCCCGAAGCGTGCGCCTTGCCGTCCTTATCGTAGGCCCGCACGATTTCCGCAACGAGCGGATGACGGACGACGTCGGCGTCGTTGAAGCGGACCGTGACGATCCCCGGCACGCCATCGAGAATCCTCAGCGCTTCAACGAGGCCGGACTTGGTGTTCGGCGGCAGGTCGATCTGCGTCGGGTCGCCGGTCACGATCATGCGCCCGCCTTCGCCAAGGCGGGTCAGGAACATCTTCATCTGCATCGGCGTCGTGTTCTGCGCCTCGTCGAGAATGACGGCGGCGTGCGCCAGTGTGCGGCCGCGCATGAAGGCGAGCGGCGCGATCTCGATGACGCCCGCGGCAATCGCGCGCTCAACCTTGTCGGAGGGCATCATGTCGTAAAGCGCGTCGTAAAGCGGCCGCAGATAGGGGTCGACCTTCTCCTTCATGTCGCCTGGCAGGAAGCCGAGCCGCTCGCCCGCTTCAACCGCGGGGCGAGAAAGTACGATGCGCTCGACCAGTCCGCGCTCCAGCATCATCGCAGCGTGCGCGACGGCGAGATAGGTCTTGCCAGTGCCGGCCGGGCCGATGCCGAACACCATCTCAGACCGCTCCAGCGCGCGCATGTAAGCGTCCTGGTTGCCGGAGCGCGCATAGATCGTGCGCTTGCGGGTGGCGATTTGCGCGGCGGCCATCTTGCCCTTGCGTTCGAGTGTTGGAAGCGTGAGCTGGTCGTCCGCGGCGGTCGCCATGCGGATCGCGCCGTCGACGTCGGATTGCGCCAGGTCGGCGCCCTTTTGCAGGATCGAATAGAGATGGTCGATCGCCCGCCGCGCCTGCTCGGCAGCCGACGGATCGCCCTTGATCGTCAGTTGGTTGCCGCGCGGCCGGATATCGACGCCAAGCTTCTGCTCGACGCGCGCGAGATTTTCGTCGAATTGACCATAAAGCGCGCTGGCGAGCCGGTTGTTGTCGAAGGTGAGGACGATGTGCGCCATGTCCGACGCCCCGGAGGGCACGCTTTTCAGCTCAGTCTTGGCGTTCAAACGTCTCTCCCGGAAGACCGAGGCCGCAGCGCCTCGGCGAACAAACTGTACAAGCCTGCCTTCGTGATTCGCACCGGCACAATGTCACCGATTTCGCCGGCCTTTTCATCAACAATCACGGGCTGCAACCACGGTGAACGGCCAACCATCTGTCCCGCCTGACGGCCTCGCTTGTCGATCAACAGATCGATATCGCGGCCGACCATTTCAACGGCAAAGGCCTGCTGTTGTTCCAGAAGCAGCGCCTGGAGCCGCTGCAGACGCTCGTCTTTCACCGATTCCGGCACCTGGTCGGACAGTTCGGCGCCTGGCGTGCCCGGGCGCGGCGAATATTTGAACGAGAAGGCTTGCGCATACTTCACGGTACGCACGATCGCCATCGTCGCTTCGAAATCCTCGTCGGTCTCACCGGGGAAACCGACGATGAAGTCACCTGACAAGGCAATATCCGGCTGCGCGGCGCGGATGCGGTCGATCAGTTTGAGATAATCAGCCGCCGTATGACGGCGGTTCATCGACTTCAGGATGCGATCCGAACCCGCCTGCACCGGCAGATGCAGATAGGGCATCAGAGCCTTCAGATCGCGATGCGCGGCGATCAGCGCGTCGTCCATGTCGCGCGGATGGCTGGTCGTATAGCGCAGCCGCGCGATGCCGGGAATTTCCGCCAGGCGAAACAGCAGCCGGCCAAGACCCCATTCCGAACCGTCCGGACCTTCGCCATGCCAGGCGTTAACGTTCTGGCCGAGCAGCGTGACTTCGCGCACGCCGGCTTCAGCGAGCCTCTCCGCTTCCGCGACGATCTGCGCGACCGGCCGCGAGACTTCGGAGCCGCGCGTGTAAGGCACGACGCAGAAGGTGCAGAACTTGTCGCACCCTTCCTGCACGGTGAGGAACGCGGTGACGCCACGCTTCTGTACGTCGGCCTTTTTCGGCTGCGGCAGATGTTCGAACTTGTCTTCGATGGCGTAATCGGTTTCGACCACCTTGTCGCCGGCGCGCGCGCGCAGCACGACGTCGGGGAGACGATGATAGGTCTGGGGGCCGATCACCAGGTCGACCACGGGGGACCGGCGAATGATCTCCCGGCCTTCCGCCTGTGCGACGCAGCCTGCGACACCGATCAGCATCTCCTTGCCGCTTTTCTCGCGCTCGGTCTTGAGCTTCCGGATGCGACCGAGTTCGGAATAGACCTTTTCGGCAGCCTTCTCGCGGATGTGACAGGTGTTCAGCAGAACGAGGTCGGCGTCCTCGACCGTGTCGGACGCGACATAGCCGCTTGTCGCGAGAGCATCGCTCATGCGCTGCGAGTCATAAACGTTCATCTGGCAGCCATAGGTCTTGATGAAGACCTTGCGCGCCCTGGAGGGTGTCTCCGGCGCGGAAATGCCATTGTTGTCGAGTTCCACCTGCCGTTCCGGCAGTTCGTTCAAATCCATGGCGCGGCTTCTAGCGGGTTTTCATGACGAATGACAGACGGTTTCGGAGGAGGTCCAGGCTGGCCGTTCTCTCAAGCACGGCTTCGCGTTCTCGCGCTTTTCAGCCGAGCTATGGTTTTAGTGCCCATGACTCGCTTTCCGACCCGGCTTCGCCGGTCGGGCGTCATGGGTAGTGTGGGAGGCGGCGCATGGCATTGCGTCGTCTAATCTAGGTAAGTTGACGCGCTGCCATGCGCCGCCGGCGTTTTCCCCTCTGCCGGCACCGGCCCATCGCCTTGATCCCCGATCGGCTGGGGAGGCGTGGGCGCTCAGCCCGGCGGAGGGCCGAAACCTCTCCCGCTCACCGTTGCGGGAAACAGCTTCGGCGCCACACTTGCCTGAGCGCCGGTTGTACACCCGTTCCCACTGGCAAGCTGCCGAGCGTATTATCAGGCAGGGCGGATACCCATGGACAGAATGCGGTTGGCACTCGTGCAGATTTTTTCTGCTGACACGGCAAGCGATTGAAATCGCTCAAAACTATTTTCGGATGGCGGCAGAGGCGGTGGCAATCTATCCACGGGTTTGCGGGACAGAAGGCAGGTTTCGAGTGAGCGCTGCAGCCACCGAGCCACCCCTCCCCTCAAGGCAGAGGGAGCGCGTCGGCGCGCTTCACATCTCTCAACCTGTCCGACACCAGCGACCGCACTTTGTCCTCGATCTCCTTCGCCGCGACCTTGCGCCTGGAGGCGGGCGTGTATTCGACCGGCTCGCCGAAAAACACCTCGACATCCATCGCGCCTTCGCGGAGGTGCTGCCGGATGGATGGCCATAGCTCATTGTCGCCGATCCAGGCCGCAAGCGGACGATGCTGCCGGTTCATCGGCATGCCATGAAAGCGCGTGTAGACGATCGCCACCGGCTGGATGAAGACCTTCTCCGCGCCGCCTTCACGGATCGCCATATCGGCCGCGCCAAAGAGCGTGCTGTTGAAGCGGAGAATGAAATTGCCGTCGCCCGTCGTACCCTCGGCGAACAGAATGACGGGATCATTGCCCGCCAGCCGCTTGCCAACATCGGATGCCTGAGCGCCGGACGTACCCTTACGCTTACGATCGACGAAGATCGTCTTCTGCAGCGTCGAGAGCCAGCCGAGAAAAGGCCAACCGGCCATGTCGCCGCGCGCGATGAATGACCCTTCCGTCATCGAGCCGATCACCAGGATGTCCGTCCATGAAATGTGGTTGGAGGCGATCAGCAGCGGCCGCTCCCTCGCCATTTCGCCATGCTTGACGATACGGAAGCCGAGCGCCTTGGCCATCGCCCAATGGCACCAGCGCGAGCCGAAATTCATCGAATAGAGGCCAGTCTTCAACGCGATGTATTGCGTCGGGATGACAAGCAGAATGGCGATGGCGATGACGATCAGCCCGAGCGCCATCCGGATTGTCGCGAGCATTTTGTCCGACGGTTCTCCAGCCCGGAGGGCTGGCTAACGAAGATCGCGGCGCATGACAAGCGCAGCCGATTTCCGGCCGTCGCCATCGCTGTAGTAGGCAGGCCGCTTTGCAACCTCGCGGAACCCGAGCCGGCGATAGAGAGTAATCGCCGCGGCGTTCGTCTCGTCCACTTCGAGGAACAGGGCTTCGGCGCGGGCCGCGTGAAGCTCACGCAGCACGGCGTCCATCAATTTCCAGCCGAGACCCAGCCGCCGGTGCGAGCGGGCGACGGCCACGGTCAGGATCTCGGCCTCTCCAGCCGCGAGACGGGCGAGCACGAAGCCGACGGGACCCTCCCTGCCCTTTCCGGTCTCCAGCGCCGAAAAGCCGAACACCGCATCCTGATCGATCAGCGAAGCGAACTCACCGTCCGACCACGGCCGAAGGAAATCCTCCCGATGCAGGACCGCAAGCCGCGGCGCATCCGAACGCGCGATCGGCGCGATCGAAAAGTCCCGCGGCTTCTGCGTCGTGAAGGGCAGCCAGTTCATCATGGTTTTCGCGCCAGGATCGCGTGCGCCTGCGGCTTGGCGTCCGGCGCGCGCAGGTAGAGCGGCTTTGGCTTTGCGCCATCGCGCGGCTTGATCGCGGCAAGGCGTGCATAGGTGCCTATGTCGGCTGTCGCGGTGAGCGGCGCAACCACACGCTCCGCGACACCGGCTGCGTCAGCAATCCTTCTGGCGGCCGATCCGCAGATCATCTCGCCCTCCATTGCCAGCCGCATCGCCTCATCTATGCCGGCAATTTGAGGAGCATGCACCCCGTTTCCCAAATCATCGTAAAGGGCGACGTACAGACCATCGCGGCCGGCATCGATAGCGGCCGTGACGGACACGGGTCGGTTCAGCTCGCGCGCTTGGTAAGCGAGCGCTTCCAGAGTTGTCACGCCAATCGCAGGGATTTTCAGCGCCAACGCCAGTCCGCGCGCGGTTGCCACGCCGACGCGGATGCCGGTGAACGACCCGGGGCCAACGGCGACGGCGATAGCGTCGAGATCGGCATAGGTAAGTCCAGCCGAACCCATCGCCTCGCCAATGACATCCATGAGCTGCTCGGCATGTCCCTTGCCGATGTCGCGCACCGCGCGGCCAAGCTCGCGATCCGCATCATGGATGCACGCGGCGCAGAGATTGGCGGCAGTGTCGATGGCGAGGATCATGGCGCTGCATTCGCGAAATCACGCGCCCCCTCCACCACGCTTTGCGTGGTCCCCCTCCCCCGTAAACGGGGGAGGATCAACCGGCGATGTCGGCCGCGACCTCGGATCCTCCCCTGCGAAGCGGGGGAGGGGGACCGCCGAAGGCGGTGGAGGGGGCGGACCATTAGAACTTACACGGCTTTGAGTTCGAGCCGCCGCTTGTGCAGGATCGGCTCGGTGTAGCCGCTGGGCTGCGCGCGGCCCTGAAAGACCAGATCGCACGCGGCGCGGAACGCGATCGACCCATCATAGTCCGGCGCCATCGGCCGATAGAGCGGGTCGCCCTCGTTCTGCCGGTCGACGACCGCGGCCATGCGTTTCATCGTCTCCATGACCTGGTTCTGCGAGCAGACGCCATGATGCAGCCAGTTGGCGATGTGCTGCGAGGAGATGCGCAGCGTCGCGCGATCCTCCATCAGCCCGACATCGTTGATGTCCGGCACTTTCGAGCAGCCGATGCCCTGATCGATCCAGCGCACGACGTAACCCAGAATGCCCTGGGCGTTGTTGTCGAGCTCGCGCTGGATTTCCTCCGGCGTCCAGTTCGGGCGCACAGCCACCGGCACCGAAAGAATATCGTCGAGCTTCGCCTTCGGACGGCTCTTCAGCTTCTCCTGCACGGCATGCACATCGACCTTGTGATAGTGCGTCGCGTGCAGCGTCGCGGCGGTCGGCGACGGCACCCAGGCGGTGTTGGCGCCGGCTTTCGGATGGCCGATCTTCTGCTCGAGCATCGCCGCCATCAGATCCGGCATCGCCCACATGCCCTTGCCGATCTGCGCGCGGCCTTCGAGGCCGCACTCAAGACCAGTGTCGACGTTCCAGTTTTCATAGGCCTGGATCCAGGCGGCCTGCTTCATGTCTCCCTTGCGGATCATCGGGCCAGCTTCCATCGAGGTGTGCATCTCGTCGCCGGTGCGATCGAGGAACCCGGTGTTGATGAAGACGACGCGCTCCTTCGCTGCGCGGATGCACTCCTTGAGGTTGACGGTCGTGCGCCGCTCCTCATCCATGATGCCCATCTTCAGCGTGTTCGGCTTCATGCCGAGGGCCTTCTCGACACGACCGAACAGTTCGACCGAGAAGGCCACCTCCTCGGGGCCGTGCATCTTCGGTTTCACGATATAGACAGAACCGGTGCGCGAATTCTTGCGGCGGCCGCCGGTTTTACCCCCTTGGCCGACATCGTGCAGCGCGATCATCGACGTGATCATCGCATCCATGATGCCTTCCGGCACTTCGTTGCCGTCGCGGTCGAGGATCGCCGGATTGGTCATCAGGTGCCCGACATTGCGGACCAGCATCATCGACCGGCATTTCGCCTCGAAGGTCGAGCCGTCCGGCGCGTGATAGTCGAGGTCGGGATTGAGTTTTCGGGTGAAGGTCGTCCCGCCCTTGGTGACTTCCTCGGTGAGGTCGCCTCGCATCAGGCCGAGCCAGTTGCGATAGACGAGCGCCTTGTCCTCGGCATCGACCGCGGCGACGGAGTCCTCACAGTCCATGATCGTGGTAATCGCGGCTTCGAGCCAGACATCGGAAATGTGCGCAGGATCGCTCCTGCCGATCTCCGACTTCGGATCGATCAGCACTTCGATGTGGATGCCGTTGTTACGGAGCAGAAACTGGTCGGGCGCTTCGGGCGTCTCGAGATAGCCGGCGAACTGCTTCGGATCTTTCAGGCCTGTCGTCTTGCCACCGCCGAGCGCAACAACCAGAGACGCGTCTTTCACGGAGAAGCCCCGCGCATCCTTCCAGCTTGCCGCCGCAAGCGGCGCCGCTTCGTCGAGAAAATCGCGCGCCCAGGCGATCACCTTCGCGCCGCGCTTCGGATTGTAGCCCTTGCCCTTCTCCGCGCCGTCGGTCTCGGGAATTGCGTCCGTGCCGTAGAGCGCGTCGTAAAGCGAGCCCCAGCGGGCGTTCACGGCGTTCAGAGCATAGCGCGCGTTCATGACCGGCACGACAAGTTGCGGACCGGCGATCGTCGCGATTTCCGGGTCGACGTTCTCCGTCGTCACCGTAAAGGCCGGACCTTCCTCAACGAGATAGCCAATCTCCTTGAGGAACGCCTTGTAGGCGGCAAGATCGTTCGGCGCGCCGTTGGCGCGATGCCAGTCATCGATCTTTTCCTGGAGATCGTCGCGCTTCTTGAGCAGCGCGCGGTTTTTCGGCGCGAGGTCGTGGACGATTTCGGAGAAACCCGACCAGAAGGCGGCGGCGTCAATCCCGGTGCCAGACAGGGCCTCGCGCTCGACGAATTCATGGAGCGGCCGAGCGATCTGCAGCCCGGCAATCTCAATGCGGTCGGTCATCAACAAATTCTCCAGGGCCGGGCTTTGAAAGAGCTTCGGCCTTTTGCATGGCAGAGCGGACGGGTCAATTCATTCGAAAGGCTCAGTCCCCTTTCCTATTGGTAACCGGCTGAAACGATTACTATTTTCCTGCCCAGATCAGACGGCGATGCGCGGCCGGCCGCTGGCGGTTGCGGCAATGACAGCTTCGATGAAGGTGCGCTGGCTTTCGACCGTGGCGGCGCGGATGTCGCGGGTCACCTCGACCTCCGCGGTGTCGGTGCCGGCGGCGATGGCCGCGTCGAGCGCGGCCTTGCGGACCACGCGCTCGGCGTGGTCGAGCGCCTTCGCCTCGTCGGTGAAATCCTTGACCAGATCGCCAGCGGCCGCGCGGAACAGCCCTTCCTTGGGCTGGCTGACGGTCGCCGACACGGTGACGCGCACCTGGCCGACGACGGCGCCCAGCGCGTTCGCGACGCCGGCATCCGCGGGAACGACGACCTCGTTGCCGACCAGCGCGGGCAGGCCGGCATAATGCAGCCCGGCGGAGGCGCCGAGGCCGATGACGGGGCGGTCGACGGCCACGGTAAGCCGCGCAATTCCGCCCTTTCCGTCGACGGCGCGCTGGACAAGCGCGTGCTCGACGGTGGATTCGCCGTCAAAACCATCCTCCGCGAAGGCGGTCTCCAGGATGACTTCGGCGGACTGGCGCGTCAGTGCGGAAAGCACACGCTGCGCAAGGCTTTCGGGACTGTCAGCAATGGGCTGGCCGCGCCCGTCTTTCTTGCGCGCGAAGACCTCCGCGCCAAGCCTGGCGGCATGTGCATCCCAGTTCGTCTGCTTTGCCAGCACATGCGCGGCGTCGGACGGCGTGAAGCCCGAAACATGCGCAAGGCCGCGCGACACAAGGCGCTGCAGCGTCGCCTGCTGGGCGGTCGAGGACAGCAGCCGATCGATCGACTGCGGCACCGCGGTGAGCGCCTCGTAAAGCTTCGCCTCGGCGCCGGTGAGGCCGGCCGCGAGGCGGTCCGGCACGCCGGTGCGGACCGCAAAACGGCCGTCCATGCGGCCGGGATTGGCGGCACGCAACTGCCGCTCCAGCTCATCGGTGACGGCCGCGCCATGCTGGTACGCGGCGAGCGACAGCGGTACCAGGCGGCGCGGGCCGAGCAGGATCTTCGGATCGAGCGCGCCCTCCTCCAGCGACACTTCGGAATCGCCGCCGAGGCCAAAGGTGCGCATGGCGACGGCCTCGACCATGGTGCGGTAGCCGCCGACGGTGGCGCCCTGCTCGTCAAGCCGGGGGCGGCCATGGTCGAGCACCGCGACGTCTGTGGTGGTACCGCCGATGTCGGACACCAGGGCATTGGAAAGACTGGTCAAATGCCGCGCGCCAACGAGGCTGGCGGCCGGGCCGGAGAGAATCGTCTCGATCGGCCGCTGCCGCGCAAACGCCGCCGACACCAGCGCGCCATCGCCACGCACCACCATCAAAGGCGCTGATATTCCACGCTTTTCCAGGAATTGCTCCGTGGCGGCAATGAGCCCGTCGATCATGACGACGAGCCGCGCATTGAGCAATGTCGTGAGCGCGCGGCGCGGACCGCCGAGCCTCGACGAGAGTTCATGGCTGCAGGTGACCGGCAAGCCACTGTTTTCCCTGAGGAAATCCCGCACGGTATTTTCGTGGGCTGGATTGCGGACAGCAAAATAGGCGCAGACAGCGAAGCCGGAAACGGACCTGGCCAATTCCGGCAATGCGGCCGCAAGCGGCTGCAAATCAAGCGTTTTCGCGTTTCCGTGGACATCATGGCCGCCGACGAGAAAGACGACCGGATCGGCGCCGAGCGCGGCCTTCAGATTGTCGCGCGACAGATCCTCGTCGGAGAAGCCGACCATGACGAGTGCTGCGCGGCCGCCCTGCCCTTCCACCAGCGCGTTGGTGGCGAGCGTGGTGGACATGGAGACGAGCTTTACCACCTGCGGCGCCACCTTCGCCTCGGCGAGCACCGCGTCGACCGCGCCGGAAATGCCGACTGCCAGATCGTGGCGGGTGGTGAGCGCTTTCGCCTTGGCGATGATCGCTCCACGCCCGTCCGCGCCGGCGGACTCCGCCCACAACACCGCATCGGTGTAGGTGCCGCCGGTGTCGATGCCCAGAAAGAGAGGGGAATTTTCAGTTTTGCCCGGTCGGGGGCTCATTTTCGAAAAAATCCGGGACGCGAGAGGTCTGCTCCGCGCCCCTTAATGCATAAGACATAAGAATGGAAAGGCAGGAGCGCGGCTGGCGTGCAAGGTTTGGTGCGGTGGACTGGCGGCGCGCTCTATCTCCCCCCTTGCGGGGAGAAAGCGATTTCAGCTCTTAGCGAGTAGGCGCGTCAGCGCCGTGAAGCGAGCTAAGTGCTAGAAATAGCAAGAGAGGGGATTTTGAAGGGCACGCCGACCCCCTCTCTTGGATTTTCTACGACTTAGCGGCGCAAAGATCGGGCGGAGCCCGAGCACCGCTAAGTCCGTGAAAATCCATTCTCCCCCGCCTAGGGGGAGATAGGGCGCCAAGCTGGAGTTACTGATTATTTTAGAGTGGAGTTGGGGGAGGATGCGTTGCTCCTGCCCTCACTCCTGACAGTCAGTTGTCAGGAGCCTGTCAGTATAAGGCCGCACCAGACGGAGCATGGAGAGGGTGATGAGCGGCTTTGCGGATTTTGATTTCCTGGTCGGCGCGTGGAACATCGAGAACGAGTCCCTGCGCGAACGGCTGAAGGGCTCGACGGACTGGGAGCGGTTTCCGGCGACGTCGAAAATCGAGAAGGTGATGGCCGGGCCGGACGGCGTGCATGGCGGCAATCTCGACCAGATGTGGGTGCCGGCGAAAGGTTTTACCGGCATGACGCTCCGGCTCTACGACCCGAAGACGGATCTGTGGTCGATCTACTGGTCCGACACCAAGAGCAACCGGCTGTTTCCGCCGACGGTCGGCCGCTTCGGGTCGGATGGCACCGGCGAATTTTTCGGCGACGATGTCGAAGGCGGCATGCCGGTGCGCGTGAAATTCATCTGGACCGCCGGCGACAGCCCGGTATGGGAGCAGCACTTTTCCACCGATGGCGGCGCGACGTGGGAAAAGAACTGGGTGATGCGGTTTACACGGCCGTGAGGTCTGCGCGCTACTCGATCGTGAATTCAGTCGTGGCCTTGTCGGCGCAGAGCGTGCAGCAGTCGTCACAGGTCCGGTTGTTGTCCGGCCCGACACCCCAGAAGACGCCGTCATTGCCATTCACCCAGGCGGCGTAACAGATCTGCTCGCCGCCCTCGCAGGTGATCGGCACGGATTTCCGTTCGTCAGGTTCCAGCAGATAAACCTTGTCGCCGCCCGGCCAGCGATGCTCGCGCGTCCGGGAATGAAGCTCGACCACGATGGCGCGCGGATGCGCGTTCTTCATCAGGAACGACATGGACTGCTCCTCGGCCCATGAGGCGGAGGCGGGGAGGAGGCAGAGGAGGAGCAGGAGGAGGCGCATGGGAGGATTCCGAATCGGCATATGGAGATTCGCATGCGGCAGGCGCGGTGGGAATGCGCCTCGGATTGCGCAAAGTCCCGGGTCCGGGGCCAACCCATCGAAAATGACAGTAATAGTGACCTAATGCTGCTCTTTCGACTCGGGACTTTTCGATCTTGACTTTGAGTCAAGATAATTTTCGGCAGATCACCAAGAATATCTTTTCCACGTCCGCTTGAATGCCGGCATAGCCAATACCTAAATTGGGACAAAAGGAGAACTTCTTATGCCGGCCAACGCCCACAAAGTGCTCTTTTCCCAGGTACCAGACCAAGAAAGCTTTCACGCCGAAATTCAGGTTCCAGAGGCTGTCGCGGACAGTCTGAGGGGCGCGCGAGACGCAATCCGAACCGCCATCGCGGACGCTGTTGGTAATTGGAACACCTTGATCGAAAGCAAGCAGCTTTTCGTGATCGAAACCGCGCAAGACAGGCGTGTTTCGCGACCGAGATTCCGGATGCAAGGTAGCTTCGCCTATGCGGCCGCGACTCTTTTGGGACAATGCAGAAGCAAATTGATGAGCGCCTGCTTTGAGCGACCTTGGAGTATAGCAACTCCCTCTCTCGGATTTTCTACGACTTAGCGCCGCAAGATCGACCTAATGCGCCGACTTTCGCCGATGGGGCCGAGCGTCGCTAAGATCGTGAAAATCCATTCTCCCCCGACAAGGGGGAGATACCGCGTCGGCGCACTGCCGCTTGTACCGGCGACTTCGCCGCCGCGAGGTTCAGGCATGGATCCTCGGGTCAAGCCCGAGGATGACGAAGCGGATGGGTGAGCGCTCGCGTGGCTCTCACCGCTCCAGCGCCGGCACCTGTGTCTTGATTTCCGCCGCATCGAAGGTGGCGAGCGCGCGAAAAGCCTTGGCGGCATAGGCGCTGTCGGGGTCCAACTCCGCCGGGTCCGGCAGAAGAACCTTGCCGTCGCAGAACACGTAGATGTCCTTCTCTTCCCTGATCGTGATCGAGCCGGAGATGTGGAGCGGCGCGGAGTAGATGAACTGCGTGACCGTGACCGCATAAGCCGCCGGCGACGAAACGACGAGCCGCGTCTCAAGGCGGCCGCCCTCGCCGAAATCGGTGCGCACGAGGTTCGCGATAGCGCCGCCTGCGGCGCGGTAGATGTCCCACACGCCACCCTCGACCGACTGCACGTCCGCGACGTCGACGCTGAGCGTGGGTTCGGCGGGAAGCTGTGCTGCCATCATCTCGAACAGGCGTCCGCCGTCGCAGGCAAATGCCGGTGCGGTGGCGAGGAGGAGAAGGGCGAGGAGCAGGCGCATGGCGGCAGGCTATCTCCCCCGTTGCGGGGGAGATAGCGATTTCAACTTTTAGCCGGACAGCCGCGGACCGAAGAGGTGCGGTAAAGCCGAGGATACGCCAGCGCACATCCAACTTGTCCCCGCTCACCAAGGCGCTCTTCATCCTCGCGGATCATGAGTGAGACGGAGAAGAGCGCGTGGGCGCCTGGCACCTGACTTGTTATGGGCACTTGCCGTTTGCTGTCCAGATTCCGCTAAATACATCGCACTGGCTCTTGGTAAGAACGTTGCAATAAGTTTTTCCTCCCGCATTGTACACACAAGCGCCGGTGGTCAATGTTGAGCCGGATTCCTTTCCAGCTTGCTCAAGGAGCTTTCCAAGCTTTCGAATTACGTCTGCTTCAGACTGTACATCTGCCATGACTTTTCCCCTGCCTAGAAATATAGCATCATCAGTATGCGATGACTTATTTTGAATGTCGAATCCAAAATTTACTGACTATGTAACTTACTTCCTCTCAATTGTTCAACATACTTTGCCGCTGGAAATGCAGCGGCATGGGTATCGCGCGGTCGAAATGTAACGACCTGGGGTATTGCTTTCAGCGCACCGCCGCAATTTCCCCCACCCAGCTTGCCAAAACCATGGCTGCGCCGTCCGACCCTCCCCGCAGGGGGAGGTGGGCCGCTTCAGCCTAGCCAAACCCGCCCTGCCCTCTATGTCTGGCGGCAGGCGGCTGGTCGATCGCTGGCAGTTCTTGCCTGAATTCTGGCAGTGACCATCGGCGTGAGGGCCGGTAGGCTGCGTCAATAACATAAGGACATTGCGCGATGGCGAAGATTGCCAAGAACACGATCTGCCTCTGGTACGACAAGGACGCGGAGGCCGCGGCGCGCTTTTATGCCGAGACGTTTCCGGACTCGAAGGTGACCGCCGTGCACAAGGCGCCCGCCGATTTCCCGTCCGGCAAGAAGGGCGACACGCTCACCGTCGAGTTCACCGTGTTCGGCATTCCCTGCGTGGGCTTAAACGGCGGCGACGCGTTCAAGCAGAGCGAAGCCTTCTCGTTCCAGATCGCCACCGACGACCAGGCCGAGACCGACCGCTACTGGGACGCCATCGTGGGCAATGGCGGCGCCGAAAGCGTGTGCGGCTGGTGCAAGGACAAATGGGGCCTCAACTGGCAGATCACGCCGCGCACGCTGACCGAGGCGATGGCCGCCGGCGGCGACGAGGCCAAGCGCGCGTTTGATGCGATGATGCAGATGAAGAAGATCGACGTGGCGGCGATCGACAAGGCGCGGAAGGGCTGAGCGGATTGTCCCCGGCGGAGCGGGGGAGAGGCCGAGCCCGGCGGCAAAGCCGCCATGTGCGAGGCAGAGGGCAGTCGCGGAATTGCTAAACTGATCGATGTGGTCTCGGATGACGAGACCCCCTCTCCGGCTCACCCTGCGGGTTCGCCACCTCTCCCCCGCTTCGCGGGGGCGAGGAACCCAAGCTGGATTCACCTCGGAGCCTAGCTCTTCCCCGTCTCTTCCGTCTCGGCGGCGACGCCGAGGCCGGCGCCAAGACCAAGGCCCATGCCGCCCATCGCCATGCCGCCGCCCATGCCGCCACCGCCGCGGCCACCACCACCCGAACCGCCGCCTTCGCCGCGACCGCCACCACCACGGCCGCCGGAGGATGAAGGCCGTGCCGGCCCCTGGTTGGGGATGACGACGGAAGCCGGGATCGGGTCGAGGTCGAGCGCCTCGCGGATATAGGCGCGCAGCGACACGACCAGCTCATGCACATGCACCGGGCGGCCCGCCGCCATCTCGCGCATCGCAGCGGCGGCGAGTTCCACCTGGCTGTCGGTGCCGAACAGAACGATGTCTGAGAGCGCGGCCTCGACCGCGTCGCGGATGCGGCGCGCGCGCTCGCGCGGCGGCATCTCCTCGCCATCGTCGGATGCGACGGGCGCGGTTTCGGCCGGCGCTTCGGAGAGAGGCGCGGCAGGCGGCGTCGATGGAGGTGCCGATTCTGGCGCGGCGGGCGTGGCGATCTGGGCGCGGCGCAGGTCGCGCATATGGGTCGGGTCGACGCGCAGATTGCCGGTGAAGGAGCCGCCCAGCGTCTTGTAGGCGGCGATGAGGGCGCGCAGGCGCTCGTTGATCTGGCGGTTCTGGCGCTCGCGCCGCTGCTGGATCGTCATCATCATGAGCAGGCGGATGCCCATGCCGATCATGGTGATCAGCAGCAGCCCGCCGATCGAGGTGAGGATCGCCTGCCAGGAACTGAAATCGAAATTGCGCATCAAGGGCCTCCCCGGCGCCTAGGCGTCACCCATCTTCAGCGCCTCGATGAAGGCGGCCTGCGGGATGTCGACCTTGCCGAACTGGCGCATGCGCTTCTTGCCCTCCTTCTGCTTGTCGAGGAGCTTGCGCTTGCGGGTGACGTCGCCGCCGTAACATTTTGCGGTGACGTCCTTGCGCAGCGCCGAGATCGTCTCGCGGGCAATCACCTTGCCGCCGATCGCCGCCTGGATCGGGATCTTGAACATGTGCTGCGGGATCAGCTCCTTGAGCTTCTCGCACATCGCGCGGCCGCGCTTTTCCGCCGCCGTGCGGTGGACCAGCATGGAAAGCGCGTCGACCGGCTCCTCGTTGACGAGGATCGACATTTTCACCAGGTCGCCTTCCTTGTAGTCGGTCAAGTGATAGTCGAAGGAGGCGTAGCCCTTGGAGATCGATTTCAGCCGGTCGTAGAAGTCGAACACAACTTCGTTGAGCGGCAGATCGTAGGAGAGCATGGCGCGCTTGCCGACATAGGTCAGGTCGACCTGCACGCCGCGGCGCTCCTGGCACAGCTTCAATATGCCGCCGAGATAATCGTCGGGCGTCAGGATCGTGGCGCGGATCCACGGCTCCTCGATGGACAGGATCTGCATCACGTCAGGCATATCTGCCGGGTTGTGCAGCTCCTTGGTCGAGCCGTCTCGCAACTGCATGCGGTAGACGACCGACGGCGCGGTGGCGATCAGGTCGAGGTCGAACTCGCGCTCCAGCCGTTCCTGGATGATCTCGAGGTGCAGCAGGCCGAGGAAGCCGCAGCGATAGCCGAAGCCGAGCGCGGCCGACGTCTCCATATCATAGGAAAAGGACGCGTCGTTCAGACGAAGCTTGCCGACGGCGGCGCGTAGATTTTCGAAATCGGCGGCGTCGACCGGGAAGAGGCCGCAGAACACCACCGGCTGCGCCGGCTTGAAGCCGGGCAGCGCCTGTGCCGTCGGTCGGCGGTCCTCGGTGATGGTGTCGCCGACGCGGGTGTCGGCCACTTCCTTGATCGAGGCGGTGATGAAGCCGAACTCGCCCGGACCGATCTCGTCGGCAGGAAGCATTTTTGGCGTGAAGAAGCCGGTGCGCTCGACGGGATACTTTGCGCCGGTGCCCATCATGCGGATGGTCTGGCCCTTCTTCAGCACGCCGTCGATGACGCGCACCAGCACGATGACGCCGAGATAGGCGTCATACCAGCTGTCGACCAGCATGGCCTTCAGAGGTGCTGCCGCATCGCCGGATTTCGGCGGCGGCAGCTGATTGACGATCGCCTCCAGCACCTCTTCGATCCCGATGCCGGACTTGGCCGAGATCAGCACGGCGTTCGACGCGTCGATGCCGATCACCTCCTCGACCTGCTCGCGGATGCGCTCGGGCTCCGCCGCCGGCAGGTCGATCTTGTTCAGCACCACCACGATCTCGTGGTCGGCGTCGATCGCCTGGTAGACGTTGGCGAGGGTCTGCGCCTCGACACCCTGGGAGGCGTCGACGACCAGCAGCGAGCCTTCGCAGGCGCGGAGCGACCGTGACACTTCGTACGCGAAGTCGACGTGGCCGGGCGTGTCGATCAGGTTGAGGATGTAATCCTCGCCGTTCCTGGCCTTGTATCGGAGCCGGACGGTCTGTGCCTTGATGGTGATGCCGCGCTCGCGCTCGATGTCCATATTGTCGAGCACCTGCTCCTTCATCTCGCGCGCTTCCAGGCCGCCGGTCATCTGGATGAGCCGGTCGGCCAGCGTCGACTTGCCGTGGTCGATATGCGCAACGATCGAGAAGTTGCGGATGTGGGAAATGGGGAATGTCATGGTGCGCGGCGTTTAGCCGGAAGGCAGGCCGGGGGCAAGGGTTTGGGTGCGGTGCGGGAGGCGGCGACGGGGCACCCTGCCAACCACCCTTTCCGCGTTTGTATGATCAATTTGGGTCATGTGCGCCACGCTGAAGTGACGTAGCGTCTTTTTAGCGATGAAGCATGCACGCGGGAGTTGACTTCCAGTCAAGCGGGCATTGTTCTTACGCTAGGGAAGAATTCCGCTCGGACCAAGGCCGACGGCGGGGCACAGGGGCAGCAGGTGGGCATCGTCGCCGGCGACGAAACGCGCGTTAATACCTTTACCGCAGGCGCTCAGGTCGTTCCCGAAATCGCCGCGCTCGAAGGTGGCGGCTGGGTCGTCACCTGGTTCTCTTTTGGCCAAGACGGCTTCCAGGGTGGCATTTACCAGCAACGCTATGATGGCGCCGGCGCTCCAGTGGGAGGCGAAACGCAGGTCAACACATACGTCGCAGGGTCGCAAACTCTCGCGCAGGTCACAGCAATCGAGGGCGGCGGCTGGGTTGTCGCGTGGGAATCCGACGGGCAGGATGGGGACCGACTCGGCGTCTATCAACAGGCATACGATGCAAACGGCGCCGAATTCGGCGAGGAGACCCGGGTCAATACCCATACGACCCACGACCAAGACTCGATCCGTATCGATGCGCTCGAGGGCGGCGGCTGGGTCGTCACCTGGAATTCCTACGGCCAAGATGGCGACAACGAAGGAATTTACCAACAGGCTTACAATGTCGACGGGTCCGCGCTTGGCGTCGAGACGCAGGTTAACACGTACACCACGGACGCGCAATTCGATCAGCAGCTAACGGCGCTCGCCGGTGGCGGCTGGGTTGTCACCTGGACCTCAACGGGTCAGGACGGCTCCAGTTGGGGTGTCTATCAACAGGCCTACAATGCCGACGGCACCCCGCTCGGCGTGGAAACACGCGTCAACACCCATACGGCCAGCGATCAGGGACAGCCTCGGCTTGCAGCACTTGAGGATGGCGGTTGGGTGGCCGTGTGGATGTCCTATTCGCAGGACGGTTCGACGGGTGGCATCTACCAGCAGGTATTTGACGCAGGTGGCGCACCGGTCGGGGTCGAGACACG
>DATJTE010000154.1:0-7603 GCA_035503715.1 Rhizobiaceae bacterium | reverse complement strand
CGACTGCCGATTGCCGACTGCCGCTCTTTTTGAGGGAACCACTTGATGAACTGGAACTGGCCTTGGGCGAAACACGCCCACGGGACGTTTGCGCGTGAGCACAAAAGCGGCGGCTTCGTCGCCATCCACGCCGCCGGCGAGGCGAGGTGGACACGGCGCGATTATGCGGCGCTGGCGCGCGAAGGGTTTATGCGAAACCCCATCGCGCACCGCTCGGTGCGGCTGATCGCGGAAGCCGCGGCCAGCGTGCCGTGGCTGCTCTACGACGGCGAGGACGAACTCGACGAGCACCCGCTGTTGGAGCTGCTGGAACGGCCGAACCAGCGCCAGGCCGGCGGCGCGTTTCTCGAAGCGCTCTACGGGCATCTGCTGATCTCGGGCAATGCGTATGTGGAGATGGTGGGCGCGGGCGAGGGGATGCGCGAAGTGCATCTGCTCAGGCCGGATCGCGTCACGGTGGTGGCGGATCCGAGTGGCTGGCCGGTGGCGCTCGACTATCGCGGCGGCGACACGGCGGGCAAGCGGCGCGTGGCGCTGGCATCGGGCGCAGCGCTGCACATGACGCTCTTCCACCCGCTCGACGATCATTACGGCTTTCCGCCACTGGAAGCGGCGCTGATTGCGCTGGACACGCACAATGCCGCCGGCCGCTGGAACAAGGCGCTGCTCGACAATTCGGCCAGGCCATCGGGTGCGCTGGTGTTTGCGCCGAAGGAGGGCGGCAATCTTTCCGACGAGCAGTTCGAGCGGCTGCGGAGCGAGCTGGAGGAAAAATATTCGGGCACGGCGCGCGCCGGCCGGCCGTTGCTGCTCGAGGGCGGGCTCGACTGGAAGGCGATGGGGCTCACCCCGAAGGACATGGATTTTCTCGAGGCGAAGAATGGTGCTGCGCGTGACATCGCGCTGGCCTTCGGCGTGCCGCCGATGCTGCTCGGCATTCCGGGCGACAACACCTACGCCAACTACCAGGAGGCGAACCGCGCCTTCTACCGGCTGACCGTGCTGCCGCTGGTGGCGCGCACCGCGCGCGAACTGTCGGCATGGCTGGCGCCGGCGTTCGGCGATGGGCTGAAACTGTGGTTCGACGCCGATCAGATCGACGGGTTGGCGGCAGAGCGCGACGCGCTCTGGAAGCGGGTCGGCGAGGCAGGATTCCTGACGGACGACGAGAAGCGTGAAGCCGTCGGATACTCGCCCGCCGATCCGGAATAACGGCAGTCGGCAGTAGGCAATCGGCAGTCGGGTATTTCGACTGCCGAAGCCCGATTGCCGACTGCCGTGAATAAAGGACATCACACATGTCAGACATGAACAGCGCGGCCTGGATCTGGGCCGCGAAGGTCACCGGCGCTGTCGCGGGATCGGCGATTTCGCTCGCCTACATCCTGCCGGCGACGCGGCGCGAGGCTGCGGCGCGTTTCGCCGTCGGCGTCGTGTGCGGGCTGGTGTTCGGCGGCACGGCCGGACTGAAGATCGCCGACGAGCTCGGCATCGACAAGAAGATCGGCGACGCGGAGCTGCTCGTCATGGGCTCGGCGATGGCGAGCCTCTGTGCCTGGTGGGCGCTGGGTTTCATCAAGCGCGGGCTGGAAAGTTTCATCGCGCGCTTCTTCGGCACGAAGCGGAAGGACAAGAATGCTTAGATCGAAACGCTCTGCGAGGCTTTCTAGCCGCAATTCCGGACGCAGAACCGCGCACACTTCTGCTGGAATTGCTTTGCCCGCCGACGAGAAAAAATTCGTCGACCTGGTGCTCGACGACGTCGCCTCCGACGGCACCTTCTCGGGCTATGCAAGCCTGTTCGGCCGCGTCGACCTCGGCCGCGACGTGGTGGAAAAAGGCGCCTTCGCGAAGTCGCTGAAGACGCGCGGCGCGGCGGGCATCCGCATGCTCTTCCAGCACGATCCGAACGAACCGATCGGTGTCTGGACGGAGCTCAGCGAAGACGAGCGCGGCCTCTTCGTGCGCGGCAGGCTGGCGGCAGGTGTCGCCCGCGCCCGCGAGGTGCTGTCGCTGATGAAGGGCGGGGCGCTCGACGGGCTGTCGATCGGCTTTCGCGCCGTGCGCGCCCGCACCGACCAGGCGAGCGGCGTGCGCCGCATCCTGGAAGCGGACCTGTGGGAGATATCGGTCGTCACCTTTCCGATGCAGCCGGGCGCGCGCGTGGAGAAGGTGAAGGCTTTTCCGGGCTTCGGCGGATTGCCGACGGTCCGCGAGTTCGAGCGCTGGCTGACGCGGGATGCGGGGCTGACGCGCAGCGAGGCCCGGGCGGTGATCGTCAAGGGTTTTGCCAACCTCAAGCGCGAGCGGGACGCCACGCGAGGAACGCCAGAGAGCCTCGCGGCGCTGTTTCGCGCGGCATCCAGGAAAATCAAACGGGACATGAGATCATGACGCTGGAAAATTTGAACGCGGCGCCGGAGCAGAAATCCGCCGCCGACATGCAGGATGCATTCGACGACTTCATGCAGTCGTTCGAGAGTTTCAAGGAATCGAATGACGACCGCCTGAAGCAGATCGAGAAGAAGATGACCGCCGACGTGCTGACCACCGAGAAGGTGGACCGCATCTCGAAGGCGCTGGACGAGCATAAGCGCGCCATCGACGGCTTCAGCCTGAAGAAGGCGCGGCCGCAACTCGGTGGGCGCGGCGTGTTCGTCAGCGAACACAAGGAGGCGTTCGACGCCTATGTGCGCAGCGGCGACGACCGGCTGATCCGGGCGCTGGACACCAAGGCCATGTCCTACGGCTCGGGCCAGGACGGCGGCTATCTCGTGCCGGACGAGACCGAAGCGGAAATCGGCAAGCGGCTCGCCGCACTCTCGCCGATCCGCTCGATCGCCTCGGTGCGCCAGGTGTCGGCCGCGGTGCTGAAGAAGCCGTTCGCCATCAACGGCCCGGCGGTCGGCTGGGTGGCGGAGACGGCGGCGCGGCCGCAGACCAACACCGCAACGCTGGCCGAACTGTCGTTCCCGACCATGGAACTTTACGCCATGCCGGCGGCGACGGCGACGCTGCTCGACGATGCGGTGGTCGATCTCGACCAGTGGATCGCGAGCGAGGTGGAAGCCGCCTTCGCCGAGCAGGAGGGTAGCGCCTTCATCACCGGCGACGGCGTCAGCAAGCCGACGGGCTTCCTCAGCTATACCGAGGTCGCCGAATCCAGCTGGAGCTGGGGCAATATCGGCTACATCATCACCGGCGTGTCGGGGAACTGGCCGGCGAGCAACCCGTCCGACGTGCTGATCGATGTGATCTATGCGCTGAAGGCAGGCTATCGCCAGAACGCCAACTGGGTGCTGAACCGCAAGACGCAAGCCGCGATCCGCAAGATGAAGGACGCCGACGGTAACTATCTCTGGCAGCCGCCGGCGGCACCTGGACAACGGGCCATGCTGATGGGATTCCCGGTGGTGGAGGCGGAAGACATGCCCGACATCGGCGCCGCGGCCACGCCGATCGCGTTCGGCGATTTCGGCCGGGGCTACCTGGTGGTGGACCGGACCGGCGTGCGCGTGCTGCGCGATCCGTATTCGGCGAAACCGTATGTGCTGTTCTACACGACCAAGCGCGTCGGCGGCGGTGTGCAGGACTTTGACGCGATTAAGCTGCTGAAGTTTGGCACGAGCTGATCTGGCACCGCCCCCTACACCACGCTTCGCGTGGTCCCCTTCCCCCGTAAACGGGGGAAGATCAACGGCGATGGCGACCGCGACTTCGGATCCTCCCCTGCGAAGCGGGGTAGGGGGACCGCCTCCGGCGGGTTTCCCCGCCGGGAAGGCGGTGGAGGGGGCGTCAGTTAGTTCTCAAATTCGAACGGCTTTGTCCGCCGGCGGCACCCCTCTGCGGCTGCGTTCCGCCGTCCGAAGCGGCCGCGATCCGAGTCCTCCCAAGGATCGCGGCCGTATCATCTTTCAATCTCAAGGATAGCTGAATGGCATTGTTCAGAACCGTCGAACCGGTGGCCGAGCCGGTGACGCTGGCCGAGGCGAAGGCGCATCTCAGAATCGCGCATGCGAGCGAGGACGACCTGCTCGGCGCGCTGATCCGCGCGGCGCGAGACGATGTCGAGCGTGCGACGGGCACGGCGCTGATCGACCAGTCCTGGCGGCTGACGCTCGACCGCTGGCCGCGGCACGACACGGCGATGCTGCTGCGGCATCCTGTGAAGGAGATACTTTCCGTGACCGTGTTCGACGAGGATGGCGCGGCATCGCTGATCGATCCGGCGGACTACCAGCTCGACGCCGGCTCGCGGCCGGCGCGGCTCCATTTCAAAGAGCGGCCTGCCGAAATGCGCATCATGAACGGCATCGAGATCGACTTCGCCGCCGGTTTCGGCGCGGCGGGGCCGGACGTGCCCGATCTTTTGAAGCGCGCGATCCTCGTGCTCGTCGCGCACTGGTACGAATTCCGCGCGGCGTATCAGCCGGACGACCAGCCGGTCTCCTATCCGGCCGGCTACGACCGGATGATCTCGAGCTATCGCCTGAGGCGGATCTGATGCGCGAAACGATCGATCCCGGAGAGTTCCGGACGGAACTGTCGCTGCAGCAGGCGAACATCGCGAGCGACGGCATGGGCGGGCACGCGGAGAGCTGGAACGAGGTGGCGAAAGTGTTCGCCAGGCTGGAGCCGGTGTCGGCCCAAAGCGCCTTCCAGGCCGACCAGACGATCGAATTGGTGACGCACAAGGTTACGCTCAGGGCGCGGGGCGATGTCGCGAGCGGCATGCGCTTTGTGCTGGGCAGCCGCGTGTTTGAGATCCTGACGGTTCACGATCCGGACGAGACGGGGCGCTATCTGGTATGCCGGACACGGGAGAAGGGCCGATGAATTTTTCGATGACGCTCACCTTGGACGGGCTTGTGCGGACCTTGCGGCGCGTGGCGCACGATCTGGCAGACAATGCCGATCACGGATATTTTTCGAAGCGCGCCCGGGACGATTCGATGCCGGACGGCAGGCGCCCGGCCAGGATTCCAGCAAGGATGCCAACAGGGATAAACGACGATGACCGCGCCGGCCGCTGAACTGCAACGGGCGATCTTCGAGGCGCTGGGCAGCGATACAGCACTTGTCGCCGCGCTCGGCGGCGCGCGCATTCATGATCACGCGCCGGCCAACGTCAGCTTTCCCTATATCAGCTTCGGCCGCACCAGCCTGTTCGACTGGAGCACCGGCACGGAGAGCGGCACCGAGCAGCTCTTCACGCTGCACATCTGGTCGAAGGCGAAGGGCAAGAAGGAAACGCTCGACATCATGGAACTGGCGAAGGCCAGGCTCAACGACGCCTCGCTCGACCTCGGCGACTATCATCTCGTCAATCTGCGCCTGGAATTTGCAGAGGCGCGGTATGACGAGGACCAGATGGTGCATCACGGGTTGCTGAGATTCAGAGCCGTCACGGAAGAGGCGGCGGCCTGATCCCTCCCCCTTGAAGGGAGGGTGGCTCGCAAGTCGGCGAAGCCGACGCCAGCGAGCCGGGTGGGGTTGCCGGATCGTCGAGCACTTCATCTTACCCCTCACCCGGATTGCCAACCGCTCGGCTTCGCCTCGCGGGCATCCGACCTCTCCCACAAGTGGAGAGGCGAGCACTCGCACTGCCGCACGGACCCCACCCGGCCAATCGCTGCGCGATTGTCCACCCTCCCCTCAAGGGGGAGGGATCGCCAATCACAGAGGAACCCATCATGGCCGCACAGAAGGGCAAGGACCTTCTGCTCAAGATCGATTCCAACGGTCTGGGCAATTTCATCACCGTCGCGGGGCTGCGCGCGAAGCGCATCGCCTTCAACGCCGAGACGGTAGACATCACCGATGCAGACTCCGTCGGGCGCTGGCGCGAGCTGCTGGCCGGCTCCGGCGTACAGCGCGCGGCGATCTCGGGCTCCGGCATCTTCAAGGATGCCCCGTCCGACGCCGTGGTGCGGATAAAATTCTTCGACGGGGCGATCGACGACTGGCAGTTCGCCGTGCCGGATTTCGGCACGATCGAAGGGGCGTTCCAGATCACCTCGCTCGAATATTCGGGCAATCACGATGGCGAGGTCTCGTTCGAGATCGCGCTGGAGTCGGCAGGCGCACTCTCATTCATGGTGGCATGATGAACGCGAACAGAAGGCGCGGCGAGATCGCCGCAACGCTGGACGGCGAGGAACAGAAGCTCAGGCTGACGCTGGGCGCGCTGGCCGAGCTGGAAGCAACCTATGAGGTCGAGGATCTCGCTGCCCTCGTCGAGCGTTTCTCGGGCGGCAAGCTCGCGGCGCGCGACATCATCCGCATCATCGGTGCGGGCTTGCGCGGGGCAGGGCGAGAGGTCACCGACGAAGAGGTCGGCAATATGGATGTGATCGACGGCATCGCCGGCATGGCGAAGATCGCGGTGTCGCTGCTCGAAGCCGCGTTTGGCGGTCGCGAGGAGACGAATGGTGGTGAGGGGGTTGCCAAGGCAAACCCCTGACCGCCGCAGGCGTCAGACAGGCCGAGCCATTCCCCTGGGATGAGGTGATGCGGATCGGCCTCGGCGTGCTGCGGCTTTCACCCAAAAATTTCTGGGCGATGACGCCGCGCGAATTTGCGGCGGCGGCCGGTGCGTCCGGGCAGCGCGGTGCGCCGCCCGGACGCGGCGAACTCACTCGCATGATGAATCAATTTCCGGACAGGATGGCGCATGGCTGAAACACCCGACATCGGCATCGACCTTCGCGTCGATACGCGAGGCTTCGAGGCTGCGCTCAAACACATGGAGACTTTGTCGGAGGCGTTCGGCAAGGAACTCAACGGCGCGCTGCGCACCGCGATCTCCAGCGGCAACGATCTGGAATCGGCGCTGCGCAAGATCGGCTTGCGCATCGCCGATATGGCGCTCGCGCAAGGCCTCGCACCGCTGCAAAAACTCGCCGGGCCGACACTCGGCGGACTGATCGGCACGATCCCGAACCTGCTGGGTTTCGCCAAGGGCGGGGTTGTGCCGTTCGCGGCGGGCGGTGTGGTGTCGACGCCGACTTTCTTTCCGGCCGGCAACCGGCTCGGCGTGATGGGCGAGGCGGGCGCGGAAGCGATCCTGCCGCTCAGGCGCGGCGCCGACGGTCGACTGGGCGTCGCGGCCGAAGGCGGCGGGGCAGGGGTGGCGATCACCTTCAACGTGAGCACGCCCGACGCGGCGTCGTTCCGCAAATCCGAGGCGCAGATCACCGGCATGCTGGCGCGCGCGGTGTCGCGCGGCGCGCGGAGGGTGTGAGCTAGTTCTGCATTTTTAAGCACCCCCTCACCGGCCCTTCGGGCCACCTCTCCCCTGCCCGGGGGAGAGGAGAGCCGGCCGCAAGCTATCGCCAATCGTCGAAGCTGCTCTCCTCTCCCTCACGCAGTTGGGGAGAGGTGGCGCGCGAAGCGTGACGGTGAGGGGGCTGAAACCGCCCTGCAAATCTGAGCTTTTCTGACGAGTGACCGAATGACCGACTTCGCCGAGTTTCACGATGTACGCTTTCCGACTGCCGTTGCGTTCGGCGCGACCGGCGGGCCGGAGCGGCGCAACGAGATCGTGCAGATGACGTCGGGCCGCGAGCGGCGCAACACTCGGCTTTCGCAATCGCGCCGGCAT
>DATJTE010000153.1:0-6125 GCA_035503715.1 Rhizobiaceae bacterium | reverse complement strand
CGCCGACCGCGGACGTTTCCTTGAAGGGCAGTTTGGGCGAAGAACCCTTTGCAGGCTCCGCCCAGCTCAATTCCGCCGATGGGCGGATGGCGTTCTCGAACCTGTCACTGACCTTCGGGCAAAACAGTCTCACCGGCGATGTCAGCCTCGATGGTGCGCTGGTTCCGACGGGCGCGCTCGAGGTCCAGTTGCCGGACCTGCGTCCGCTTGCGGCGCTCGTCCAGGAGGAGATCGCAGGCGCACTGACCGGCACGATCCGTCTGGAAAGCGCCGGCGGCGTGCCGCGAGCGGTCGTCGAGGCAAAGACTGCGGCCTTGTCGCGCGGCGACGTCGTGGCACGGGATCTGGCGATCGGCGCGACGGTTGGCAACTATCTCGCCGCGCCGATCGTGTCCGGTACCGTCACCGCCACCGAGGTCATGATCGGTGCGACCGGAATTGCCGCTGTCGATGCGACATTCGGCGGCGACGGCGAGGGGACGGATTTCATGGCAAGCGCGACCGTGGCCGACATTCCCATATCCGCGACTGGCCGCGCAGGCTTTGCCGACGGCGCCGTCACGGTTGAGCTGGCGTCGGCGGAGGCGAGATTTCGCGGCATTGCAGCGACGCTGGCGCAACCTTCCACGATCGTTTCGCGCGCCGGGGAAGCGACGTTCGAGGATCTCGCACTCTCCGTCGGGGAAGGGCGGATCGACGTCAACGGACTCGTTGGAACGAGCCTTAGTCTCGACATCGCCATTTCGGGACTGCAGGCTGACGTCATTACGCTTTTTGTGCCGGGCATCGAAGCGACGGGCAAGCTTTCTGGCACGGCTCGTCTAACCGGACCAGCGACAGCGCCTGCAATCGATGCGACCCTCGCCCTAGATGGCCTGTCGACCGAGGGGGTCGAGGCAAAGGGCCTGCGCGCGACGCTTCTTTCGGACGCGTTCGATCTCTCCAAAACGACCGGCCCGATCACGATCGATGCCACCGCTGAGACCGTAGGCGCCGTCAACGAAACGGTCGCCTCGCTGTTCGCTGGCGCGGTCCAGGCGCGGGTGGAAGCAAGGGTCGGTGAAAACGAGGTCGCGATCGCATCCGGCAGGCTGACCAGCGGCGCGCAAGAGACTTCACTGTCCGGGACAATCGTGCGCGACGGCAGCGCGTTCAATCTGACAGTCAGATCGGACCTACTCTCGACCGCGCTGCCGGCGGCGGCGCGGCCGGTGCTGGCCGAGCGCACCACGATCTCCGGCACGATTGCGCGCGATGCGGGAGGTGTGATTTCGGCGAAGTCGCTGGCGGTTGCGTCGGGCGACTTCAAGGCTTCGGGCAGCGCATCGCTTGCCGGCGAGACACTCGATGCGACGGTCGAAGGCGCACTCGGCGACATCGCGCGCCTTGCCGACGGCACTTCGGGACAGATCGGCTTCTCCGCCAAAGCAAGCGGCACGCTTGATGCTCCCGACGTCGCTGTGACGGTCTCCAGCGACAAGTTCACCGCCGCCGGCCGTGACATCACCGGACTGGAGCTGACCGCGAGCGGCGTCGCCAATCTGGCGAACCCCGCCGCCGAAGTAATGCTCAAAGGCACCGTCGCCGGTGAAGCGCTCGCCGGCTCGGCGACGCTGAAGACCGAAGAGGGGCGCCGCGAAATTTCCGGCCTGTCTCTGTCGCTTGGCGCCAACCGGATTTCCGGCGACCTTGCGCTCGATGCCGCCTTCATGCCGGAAGGCACGATCGATCTGCAACTGCCGGACCTCGGGCCGCTCGCCGCCCTTGCCCTAGAGCAGATCGAGGGCGAAGTCGCGGGCAAGATCCGCTTCGGCAAGGCTGGCGATGTGCCGGAGATTATCGTTGATGCGACGACCACGACGCTGACGCGCGGCGACCTTGTCGCGAGCGGCGTCTCGGTTGGTGCGTCGATCCAGAATTATCTGGCCGCGCCCACAATCTCCGGAAAAGTCACCGCCGGCGCCGTCTCGGTCGGCACGACAAAAATTCTTGGTGTCGACCTGACGCTTGGCCGCGATGGCGTATGGACGAGCTTTTCCGGCGGCGCGACGGTCGCGGATATCCCGGCGAAGGCCAGCGGCCGGGCGAAATTCGTGGACGGAACGGCGACGATCGAACTGACGAGCGGCGAGGCGGTCATTCGCGGCCTGAAGGCAGTGCTCGCACGGCCGACCACGGTCGTCTCCGCAGGCGGCGAAACGCGGCTCGACCGGGCGGCGTTCAGCGTCGGCGGCGGGCAGGTCCAGGTGACGGGCAGCGTCGGCACCGCCCTCAATCTCGATGTGCAGCTGGCGGCAATGCCGGCGACCGTCGTCAACAATTTCGCGCCGGGACTGGGAGCAGGCGGCACGCTGTCCGGCACGGCGCGCATCACCGGCGCGCCAGCAAACCCGACGGTCGGCTACACGCTCGACTGGAAGAATGCCACGACCAGCCAGACGACAAGCGCCGGCTTCGGCACCATGACCATCGCGTCGTCGGGCACGTTCGCCAATGGCCGGCTCGAAATGACGGCCAGCGCCGGCGATAGTGGCGGGCTCGGGCTGAAGGGCGGCGGCGTGGTGAACACCACCGGCGCGCGCAATCTGTCGCTCGATTTTTCCGGCACTGTCCCGTTCGGCTTCCTCACTCGCCGGCTCGCCGCGCAAGGCCTGTCGCTCAGCGGCGGCGCGAATGTGAGCCTCACCGTGCGTGGCGCCATGGCTTCACCCGCGGTCGGCGGTACGATCCGCTCGACCGGCGCACGCTTTGTCGATGCGCGCTCCGGCATCGCCGTCAACGATATCAGCGCCGAGATTTCGCTGGCGAATAGCGTCGCGACTGTGAATCGGCTGACGGGCGCGCTGTCGTCGGGCGGGACGATTTCCGGCAGCGGCACGGTCGGCATCGACGCGGGCAGGGGATTCCCTGCGGATCTCGCGATCAAGATCGCGGACGGCCGCTACACCGACGGCGAGATCGTCACGACGACGCTGAACGGTGATCTGGCGATCAAGGGTGCGCTCGTTTCGCTGCCGGTGCTGTCCGGCACCGTGAACCTCGGCAAGACGGTGATCCGTGTACCGGACCGGCTGCCGGCGTCGCTCTCGACACTGAATGTCAAGCATCGCAACGCGCCGGCGGCGGTGCGGCGGCAGGACCAGGCGATCCGGCCGGCGACAAGCGGCGGCGGAGGTGGCGGCATCTCGCTCGACCTCACCGTCAATGCGCCGCAGCAGATCTTCGTCCAGGGGCGTGGTCTCGACGCAGAGCTTGGCGGCAGCCTGAAGCTCACCGGCCCATCGAGCGCCCCGAGCGCCACCGGCCAGTTCACATTGCGACGCGGGCGGTTGGCGCTGCTTGGCAAGCGTCTCGTCTTCACGCGCGGCACGCTAGGCTTCTCCGGCTCGCTGGTGCCGTATCTCGACTTCGCCGCCGAGCAGACGGCAACCGATGCGACGCTGACCGTGCTGGTGACCGGCCCGGCGACCAATCCGAAATTCGGTTTCGCCTCGGTTCCGGCATTGCCGGAAGACGAGGTGCTGGCGCGGCTGATTTTTGGGCGCTCCATGTCCAACCTCTCGCCACTACAGATCGCCCAGCTTGCGGATGCCGCCGCGACCCTTGCCGGGGCAGGCGGCTCGACGGGACTGCTGAGCACGTTGCGAGGGAAGCTCGGCGTTGACGATCTCGACGTGACGACCGACGAGCGCGGCCGGGCCAGCGTATCGGTCGGCAAATATCTCAACGAGCGCACCTATGTGACGATCGAGAAGGGCGAAGGCTCAGGCACCGGCAAGGCGAAAATCGACCTGAACCTCGGCCGCGGGGTCAAGCTGCGCGGTGAGGCAGCCGACGACGGCAAAGCCAAAGGCGGCATCTTCTACGAGCGCGAATACTGAAAATTCGCGAGTTTGCGCAGTCACGATGCCGTGTTCACGGGCGCGGGGCAGGTGCGCATCAACGACATTGCCGGCGCCGACATTATCGTCGAGGTGAATACGGGCGGCTCGCTTGGCGCGGACGTCTCGGTGCGCCTGAAGGCGACGACACTGGCATCGATGAGCGCAGGAGATTTTCTCCTGTAACCTCCTGCCAAGGAGGTGCCTGGCGCGCCGGGTGGACCAGTTTCGGGCCGATGCTGGCGCTTTCAAAACCAGCGGCCTCGCTGCATACATCTGTGTGCGGTCGCCCACGCGATTTACGCAGCGATACCAAATTTGCGCCAACTTTGTCGCAATTCCGCGAACTGTCTCCCCGCAATAATTGCAAATTTACCATCGGGTTCTCCATCCGCTCGTCTTTGACAAGAGGGGACGGATGCGGAATGGTAACGGGCAGAAAGCCAAAAATGGGAGTCGTTCAATGACAATGTACAGGAGCAATGGGGATCGCGTACCTGATCACATCGTAAAGCTCGCGGAACAGACCAAGGCCGGCAATTACGACCGCCGCGAGTTCCTCGCGATGGCCAGCGCCTTCGGTGCGTCCACCGCCATGGCCTACGGCATGATCGGCCTCGCCGTTCCGACAGAGGCGCAGGCGCAGGAAGCCAAGAAGGGCGGCGTGCTGAAAGTCGCGATGTCGATCAAGGATCCCAAGGATCCGCGTACGGCCGACTGGTCGGAAATCGCCAATGCGCAGCGCCAGACGCTCGAGCCGCTGGTCAAGTACACCAAGGAATTCACCTTCGAGCCTTATCTGCTCGAGAGCTGGGAAGTGAATGACGACGCGACCGAGTACACGCTGAAGGTTCGCCCGGGCGTGGCCTGGACGAATGGCGACACCTTCAACGCCGACGACGTCATCTTCAACTTCACCCGCTGGGCCGACAAGAGCGCGGAAGGCAACTCGATGCCGGGCCGTCTCGGCTCGCTGGTCGACGAGGCTTCCGGCAAGCTGAAGGAAGGCTCGATCACCAAGGTCGACGACAACACGGTGAAGCTGACGCTCAGCAAGCCGGATATCGCGCTCATCCCGAACCTTTGCGACTATCCAGGCCTCGTCGTCCACCGTTCGTTCGACGAAACCGGCAAGGATTTCGTCAAGAACCCGATCGGCACCGGACCGTTCGAACTCGTGTCCTACGATGTCGGCCAGAAGGTGGTCTACAAGCGCCGCGAGAACGGCGCCTGGTGGGGCGGCGAGGTCATGCTCGACGGCGTCGAATTCATCGACTACGGCACCGATCCGTCGGCGATGGTTTCTGCCTTCGAAGCGGGCGAAGTCCACACCAACCACGAGACGACCGCCGACTACGTGTCGATCCTCGAGGGCGTCGGCCTGATCACCTCGGAAGTGGTGACCGCGTCCACCATCGTGGCGCGCACCAACGTCGCCAACAAGCCGTATGACGACCAGAAGGTCCGCCAGGCTCTCCAGATCGCCGTCGACAACGCGGTCGTGCTGCAGCTCGGCTACGGCAATGCCGGCGCCCCGGCCGAAAACCACCATGTCTGCCAGATCCATCCGGAATATGTCGCGCTGCCCGCGGTGGCCCGCGATCCGGCCAAGGCGAAGGCGCTGATGGCGGAAGCCGGCCAGGCGGACTTCGAACACGATCTCATCACCGTGGACGAGGACTGGCACAAGAACACCGGCGATGCGATCGCCGCGCAGTTGCGCGACGCCGGCATCAAGGTGAAGCGTACGGTTCTGCCGGGCTCGACCTTCTGGAACGACTGGACGAAGTATCCGTACTCGATGACCAACTGGAACATGCGCCCGCTGGGCATCCAGGTCGTCGCCATCGCCTACCGCACCGGTGAGGCCTGGAACGAGGCGGCGTACTCCAACCCGGACCTCGACGCGGCCATCAACGAAGCCCTGTCGATCGCGGACGCCGAGAAGCGCAAGGTCGTCATGGAGAAGATCGAGAAGATCATCCAGGACTCGGGCATCATCATCCAGCCGTACTGGCGCAAGCTGTACTGCAGCATGGCGCCGTCGGTGAAAAACCACGGCATGCATCCGACCTTCGAGCACGACTTTGGTAAAGTCTGGCTCGACGAGAGCGCATAAAGCCGGCGAAAAATGAAAGAGGGGCGTTGACGCCCCTCTTTCTTTCCATAGGCTAACAAATTGACGGTCTGATCTGACCCCAACCAGCAAGGCAGGGGACGGCTGATGCTGACTTTCATCGGACG
>DATJTE010000152.1:0-4715 GCA_035503715.1 Rhizobiaceae bacterium | reverse complement strand
ACGCCACCCTCTGCATCGCGGCTTACGGCTTCCTGATCTGCGAACGGCAGACGATTCCCCCCTCAGGACCGCGTTGCGCCGCTCTCGGCCAAGCGTCTGGTCTTCCCGGACGTCCTCGACCCGGCCGCCCCGCCGCTGCGCACCGAGCGGCATATCCCCGACTCGATCGCCACCCTGCGCCGAAGGCTGACCGTGGCGATCGCTCGGCGCCTCCCGCGATGCCCCTGCTGCTCTCAGCCCTTCAGACCCGAACCCAGATTTGTGACCCAGTAAGATTAGGGGATAGTCAGCGAAGCCGGCGGCGACAAGAGCTGAGCCGGCGAGATAAAGCCAGAATGTGTTAGGCAGCTTCTCATTGGAAACGGACGGAAAGGTGGAGTCGAGGTCCTGCGGGCGCGGATAGAGCCACCGAGCGATCGCGAGGAAGCACAGGTTGAGGACGGCTGGAACGACAAGAACGGCGAAAGCTTCGTGGTAGTTGGCTTGAGAGGCGAGAACGGCGGCGACGACGAGCGGTCCGACGACGGCTCCCGCCTGATCCATGGCCTCGTGAATGCCGAAGACCGAACCATATCCGCCAACACGCTTGGCAGCGTGAGAGAGCATGACGTCTCGGGGCGGATTCCGCGTCGCCTTGCCGAGCCGCTCCAGAATGATGAGTAGGGCGGCCGCCGGCCAGCTTTGGGTGAGCGCGAGCGCCGGAACCGACGCCATTTGGACGACATAGCCGAAGATCGTGATCGGCCAAAACTTGCCCGTCGTGTCCGCCCATCCCCCGGAGACCAGCCTGAAGCCATATCCGAGCATCTCGCCAAAGCCGGTAACCACGCCAACGACAGCCGCGTTGGCGCCAAGGACGAGAAGGTAGGGGCCGAGAATGCTGCGCGAGCCCTCATAGGTAAAATCAGCAAAGAAGCTGAGAATCCCTACCAAGAGAACGAAGCGAACCGCGGCTTGGCGGTGAACGGCGTCGGTGGAATCGGCCGGCGACGCGTGGCGGTCAGCTTTCTTTTCGCTAAGCAAGGCCCCGCGTCCCGCGTTCGACCAATTCCAGGTCGCGCCCGCCGGGCTGGCGCTCAATTTGGGCGCCAATTCGGCGCCTTGGAAAGGCTCTGCGGCATTGATGCGAGATCTTTGGGGGTAGGCGACCCGCTTTGGCTGAACGCGCCAGCGTTAGGTGCAGCATGACCGCCTCACTTCGAGCTGCGGCCGGATGCAATGAGTTTTCCGCCGCAGATGGTTGCGACAGGAGTCATCAGCAACGAGGCGGTTCGTTCGGAGGGAGACTCCATTCCCTTTCGCTATGGTTTTCTGCTCGATGGCGAACGTCAAGACCCCTTCACCCTTGCCGCCCGATCGCGCTTGTGAGGACCTCGGACGGATTCGGCGAAGATGAGGGTCGCGCGCGAATGCTGACCACAGTTCAGCTGCTGCAATATTAACTAGGTAAGGAGCACAAGAACGTATTGCATCCGCCGAGCCGGATGGTTATCCTAACCTCGGGAATGGAGTCTCCCATTATGCGCCTTTGAGGCTAATGACTCCTGCCGTGCGAGATGTCGCGGTGGGAGGGTGATGCAACCCGCCGGAGGGCGGGTTTTTTGTTGCCTGGGCAATGTCCCTCCTATGCCGCCGGCCGCGACTGGGAGAAGCGCCAACGACAATCCGGGCTCTCACTCGCCCGCCGCGCACCCTTCCCTCAGGGGCGAGCGCGGCGGGTCTTGCTCTCCGGCAGAGAGCGCGACGCCGCAACATTTGAGAAGGTGGAAAGGCCGCTCCGGTGTGACACGTGAGAACCTTCGCTGATCCAAGTTTCTTCCGGCTGATCCACACCCTTATTGGAGAAGCTAATTCAGATCTCCGGTTCAAAACATTCGCCCATCGCGGAGCCAATTGGAATCGGGAGCGACATAGCTTCAGCGGAGCGGGCTGCGGTTTCGCCGTCGATCGATATCTGATTAGCAAACCGAATCCGAACGGATGGCGCCTGCTCTTCGTCAAGGAGATCTGGTGGGACGAGAACGACAAAACGATTCGCTCTACTGAATGGGCGAAGCCCCTCTCGGGAGACCGATCCAAAATACTGGAATGGCTTCGGTTGGAGGAGCGCAGGATCCTTGTGCGCTCCACAGCCCCGGAGGCTGCCGAATGACCCGCGCGCTGGATGACGATCTTGCGCAAATCGCAGCGGAAGTTGAAGCAACGTTGCCACATCCCGATCCCGAGCAGCGACGGCTTCTCGATCGGCTCAACGAGCAGAGAGCGCGACTCGACAAGACCGCTTTCCAGCTCGCTCTGCTCGGTCAGTTCAAGAGAGGCAAAAGTACGCTTCTCAATGCGTTTGTCGGCTATCCGCTTCTGAGCGCCGGCGTTCTTCCCTTGACCGCAGTCCCAACGTTCCTCTCCCGCAGTCCGACGGCCCAGATTCGCCTCAAGTATTTGTCGGGCGACCACCGCACGATGGAATTTACGAATCTCGAGGCGTTAGCCGCGGAGATCGCAGCCGCGACAACCGAAGAACAAAACCCTCGCAACAAAAAGGGGCTGCAAAGGGTCGACGTTGGTGTTCCGTCGAGCGTCTCGCTCGATGGCCTCACCCTGATTGACACGCCAGGCATCGGGTCCACGCACACCCACAATACCGACACGGCGCACGAAGTGTTGCCGGAATGTGACGCTGCATTGTTTGTATCCTCGGTGGATCCGCCGATCACAGAGGTCGAGCTTCGCTATCTCGCGGCCATCTGCCGGACAGTGTCGCGCGTCATCGTTGTCCTGAACAAGATCGACCTCACAGAAAATGACGACAGCGAGAAGGCGGCCGCATTTCTATCCTCGGTCCTCGCTCAACAAGGCCACTCCCAAATGGATCCGCGAATCTTCCCAATATCAGCCCGTCTCGCCCTTGCCGGCCGCCGTCGAGGAGACTGCGAGGCGCTGCGGACGAGCGGCCTGCTCGAGCTTGAGGATTATATTCAGTCGGAGCTCGTCAGTCAAAAGCACAAATTCCTTAGGATATCGATCGCGAAGAAGATGTCGGACATCATCGACGCGCTTCAGATGGGCGTTGCGATGACTGTGCGCGCCCTCACGATTCCGCTCTCCGAGCTCGACGAGAAGATCAGATTCTTCGAGGCGGCGGCGGGTGAATTTGAGCGGGAGCGAACCAATCTCGAGGACCTGCTGACCGGCGAAGGGCGCCGGGCTCTCGTCAGACTCGATCACCTGTGCGACGAGGCGGACAAGCGCGCCCGGCGAGAGGTCGAGGGCCTGCTGGAGAAATTGAGCGAATCCGGCGAGCCGGAAGCCCTCCGGTCGGAGATCGAATCGGCGATGGCTGGGGTCTTCGATCGCGAGTTCAGCGCCATTGCAACGACGGTCGATGCGGAACTTGCGCGCGCAATCGAAATCCACCAGCAACACTATCGCGACTTGGCTATGCGCGTAGGCGAGACGGCGTCCGCGCTGTTCGATATTGCGTCGCCGGTCGCTGCCCTTGGGGAGTGGTTTCACGTCGAGCGAGAACCCTATTGGATCGGTCAGCTGCGAGTCGAGAGCCTGAGTTCGCTTACCGTAGACGGAGTCGCGCGTCTTCTGCCTCGTAAGCTTCGAGAACGCAGACAGCAGGCAAAACTGCGCGAAGCCGTTGTGAAGGCGATCACGAGAAACATCTCTGATTTGCATTGGACGATGCGGCAGAACATCGACGACTCGTTTCGGCAGTTGCTTGCATCGTCGAATGAGATGGTGGCATCGAGCATCTCCTCCACCGACGGTCTGCTCAAAATGGCGCGCGAGCGACGATGTTCCGAGGACGCATCTTTTCTTCAGCAGATCGAGAGCGCGCGTCGGTCTCAAAGCCGCTTGGCAGAGCTTCGCAACGTTCTCGACGAGCGCTTGCAGGCTTCAGCATAACGGCGGAGCAAGCTCATGAGCCCGGTTATCCAGGGTGGGCTTGGCGTGGTGTTCACCGGGCTTAGCTTCAAGTCAATGTGGCTAGGATCATCGCGCTGCATTGTGCGCCAAAACCGAGTCGCCACTCAGACGCGGCGTTTCTGACAACGCCTCTATTGGCCCAGGTCGCTTTGCGCCGTAGCTACTCGACGAACGCCGCGGCCACGCGGAATCGTGGGCGCCTGCCGGGTCCGCTCCGCAATCATCTGAGCCACCCTTGTGAGATTCAACGGCAGATACGATCGAGCCGCGATCTCGGAATGGGCGAAGACTCTCATTGCCTCAAAGGGCGATAAGGCCTTTGGCGGTCCGAACTGAACCACGTGTCCAGCCGAGTAGCGGATGTTCAGGTCGATGAACAAACCTCGGGCCGTAAAGCGTTCCCCATTTGACGTCGAAACGCGAGCCGCGGGATGAACCCTTTTCAGTGAATCCAAATAGGCTTGTCGATAAATCGGCCGGAGCTCGTTGCGGAAGTTGCGCAACCCATTGGTCACGACGTCCGGCAACGTTCCATAAACGCGCAAGAGAAGAGCGAGCGTTAGCTCCATAAGATCTTCGAAATTGTAGGTGACGTTCAGCCCACGTTCGGAATCAACTGTTCCTTTGCCAAAAGGGATTCCTAACCGACGCAATGATTTGATGTAGTGATTGAACGTCGATTTGCTCACGCATCCTCGAAGGCCGAGTTCGGTCAGCAGCCATATCACTTGGCCATGGGTAAGCGCGAGCTGCGGAATCGAGGGGCGCTTGTCGATCCT
>DATJTE010000151.1:0-36036 GCA_035503715.1 Rhizobiaceae bacterium | reverse complement strand
GGCCCGTCCGCCGCGCCTTTCACCACCATGTCGGCCCAAAGCTTATAGACATCAGTGTCATAGGCGAAATTCATGGCGTCGGTGATCCAGGCGCCCGGCGGGCGCATGTTCACCTCCAGCGCAATGATCTTCTTGTCAGCGATCGTCTCGAACAGCTCGATGTGGAAGAACCGCTCGCGCGTCTCAAAGGCTTCGAGAATACGCCGGCCCGCCTCTTCGACCGCCGGCTCGATCACCGGCGCGGTGAAATAGGACATGTGACCGTCGCGATTGACGATCTCCATCACGGACTGGTCGTAGCGCGTCGACGAGGCGAACACGACCTTGCCCTCACGATCGACGACGCCGTCATAGGTGACGACGAGGCCGTCGACGAAATCCTGCATGACGAAGCTGACGTCGGCGGGTTTTGTGGCGAAGAAATTGTCGAGGTCGGCCTCATTGTTCAGCCGGTAGGTCATGGCAGCACCCGCCCCGGAATCCGGCTTCACCACGACCGGGTAGCCAACCCGCGAGAGGAAGTTGAGCACCTCCGACCGTTCCGACACTTTGTGCTCGGGCACGGTGGCGACGCCGCTCTTGCGGAAAAAAGCGCGCATGCGCGACTTGGATTTCAGGTTGCGGACAAAATCGAGCTTGGTGCCAAAGATATTGAAGTCGGTGCGCATCTGCGCCTCGAGCTCCAGCCAGTGCTCGTTGAGCGACTCGAAGCGATCGATCTTGCCCCATTGATGGGTGAAATGGCCGAGCGCGCGGAGCACCATATCCTGGTTCTCCATGTCGTCGACCCGGTAATATTCGCGAAGTGCGGCGCGAAGTTTTGGCGGCAGCGCGTCATAGGGCGCGTCGCCGATGCCGAGCACCCGCGCGCCGGCCGCCATGAGGCGATCGCAGAAATCCGCGCTGTTGGTGGGAAAGTGCGGTGAGAAGAAGACGAAATTCATAGCGGCCGCGTTCCCTCCCAAGACGCTGTGTTCAGTAGTTTTGCGTAGCTTGCGAAAGGGCGCAAGCACCCCCTCACCGTCACCGCTCCGCGGTGCCACCTCTCCCCCTGCCCGGGGGAGAGGAGAGCCGGCCGCGAACTTGGCGCCACTCCTCGCCCCCACGAATGTGGGGGAGAGGTGGCACGGCGAAGCCCGAACGCGGCGGCAAAGCCGCCGGAGGTGAGGGGGCGTGCACGATCGTTGCCACGGCGCGAACTTTCGCGGTGGCGAATGATGCCTCCAGGTTTCCGTTAGGCGGCTCATCAGGATGTGTCGTGGCCTTGCAGCGACAGCCACGCGAAGTGCTGGAGGTCGGCCAGCAAATCGTGCACCTCATGCTTTGGTTTCTTCAAACTGCCGGGCGCTCGGCCGGGTTTCAGCGGCGAGGAACGCCGGATGCAGCCGGCAGCGCGGCGGGCCTTCCAGCGGGCGAAGCGCTGAGCGTAGACGGGCAGATTGTCGAGCACGTCACCGACCGCCTGAAGGCGGAAGCCAAGGCGTGTCGCATCGAGCGGCTCGTAATATTCGAACGGCCTGACTGCGGGCGCCGGGCGGTACCGGCGCCGCCGGCGGAATCTGCTTAGCGGATCGGCGAGCGGCAGACGGCGAAAGCCCGACTTCGTTGGCGCTTTAACGTCGCCGCCTGTCATCAGCGCGCGGAACTGCGCTTCGGTCATGCCGCGGGGCAAAACGATGCCGGAGCGGGTGCTGCCCTTCTTCACGAAGGAGGTTTTCGGCTTGGGCCGCGGCGGTCGGGGCTTCGGTAAAGTCACGACCAAACCCCGCGCGGCGATGATGATCAGCCGCCGCGCAGCGGACTCGGCGGGCCTCAGCAGTCGCAGCACCGCGCGGTGGATATGGCGCGGCAGATGTGTGCGGGTCTCGGAGAGACCGGCCATGGCGACCAGCGCGGCGAGGATGCCGACGAGCATCTCCCGGTTCTTCGTGACCACCACGTTCCAATCCATCGCCGCCTCCTTTCTCTCGCGCAGGCGGGGGCATTATCGGGCGAGCCGGCAGGGGCGTGGACAGATTCGGGGAAAATATTCCTGACACCTGCTGACAGAAGTCGAGCGTGCGGACATTGGCTCCCTTAATCTCCGCATATCTTGCGAAGAATAGGTCCCTTATTCTCCGCAAGATGTGCGGAGATTGTCGTTGGTGCGCGGTCAGGTGCGACTTGCCTTATCCCTCGCAAGAGGGAGATCGGTCGCGCTTCAGCGCCGTTTTTCTCGACTGCCAGGCTCCAACCCATTGCCGCCGCCTGATTAGGCGGCGGAATGTCGCCTGCTCAGGGAGGGTGCATAGATTCGGAAGGATTGCTGCCAGACCCTGACAAAAGCATCGTCTGAAAACTAACCAGATTGGCTGATTAAAGCCGATCTCCAGCTTTGGCTTGGCTCGTGTGCTTATGGCGCAGCGATTGACATAGTTGCCTCATCGACCTAATTACGCGTTAGTGGAGACTAACGCGAATAGCTGGACGGCCCTGGGCGATCCTACCAGGCGCACGATCTTTGAATTGCTGGTCGAGCAGCCTTGTTCGGTCAGCGAGTTGGCGAGTTCTTTGCCCGTAACCCGGCCGGCCGTTTCGCAGCACCTGAAGGTCCTTAAGGATGCTGGCCTCGTGGCTGACACCCGGGCCGGCAAGCAACGCATTTACCGGGTTGATCCCGATGGGTTGGCAAGAATGCGCGCCGAACTCGACCGGTTCTGGAGCAAGACCTTGGCAAACTACAAATTGGCCGTCGAACGGTCATCGAAGGAGTAGACATGAACACTCGAACAGCACCTGCTTCTGTGAAGCACTCGATCGTGGTTGAAGCTCCCATAGAGCGCGCTTTCAAAGTGTTTACCGAGGAGTTCGACAGCATCAAGCCGCGCGACCACAATTTGCTTCGCGTGCCAATCGCCGAGACGGTTTTCGAGCGCCGGGTCGGTGGCCATGTCTATGACCGCGGCACCGATGGCAGCGAGTGCCGATGGGCGCGCGTGCTGGCCTACGATCCGCCCCATCGCCTGCTGCTCAGTTGGGATATCAGCCCCCGGTGGCAGATCGAGACCGATCCGAACAGGGCCAGCGAGTGGGAGGTCCGTTTCACAGCAGAGACGGAAAGCCGGACACGGGTCGAAATCGAACATCGGAAGCTCGAACGTCACGGCGAAGGCTGGAAAGGGGTCCGCGACGGCGTCGATCGAGGCTGGCCGGTATACCTCGAGCGTTTCGAAGGCCTGTTCTCCCGCTAGTCGGAACGACGATCTGAGAGTGTCCCGTCCACTTCAATTGTGAGGTCGATATGGAAGCCTATTGGTCAAGCATCGCCGGAGTGCTGGCGCTCTGCCTGGTGTCAGTCCTGCTCGCCGTCTTCTCGGGCTCATCAAAAGGCCGTGCGGGAGCGCTGTCCGGTCCGGTAGTTCCAGCGGACGACGATAATCTGCTCTACAGGATCGACCGAGTTCACATGAACTCGGTCGAGGCGCTGGCGCCCTTCGTCGTGCCTGCCGTGCTGGCGATGATGGTCGGCGTGGGGTCGACCACGCTGGCGACGCTTGTCTGGTTGCATGTGGCGATCCGTCTGGCTCACCTGGCGGTCTACTTACGCGGCGGCGATGCCGCGAAGGGAGGAAGTGTGAGAACGATCCTGTACGTCTCGGGAGCGCTTGTTACGGCCGCACTGATCGTCGTGACAGGCATTACTGCCATCTAGGGCTTACGCTGGAACACACTGAACTGAAACGCCTGAGTCGATCCCCACGGCGTCGTGTGCAGATGCCGGCGTTCATCCACAAGCTCGAAGCTTGATCCAACTACATTGGCAAGTGTCGCCGGGTCATACCTTACGACCTCCAGCCCGCTGCATCGCTCAGGCCCATCGAGGGCGAAGGTGGCAATAATCGCCGTGCCTCGTGGTTTGACTGCGGTGGCAAGCCGTTCGACATAGGCCGCGCGGTCCGATGGCAGCGTCAGGAAATGGAAAGCCGCGCGATCGTGCCAGACATCGAACTGCCGCGACGGTTGCCACGTCCTGACATCAGACGCGATCCACTCGACGCTACTTCCGGGAGCGCCAAGACGCTGACGTGCCGCCTCCAGCGCACTCTCAGCAAGATCGAGAACGGCCATGTCCCATCCACGCGCCAAACCGGCATCAACGAGTCTGGAGGCGCCACCACCGACATCGACAACAGACGGGCGGTCAAGGCCAAGGCTGGCGATCAGATCGACAGACAATTCCGGGCTTTCTTCGAACCAACTGACGCCTCGCTCGCCCTTGTTTTTGTAAGCCGTGTTCCAATGTTGCGACAGGTCGTTGCTCATCGCTCCAGACTAGTTCGTATGATCAGCCGTGAGAAGTGTACGGTCGGTCTGCTCACTGGGATGCAGTCCCACACTCAGTGTCGGCCGTGGTCAATGTCCTTGTGGGCCAAAAACCACCCCCTTTCCCTTGACTCTCACGCCTTCCTGCCGTAGTCAGCGCGCGCATCCGGCGTGGGGACCCCTCCGCGCCGGTTGTTCTTTGAACCCAACCGACTGACAAAAAGACGGCCGGACCTGCGTTTGCGGGCCCTCCAGAGCCGGACGAACAAAGCGAAAGGCTAAAAAATGTTCGCAGTCATCAAAACCGGCGGCAAGCAGTATCGCGTTGCCGCAAACGACGTTCTCAAGGTCGACCGCCTGGTCGGCGAGATCGGCGATATCGTACAATTCGCAGAAGTCATGGCCGTCGGCGGCGACAAGCCTTCGATCGGCGCGCCGCTGGTTTCGGGCGCGCTTGTCACGGCGGAAGTCGTGGACCAGGGCCGCGCCCGCAAGGTCATCGCCTTCAAGAAGCGCCGCCGGCAGAACTCCCGCCGTGCGCGCGGCCATCGTCAGTATGAGACGACGATCCGCATCGACGAGATTTTGACGGACGGCGCCAAGCCTTCCGCGAAGAAGGCTGCGAAGCCGGCCGCCAAGACCAAGGCGACCGAGAAGGAAGAGGCTCCGAAGGCCGAGGCGAGGCCGTTGTTGGCTCCCGAGGAAGCCAAGCCTGCCGCGAAGGCCACGGCAGAAGGCGTCAAGGACGACATTTCGCTGATCGGCGGTGTCGGCCCGGTGCTGAAGAAGAAACTCGAGGAAGCCGGCTACGGCTCGCTCTCCGCGATCGCGGCGCTCAAATCCGACGACATCGCCAAGCTGGACGAAGAGTTGAAGCTCGGCGGCCGCATCGAGCGCGACGAATGGGTTGAGCAGGCCAAGGAACTCCTGGCTGGCAAGCCGCCGCGCGCCAAGGCCGACAAGGAAGCTGCCGCTTCCAAGTCGAAGAAGTAACGGTTATATACGGAATCAAGGAGCACACCCATGGCACATAAAAAGGCTGGCGGTTCATCGCGCAACGGTCGCGATTCCGCAGGACGCCGCCTCGGCGTGAAGAAGTTCGGCGGCGAGAAGGTTCTCGCCGGCAACATCATTATTCGTCAGCGCGGCACGCAATGGCATGCCGGGTCGAACGTTGGCATGGGCAAGGATCACACCCTTTTCGCCCTCGAAGCAGGCGCAGTCGCCTTCCAGAAAAAAGCCAACGGCCGAACCTACGTGTCGGTAAACCCGATGCAGGAAGCCGCGGAGTAGCCGGTACCGCGTAAAACCACCGGCTCCCATCTCGGGGACCGGTGTCTGGCAAAGCCAGAAAAGGATCAGGGGAGATGGGAACCGCCCAATCTCCCTTTTTCTTTGCCTGGAGGATGCCCAAAATGGTTGCCGAGAAGGAAGACGCCGAAGACGAGAGTCTGCGGATCGACATAGCCGAGCTGATCACCGAGCGGCTCGTCATGCGCCCGCCGCGCGAGGCCGACATCCCCGCCATGGTGGAACTCGCCAACAACCGCCGCATCGCCGAGATGCTGGCGCGGCTGCCGCACCCTTACACCGAGACCGACGCGCGCAACTTCATCGCACTGGTGGCCGGACAGCCGCTGTCGGGCGCGGCCTTTGCGCTGACCGACAAGCACACCGGCGCCTTCATCGGCGGCGCCGGGCTGAACGCCACGCCGCGCGGGCTGGAACTCGGCTACTGGATCGGCGAGCCTTACTGGAGCAAGGGCTACGCCACCGAGGCCGCGCACGCACTGGTCGATCTGGCGTTTCGCGCGACGAACATTCAGGTGCTGCACGTGTCGTGCCGGGTCATCAACCCGGCGTCGCGCCGCGTGATCCACAAATGCGGCTTCCAGTATGCCGGGCAGGGCATGATGGACTCGGCTGTGGCCGGCAAGGTGCCGGTCGAGCGCTACAGGCTCGACCGCAAGACCTGGCAGAGCCTCAGGAGCTGGGCGCGGCTGTAAGGTTGCGCTCAGCGATGACGGGTCAGGCGCTACTGCGCCTGACCGAGGATCGCCGTCTCCCACTGCGCGGCGAAACCGCTCGCCTTCTCCTCGTCGGTCCAGACGACCGGCGCGCACTGGGCGATCGACCGGCACTCGCCGGCGAGACACAGATCGGCCCGCTTGTCGGCGAATGTGACCGAGCCCTCGCCCTGCATCTCCAGCCCTTGCGCCGGCGCTTCGGCGAAGACCTGGCAGCTCGTTTCGCTGGCGCAGCGCAGATGCATCGTGGCGCGCGGCGGCTCGCCGCCGCCCCACCCTTCGAAGAAGACGATCAGGCCATCGGCGCCGACACGGATCGGCATGGTCACGCAGACATCGCGGATGATCTCGGGCGGCAATGGCTGTTCGGGTGAACCGAAATCCGCGAACCAGACGCCCGCAGCGCTCTCAGGCAGCGAACCGGGCGCGAGCCGCGTCCAGGCAAGCCCGGTCGGCCCGCCGATCGATATGATGCGGCTGCCGTCCGGCGTGAAGGCAGCGGCATCGACGCTGCCGCTGCTGTGCGCTCGCTCCAGCACGGTAACGGCTTCACCGCTCGCGGCATCCCAGACGCGGATGCTGCCATCGCTCGACGCTGTGACGATGCGCGTGCCGTCGGGACTGAAGTTCGCATCGTTGACCTCGTATTCGTGGCCTTTCAGCACGAGCGTCTCGCGGCCGAGCGCGGCGTCGAAAATATGCGCCTGGTTGGCCGCACCTGTGACGACCAATTTGCCGTCGGCGCTGAAGGCGGCCGAAAAGACCTCCGCCGGATGCCGCAGCACCAGCGTTGCGATGCCTTTCGCGGCGTCGAAGATGCGCGCCGTGCCGTCGCCGGAGGCGGTGACGATCCGCGTGCCGTCGGCGCTGAAGCGCGCCTCGTGGACCGCTTTCGTGTGGCCGGCGAGGTCGGCAACCTTGCGCCCGTCAGCCGCGTCCCAAAAGCGCACTGCGCCGTCGAAATCAGCGGTGACGACACGCGTGCCGTCGGGGCTGAAAGTGGCAGACCTGATCGTCTGCGCATGCTCCAGCACTGCGATTTCCGTGGCCGTCGCGACATCCCAGAGCCAGACTTTTGTGTCGCCGACCGCGCTCGCGATGCGCGACCCGTCCGGGCTGAACTCCATGAAGAAGATCGGCCTCTCATGCTTGAGCGTGGCGATCTCCGTGCCGCTCGCGACATCCCAGACGCGCAGCATGTTGTCGCGCGAGGCGGTCGCGAGGCGCGAGCCGTCCGCGCTGAGCGCGACGAAGTTGATGTACTCGTCATCTTCGGCTTTGGCCGAGGGCACGGCGATCGATTTGATGACATTGCCGGCCGTCTCGCAGACATGCACGGTGCGGTCATCGCTACCGATCGCGACCCGCGCGCCGTCCTCGCTGAAGGCGGTCGCCGAGGTCATGCTGATATAGTCGAAGGGGTGGTTCGGCAGCTTGCACAGCGAAAACTTCGCCATGCCGTAGATTTCCTCGGCAGCAAGCGCGCCGCCCGAGATGCCCGCGCTCGACACGGCAAAAGCGGCCAGCGCCGCCAGCCTCAGGAATCGTCCCAGGAATCGCATCCGCCGCTCCCAAATTCGTCGCGATGCCGCCAGCTCGAAACAAGCCATGGCCTTCGCGGGCCGAAATTACCCAACGGCAGAAAGATTGTGAACGGGTGTGGCGGTTTGGAGGCGGCCGCTCCCGGCTCGCTTACGCCAGTTCGAACCAGACCGGCTGATGGTCGGAGCCGGCGGCATCACCGTCGATCCAGGCGCTCTTCACACGAGACGCGAGCGAAGCGGAGACGAATGCATAGTCGATCCGGCCATACTTGCTGGGGTCGTTCGGATCGCGCCAGGTGACGCTTCCTTCCGGCGGCTCGCCGACAAGGCGCGACACGTCGACGGGATCGTGCGCGACGAGTCTGCGGCCGAACACCGAATCCGGCGCACCGACCATCAGCTCGTAGTCCTCGCGGCCGGGCCGCATGTTGAAGTCGCCCATCAGCACGAACTCTTCCGGGCAAGGCAGTTCCGGCAGGTCGAACTCGACCGCGCCGGTGACGCCGCCGCCCTCCAGAGGATAGGCGAGCACGCGCTCCTTGAGGTGGCGGATCTGCATCATCCGCTCCGCATGGCTGATATGGTCGAGATGCACCGAATAGAAGCGGATTGGGCCGAGCGGCGTCGGGATCAGCCCTTCGAGCGCGCTGCGCTGCAGGTTGATGCGGTCATAGGTGCGGCTGCGCGGCAGGAGCAGGTTGCGCGATGAGTGGATCGGCCAGCGCGACAGAAGCATGTTGCCGAACTGGAAGCGCTTGTTGGCCGGCCTGCCATTCGCGTCCCGCTCGCCCAGGTCGAGATCCATCGCCGGGCCGAACACATAGAAATGGTCGGGAAACGCTTCGACAAGTGCTGTCACCATATCGACGCCGGCATTGCGGAAGAAATTGCGCGTCACTTCCTGCAGGCCGATGATGTCGGCGCCCTGGAGTGCGTCGACGATGCGCGCGAGGTCATATTTGCCGTCGCGGCCGATGCCGTACTGGATATTGTAGCTGACGCACTTCATACGGCCTTCCTCTCGATACCCGCCCTCATGGGCTAGAGCATGGCCGCAGCCGCGCCAAGAACCATTTTTGGGTGAATTCCGCATGGCGTCCGTTCGGGCAACCGTCGGAACATTCCAAATTTTGGGCCTTGGACCAAATTTCCTTTCTTTTTCTTCGATCGCTAAATCTGCTAACCGCTATTCCAGCGTAAGCGGATGTCAGTGGAGTGCAGACGATGGCGGTGAAGTCGGCGAAGGTGCAAGCCCGGAGCGCCACCGCGGCCCTCTGTACGGTCTCGAACGATCGCGGCAAGATCATCGAGGCTGTGTTCTCCCCCAATGCGCCAGGGTTCACGCCCCTGGAAATTCAGGCCGCGGCGCTGGCCGCGTGCATTGCATCGAGCGTGCGCATCGCAGCGCGCAATCTCGACATCGGCGCGCTCGGGGACGTCGACGTAGACGTCGAAGCGATCAAGGCCGAGGACGAGCCATCGCGGCTCGGCCGGTTCGAGGCGGTCGTTCGCTTCGGCGACGCTCTCGCTGACGACGTCAAGGACCGGCTCGTTCACGCGGCAGAGAACATCTGCACGATCAGCAACACTTTGCGCGCGGGCGACACGATCGTCGCCGGCCGGCGCGCCTGACAGGACAACAAGGAGAGATTTTCATGCGTCGATTGCTCTTTACCCTCGCGCTTACGGTTACGGCTGTGCCCGCCAGCGCCTTCACCGTCGAAGACTGGCTGACCCAGAAGGCGCCGGAAGCGCAACCGAAGGTCGAGTACAGCGGCGATGCGGTATCGCTGAAGTTCTCGTCGCCCAATCCCGCAGCCTCGCTGGTTCCCGCGGTCTGGACGAAAGGCTTCGCCTGGCTGAAGGAAGCGACCGGCGGCAAGCTGACGATCGAAGAGTTCCACGGCGGTACGCTGCACGCGGCGCCTGACGGCTGGCGCGCCGTGCGCAACCGCGTCAGCGACTACGCCACCTGCTACACCTCGTTCGAGGCGAGCGGCTTCCCGCTGCACAAGGCATTCGAACTGCCCTTCGTCACGCCAAGCAATCCTGTTGTCGCGACCCGCATCATCCAGGAGCTCGCGCCGAAATATTTCGTGCCGGAATGGGAAGCCCGTGACGTGCACTACGGCTACACGGTCATTGCCGGCGTTTCGGACATCATGAGCAACAAGCCGATCCGTACGCCTGCGGACCTCAAGGGACTGCGCGTCATCGCCCAGGGCTTCCCGCCGGAGGCGGCAGCGGCGCTCGGCATAACCACGCTGAACATCCCCTTCCCTGAAATCTACACGGCGTTCCAGCAGGGCATCGCCGACGCGGTGATCTGGGTCGATCCGGGGTTCGTGCCGTACAAGATCTACGAGCTGGCGAAGTTCCACACCAGCCTCGGACTGACCGCGCAGCACATCGATACCTGCATCAATCGTGAAGCGTACGCAGGTCTTCCGGCGGAACTGAAGCCGGTGTTCACGCAGTTCCAGCAGAACATCGCCCATGCGGTGAGCCAGCGGCTCGGCGTAGAGTTTCGCGAGCAGGCGCTGAAGACCTACAAGGACAACGGCGTCGAGCTGATCACGCTCAACGACGACGAGAAGAAGGCGTGGCGCGACGCGCTGCAGCCCGTGCTCGACGAGTGGATCAAGGCGCGCGAGGCCGAAGGCGTCCCGGCCAAGGAGCTGATCGACGACATTCGCCGCCTCGAAGCGCAGTATGGCGATGCCAGCGCGGAACAGATCTTTGAGGTCACCGTGAAGACGCCCGTGCAGGGGCTGCTGCCGGCACAATAGGTCGAGCCATGCGGCGCTTCATCGCCTTCTTCGAAGGCTGGGTGGTCTATATCGTCCTGCCGGCACTGGCTTTGCTGGTGACGGCGGACGTCATTCTCCGCTACGTGCTCAACCTGCCGCTGCAATGGGGCAACGACGTCAAGGAACTGCTGCTGCTCCTTGTCGTTGTCGCCGGCCTGCCGGGCGTCAGCCATGACGATCAGCACATCCGCGTCGGACTGCTGGATAATGTGCTCCCGCGGCGGGTGTACCGCGCCTGGAGCACTGTCCGACACATTCTGACGGCGCTGGTCGCCGCGGTGATCGCCTATGCCGTCACCGACCTCGCCTTCGACATGGCGCGTTACGGCGACGGCGCGGAAATGATTGCCATCCCCTTCTGGCCGTTCGCCGCGTTTGTCGCCGCGGCCGCCGCGCTCTCGGCCGTCGCCGAACTGCTGCGCGCCATCACTCCGCACAAAAAACCGGCAACCGATTTTTCCGCAAAGGACGGCTGATGGAGCCGCTGACGCTCGGTATCATCGTGATGAGCATTATGCTCATCGTCGTCGTTCTCGGCATGCCGGTCGCCTACGCGCTGCTCGGCGCCGGCGCGATCGGCTACGCGATCCTGTCGGGTCCGTCGCAGGCGCTGACGCAGATCGGCATCGCGCTGTGGGACAACGGCACGAACTTCCTGTTCATCACCGTGCCGATGTTCATCCTGATGGGGCAATTGATCTTCCATGCCGGGCTGGCCGAGGACATCTTCACGCTCGCGCAGCGGGCGACGCGGCGGCTGCCCGGCGGTCTCGGCGTATCGACGGTGCTCGCCTCGGCGGGCTTCGGCGCGGTGACCGGCTCCAGCGTCGCGGCCGTCGCCACCATGGGCAACATCGCCGTGCCGCAGATGATCAAACGCGGCTACACCGAACGGCTTGCGAGCGCCACGGTTGCCAGCGCCGCGACGCTTGCGATCATCATTCCGCCCAGCGTGCCGCTGGTGATCTACGGCGTGTGGAGCGAGACGTCGATCGGCGCGCTGTTCATCGCCGGCATCGTGCCGGGCATCATCCTGACTTTATTCTACGCGGTCACCGTGATGGTGCAGCGCAGCCAGTATCCCGCGGCGTCGATCGTGGCAGCGAAGGTCGAGGACGAGCATCGCCGTCCGTTGTCCGACCTCGCCGTCGGCCTCGTATCGATCGTCGTCATTTTCATTGTCGTCATCGGCGGCATCTATGCCGGCGCCTTCACGCCGACCGAAGCCTCCGGCGTCGGCGTGGCCGGCGTGTTCATCATCGCGATCATCAGCCGCCGCATGACGCTCGCAGCGCTCCGCGCGGCGCTGAAAGAGACGGTGCGCACGTCGGCCGCCATCTTCATGATCCTGACGGGCGGCATCGTGCTGTCGCGATTTCTGGTGCAGACGCGGCTCACCGACGCGGTCGTTGGCCTGATCTCGGATCTGAACGCGCCGCCGCCGGTGATCCTGCTCGCGCTCGCGGCGCTGTATCTGTTCCTCGGCGCGATCATGGACACGTTCGGCATGCTTATCCTGACGCTGCCGCTGGTGCTGCCGATCACCATCGCGATCGGTTACGACCCGATCTGGACGGGGATCTATCTCACTGTCCTGATGGAAGTGGCGATGCTGACACCGCCGATCGGCCTCAACGTCTTCGTGCTGGAGCGGGTTACCGGCATTCCGGCGCAACGCATATTCGCCGGCGTCTGGCATTTCGTCGCCGCCTCTATGCTCATGGTCGTGCTGCTGATCTTCTTTCCGGAGATCGCGACATGGCTGCCGAACACCATGCGCTAGGCCACCAGCCGTTATCCTTCCGCCGCATTTGACGCGGGTTTCTCTCGCGCTGCGGATAATCATGAGCTAGAGCAGGGCCGAACCGGGCAAAAACCCGCACAAACGGCATTTTTGGCGCGAAACAGGCATGAAATTCCTCGACCAGGCCAAGGTCTACATCAAATCCGGCGACGGCGGCGCGGGCGCGGTCTCGTTCCGGCGCGAGAAGTTCATCGAGTTCGGCGGGCCGGACGGCGGCGATGGCGGGCGCGGCGGCGACGTCTGGGTCGAAGCCGTGGACGGGCTGAACACGCTGATCGACTACCGCTACCAGCAGCATTTCAAGGCCAAGACCGGCACGCACGGCATGGGCCGCAACATGACCGGCGCCAAGGGGCCGGACGTGACGCTGAAGGTGCCGGCCGGCACACAGATTTATGAAGAGGACAACGAGACGCTGGTCGCCGACCTGACCGAGGTCGGGCAGCGGCTGAAACTTGCCGAAGGCGGTAATGGCGGTTTCGGCAACCAGCACTTCAAGACCTCGACCAACCAGGCGCCGCGCCGGGCCAATCCCGGCCTGCCCGGCCAGGAGATGACGATCTGGCTGCGCCTGAAGCTGATCGCCGATGCCGGGCTGGTTGGATTGCCGAATGCCGGCAAGTCGACCTTCCTCGCGGCGGTGACGGCGGCAAAGCCGAAGATCGCCGACTATCCCTTCACCACGCTGCATCCCGGCCTCGGTGTCGCGCGCATCGACGCGCGCGAATTCGTGCTGGCCGACATCCCCGGCCTGATCGAAGGCGCACACGAGGGCGTCGGCATCGGCGACCGCTTCCTCGGCCATGTCGAACGCACACGCGTGCTGCTGCATCTCGTCTCGGCGCAGGAGGAAAATGTCGGCAAGGCATACAAGACCGTGCGCGGCGAGCTCGAAGCCTACGGCAATGGCCTGGCGGAGAAGGTGGAGATCGTGGCGCTGAGCCAGGTCGATACGCTCGACGCCGATGCGCGCAAGAAGAAAGCCGCCGCGCTGAAGCGCGCCGCAGGCCCCGCGCCGATCCTGCTGTCGGCGGTGACACGCGAAGGCGTGGAAGAAACGCTACGCGCGCTGATGAAGGTGATCGAGGAAGAGCGCGCGGGCGAGACGCCGAAAGTCGCCGATCCACGCTGGCGGCAGGCGTAAGTCATGAACGCGATCTCGCTCCGCAAATACAAGCGCATCGTCGTCAAGATCGGCTCGGCGCTGCTGGTCGACCGCGCGACCGGCTTGAAGCGCGAATGGCTGGCCTCGCTGGTCGAGGACGTCGCCTCGCTCGCCAAGGGCGGCGCCGACCTGCTCGTCGTGTCCTCCGGCGCGATCGCACTGGGACGCACCGTGCTCGGCCTGAAGCAGCGTGTGCTGAAGCTCGAAGAGAGCCAGGCGGCAGCCGCGGTCGGGCAGATCGCACTCGCCGGTGCATGGTCGGAAGAACTCGACAAGCATGGGCTGATCTCGGGGCAGATCCTGCTCACGCTCGGCGACACGGAGGAGCGGCGGCGTTACCTCAATGCGCGTGAAACGGTGTCGACGCTGCTCAAGATGAAGGCGGTGCCGGTCATCAACGAGAACGACACGGTCGCGACATCGGAAATTCGCTACGGCGACAATGATCGCCTCGCCGCGCGCGTCGCGACGATGATGGGCGCGGATTTGCTCGTACTGCTCTCCGATATTGACGGACTTTATTCAGCACCTCCAGCGCATGATCCGAGCGCAAAGTTCATTCCCGTGGTCGACCGCATCACGCCCGAGATCGAGGCGATGGCAGGTGCCGCCGCATCCGAACTGTCGCGCGGCGGCATGCGCACAAAACTCGACGCGGGAAAAATCGCGACCGGGGCGGGTACGGCGATGATCATTACGTCCGGGACGCGCCTCAATCCATTGACCGCGGTCGAGCGCGGCGAACGCGCGACCTTCTTCCGTCCAAGCGCGAACCCTGTGAAGGGTTACAAGACCTGGATCGCCGGGCAGCTCGAACCGGCGGGGCGGCTCACCGTCGATGCAGGTGCGGTCACAGCCCTGGCGTCCGGAAAATCGCTGCTGCCGGCGGGCGTGAAGCTTGTGAGCGGTGCGTTCTCGCGCGGCGATACGGTCGCCATCCTCGGCCCCGACGGACGCGAGATCGCGCGCGGGCTGGTTGCCTACGACGCCCCGGATGCCGTAAGGATCGCCGGCTTGAAAAGCGCGGAAATCCCGGCGGTGCTCGGTTACGAGCCGCGCGCGGCGATGATCCACCGCGACGATCTGGTGATGAGCCGCGCCGCCGATGTTGGGACACGAGCGCGGGCGGAAGGATGAGCCATGCTGACGACGCATGAGAAAGCTCGCGAGGACACCACGACCTTGATGGCCGGGATCGGCCGCAAGGCGCGCGCCGCCGCGCGTCCGCTTGCCATCGCGTCGACCACAAGCAAGAACGCCGCGCTCAACGCCATGGCTGATGCGATCGAGGCGAACGAACAGAAAATCCTCGCGGCGAATGCGATCGACCTGAAGAACGGCGAGGAAGCCAAGCTCGCGCCGGCGATGATGGACCGGCTGAAGCTGACGCCGGCGCGCATCCGCGATATGGCGAACGGTGTGCGCGCCATCGCCGAATTGCACGATCCCGTCGGTGAAGTCATCGCGGAGTGGGATAGGCCGAACGGCCTGCGCATCGAGCGTGCGCGCACGCCGCTTGGCGTCATCGGCGTGATCTATGAGAGCCGCCCGAACGTGACGGCGGATGCCGGCGCGCTGTGCCTGAAAGCCGGCAATCCGGTGATCCTGCGCGGCGGTTCGGATTCGCTGAACTCGTCGCAGGCGATTCATGCCTGCCTCGTGGAGGGCCTGGTCAAGGCGAAGCTGCCGGCCGACGCGATCCAGCTCGTGCCGACGCCCGACCGCGCGGCGGTCGGCGAAATGCTGAAAGGCCTGTCCGGCACTCTCGACGTGATCGTGCCGCGCGGCGGACGAAGCCTGGTCGAGCGCGTGCAGAATGAAGCGCGCGTGCCGGTGTTCGCGCACCTCGAAGGCATCGTGCACGTCTACATCGACAAGTCCGCCGACCTCGACATGGCGGTGCAGGTCGCGGTGAACGCCAAGATGCGCCGCACCGGCATCTGCGGCGCGGCGGAGACGCTGCTCGTCGACCGCGCGGTGGCGAAGACCCATCTCGTGCCGATTCTCGCTGCACTCGAAAAAGCAGGTTGCGAGGTGCGTGGCACGCCGGAAGTGCTCGCGGCGTTTACCCCGGGCATTCCCGCGACCGACGACGATTGGACGACCGAATATCTCGACGCGATCATCTCGGCCAAGCTGGTGGATGGCGTCGGCGAGGCGATCGAGCATATAGAAACGCACTCCTCGCATCACACCGAGGCGATCGTCGCGGAGGATGCGAAGGCCGTCGAGCGCTTCTTCAACGAGATCGACTCGGCGATCCTGCTGCACAATGCCTCGACGCAATTCGCCGATGGCGGCGAGTTCGGCATGGGTGCGGAGATCGGCATCGCCACCGGCAAGATGCACGCGCGTGGGCCGGTCGGCGTCGAGCAGCTCACCTCGTTCAAGTACCGCGTGCGCGGCGCGGGGCAGACCAGGCCGTGAGTGCTGCGGCGGCAACCGCCGCAATTCCCTCGCGCTACCTCCAGATGCCGCATGTCGAGCGCGGCATGCAGGTCGGCCTGTTCGGCGGCTCGTTCAATCCGCCGCATGCCGGACACGCGCTGGTGGCGGAGATCGCGCTAAGACGGCTCGACCTGGATCAGCTCTGGTGGATCGTCACGCCTGGCAATCCGCTGAAGAGCACGCGCGAATTGGCGCCACTCGCCGAACGGCTGAAGCTGTCGGAGAAGATCACTGAAAACCCGCGCATCAAGGTGACGGCGTTCGAAGCGGCGCATCATATCCGCTATACCGCCGACACGCTCGCTTTGGTGAAGGCACGCCGGCCGGGCGTCGACTTCGTCTGGATCATGGGCGCGGACAGCCTGCGCGATTTCCATCGCTGGCAGAGCTGGCGCCAGATCGCGCTGACCTTCCCGATCGCGGTCATTGACCGCCCGGGTTCGACGCTCGCCTTCCTGTCGTCGGTGATGGCAAAAACCTTCGACTATGCACGCATCGACGAAGGCGATGCACCGAACCTTGCCCGCATGCGCGCGCCGGCCTGGACCTTCATCCACGGGCCGCGCTCCTCCCTCTCCTCCACCGCCATCCGCACGGCGACCAAGAAGCGCTGAGCCAGCCGTGACCGTCTTGCGGACCAGCGTGGCGTTTCCCGAACCATGTCGCTTTTGCGCCTGCGCAAGCAATTGCGGCAGGCGATGATCGCAACATGAACGACGCTGCGCCCACCAAGACGAGAGCGGCTGTGCCGGCGACCTCCGCCCCGGCGGTGGCGATCGCCAGCGTGATCCTGTCGCTCGGACTTGTCGCGGTCGGCAATGGCCTGATGTTCGCCTTCGTGCCGGTGCGCCTCGGCGCCGAAGGTTTCGCGCCAACCTGGGCAGGCTCGATCCTCACCGGCTTGTCGGCGGGCGGCATCCTCGGTTGCCTGACTACGGGCTGGGTCGTCCGCCGCGTTGGCCATGCGCGCGCCTACATGCTGTTCTCCGCGCTGATCGTCTTGTCGAACATCGCACTCGGCATCGGCACCTATCCGATGCTGTGGATTTTTTCGCGTGCTCTGTACGGCTTCGCGATCTGCGCGCTCTTCATCATTGCGCAGAGCTGGCTGAACGACGCGGTCGCCAATTCCATCCGCGGCCGCGTCATGGCGATCTTCTATGTTTCCTACGTCGTCGGCCTCGGCGTCGGTTCCTTCCTGCTGCGCTTCGTCGAACTCACGACCGCCGCGGCGCCACTGGTCGGCATTGCGTTCACCGCTCTATCGATCCTGCCTGTCGGCATGACGCGGCTGGCGCAACCGCCGGCGCCGGAAGCGGCGTCGATCGCGCTTGGCCGGGCCTGGAAAATTTCGCCCGTCGGCCTTGCCGGGATGCTGGCGACGGGCGGGCTCTCGATGATGATCGCCGGCTTCACGCCGATTCATGCGACGGACAAGGGCTACACCCAGGCGCAGGTCGCCACGCTTATGTTTGCCATGCCGCTCGGTACGCTGATCTTCCAGATTCCGTTCGGCTGGATGTCGGATCGCACCGATCGGCGCTATGTCCTCATCATCGCATCACTGCTGGTCGTCATTGCGGGCTTCGCCGCTGCGCGATTCGACGGCGCGGCCCTCGCCACCATCATCGCGATCTACGTGATCTGGAGCGGCTCGTCGGAATCGATCTATTCGCTGTCCAGCGCTCACGCCAACGATCGCGCCAGCAAGGACGAGCTGGTGCATCTGTCGAGCAGCATGCTGTTTGCCTGGTCGGTGTCGGGCTTTGTCGTGCCGGGACTTGGAACGCTGTTGACTGCCTGGTACGGCACGCAGTCCTTCATGTACGTCGCGATCGCCATCGCCGCGATCTACTGCCTGTTCGTCATCTGGCGCGTGGCGATCTCGCGCGCCGTGCCGAAGGAGGAAACGGGCAGCTTTGCGCCCATGACTCCGCAAGCGCCATTTGCAGTCGATCTTGCCTTTCCGTCGGAAGATCCGAAGCGTTAGGGTGTTACTGGCGCGTCGACGACACGCGGCGCACATCTTCGGATTTCGTTGGCTGTGGCGCGGGTGGCGCTGCAGGGACAGGCAGATCGATTCCCTGCCGGTCGAAGTTTGTCTTGATCAGCCTGTTCAACGCGGTCTTCGCGCCGAAGAAATCCTTGTCGGTCGTCCAGTAGCGGAGTGTGAGCATCATCGCCGTCGGCGTGAGTTCTCCCACGAACACGCTCGGCTCGGGATGCTTCTTCACGCGCTTATCGGCGTTTGCCAGATCGAGCATGATCGCTTCGGCTTCGTCAACGTCGACGGCGTAGCTCAGCGCAACGGTGATGTCGTTCCGGCGCATGCGGTTGCGGGTCGAGTTCCGCACGGGCTCGTTCCAGAGCTTTGAGTTCGGCGCGAGGATGTAGGTCCCGTCCGCCGCGCGAAGCCGCGTCGCGAAGAGGCCGATCTCCTCGACGTCGCCGTCCACCGGGCCGACCGTGATGGACTCCCCAATGCGGAATGGGCGCAAGAACAAAAGCATGATTCCGGCGGCGATGTTTTGCAGCGTGCCCTGCAACGCCAGCCCGATTGCCAGGCCAATGGCGCCGATGGCGGCAATGATGGACGCGGTCTGCACGCCGAACTGGCCGAGCACCATGACCGTGATGAGGATCAGGATCGCGTAGCGGGCCACAGACGCGAAGAACCGGCAGATCGTCACGTCGAAGCCGCGGATCTGTGTCAGGCCGGTATAGAGATACCGCTCAACAAGACCGGCAATTATCCATCCGCCCACGAGCAGGATGAGAGCTCCGAGCACCGAGAATGAGTAGGAGACAAGGAGAGCGCTGATCTGCGCCCATCCGGATTGAACGTTGGCCCAAGCGGTATCGAGGGTGGAATCCATGTCATCAGACCTGTTTTGGGACATGTCCTAAACCCGTAATCGCGGCTCGGGTTCCCACCTGAAGTTGCAATCGAAGATAAACCGAGGCTGACCACGGTTTTGGGCCAGCGTCTTGAAACTGCAATGGGACTCTGCCTATCTTCCCGGTATCCGCCGTCGGCGGGTGATTTGGTTGTTCTTGCCACGAAAGGAAAAGGCACCTGAGAACAGCACTGCGTAAGAAGGCTGAATTTCAGCCTTCGCCGGCCGGGATCAGCCGTAACGACGACGTGTCCCGCGCCATCAAGACAGTCCTTACGAGTCTGGAAGACTCCAAGGCCGAAAACATCGTCTCCATCGACATTCAGGGCAAATCCAGTCTCGGCGACTACATGGTCGTCGCGTCGGGACGGTCGCATCGCCACGTCACGGCGGTTGCCGATCACCTGGTCAAGGCACTCAAGGACGCCGGGCTGGGCCAGGCGCGTGTCGAAGGCCTGCCGGCCGCCGACTGGGTGCTCGTCGATTCAGGCGACGTGATCGTGCACGTCTTCCGTCCGGAAGTCCGGGAGTTCTACAATCTCGAGAAGATGTGGCAGGCGCCCGATCTCGAGGAAGAGACGCTCCACTAATCCCTCTTCGGAGGGCTGAAGGACGAAGATGCGGATTTCGGTTCATGCCGTGGGCAGGATGAAAGCCGGCCCCGAAAAGGAACTGGCCGACCGCTTTTTCGACCGCTTCAAGAAGGCCGGCCCGGCGATCGGCCTCGAATTCTCCGGCATCGGCGAATTCCCCGAAAGCCGCGCGCAGAGCGCGGCGGAGCGCAAATCGGACGAAGCCGCCCGGTTCGTCGACAAAATCGCCACCGGCGCGCACCTCATCCTGCTCGACGAGCGCGGCAAGAATTTCTCCTCGGACGAATTTACCCGGCATCTCGGCCGGCTGAAGGATGGCGGCCAGCGCGACCTCGCCATCGCCATCGGCGGGCCAGACGGTTTCGATCCAGCGTTTCGGGACACGGCCGGGCTGGTGCTTTCGTTCGGCAAGGCGACATGGCCGCATCAGCTTGTCCGAGTGATGCTTGCCGAACAGCTCTATCGCGCGGCGACGATCCTTTCCGGGCACCCTTACCACCGTGCCTGAAACGGGCTCGGCGCCCCATCTTTCGACACAAAGCCTCGCGACGGTAAACCCAATGGGGATGCCGGCCGGTATGGTTGATGGTTCGTTAACGAACCGCTTCGTAAGGTCGGCCAAGGACGAGACAATATAGCCTTCATGCCGAACCTGAGACGATCAAGGGCATTGCCGCGGCTTTGCGCCGCCATGCTCCTTGTCGCGACCGCGTCCGGCGCGGGTCTGGCCGCGGAACCGGAGAACCCGTCCGAGTTCGAGGCCCGGCGGGCCGAAAGCCTCGCCGAATACGAGCGCGTCGCCAAGGAGATCAGCCTGTCGGAGGAGCGGCTTGCCTCGCTTTCCGGCGAGATCGCCGGGGTGAAGAAAGATCATGCCTCGCTGACCGCAGCACTCATCCAGGCGGCGAAGACCGAGCGCAAGCTCGGCGAAGACATCGAGGAAATCACCAGCCGGCTCGAAGAGCTGAAGGAGCAGGAAGAAACGATCCGGCTCTCGCTGATGGCACGGCGCGACGTGCTGGCCGAGGTGCTCGGCGCACTCCAGCGCATGGGGCTCAACCCGCCGCCGGCACTTCTGGTGAAGCCGGAAGACGCCCTCTCCTCCGTGCGCAGCGCCATCCTGCTCGGCGCCGTCGTACCCGAACTGCGCAGCGAGACGGAAATCCTCCTCGCCGACCTCAAGGAACTGGCGCGCGTCGTCGCCTCGATCGAGGCCGAGCGCGACAAGCTGATGACCACCGTCAGGGAGCAGACTGCCGAACAGAAGCGTCTGTCCCTGCTGATCGAGGAAAAGACGAAGCTGCAGGCCGAGTCCGAACAGGCGGTCAAGGACGAGCGCGCCAGGGCGGAAGAGCTGGCCGCGCGCGCCAAGAGCCTGAACGGGCTGATCGCTTCGCTGGAAAAGGAACTCGATTCGCTTCGCTCGGCCGAGGAAAAAGCCCGCCGCGCCGAGGAGAAGGCAAAACAGCGCGAGGCCGCCCTTGCGGCGATGCCGATCCCCGACGCCAACCGGCTTGCCGGACCGACCGCCTTTTCGGCGTTGCGGGGCGAGCTTGCACCCCCCGCGGCAGGCCGGTTTGCCCGGCGTTTCGGTCAGGACGACGGTAACGGCGGCGTGATGCTCGGCGACATGCTGGCGACACAATCGGGGGCAATCGTGACCGCTCCTGCGGACGGGAGCATTCTCTACGCGGGACCTTTCCGGTCCTATGGACAGCTATTGATCCTGGACGCAGGCGACGGTTATCATGTCGTGCTGGCAGGAATGGGCAGAATCAGCGTCGCCGCCGGGCAATCCGTGATCGCAGGAGAGCCGGTCGGTGCAATGGGTGAGGCCAGGGTGGCGAGCGCCTCGGCTTCGGAGAGTGAAAACCGGACGCCGGAACTCTATGTAGAGTTCCGCAAGGATGGAAAGCCCGTCGATCCGGCCCCGTGGTGGTCGGTGCGTCTTTCTGGAAGGACACGCAATGATTCGTAAGTTTTCGCTTCTTTTCGCCGGCGCCCTGATGGGTGCATCCGCGATGAGCCTGGTCTACGGCGCGCCGAGCTCAACCGCGAATGCGGCCGGTTCGGAAACCTATCGCCAGCTCGCGATCTTCGGCGACATTTTCGAGCGCGTGCGCGCGCAATACGTTACCCCGCCCGAGGAGAAGGCCCTGGTCGAGAGCGCCATCAACGGCATGCTCACATCGCTCGATCCGCATTCCTCCTACCTCAATCCGGATGCCGCGAAGGATATGCGCGTCCAGACCAAGGGCGAGTTCGGCGGCCTCGGCATCGAGGTCACCATGGAAAACGAACTGGTCAAGGTGATCACGCCGATCGACGATACGCCGGCCTCGAAGGCCGGGGTTCGCGCCGGCGACTACATCTCGGCGATCGACGGCGAGGAAGTGCGCGGCCTGACCCTGAACGACGCGGTCGAGAAGATGCGCGGCCTGGTCAACACGCCGATCGAGCTCACCATTTTGCGCGAAAGCGAGAAGGAGCCGATCAAGATCACCATCGTGCGCGACATCATCAAGGTGAAGGCGGTCAAGTTCCGCGTCGAGAACGACGTCGGCTACATGAAGATCACCTCCTTCACCGAAAAGACCTTCGACGACCTGCAGGCGGCGATCGACTCGATCAAGGCGCAGGTCCCTGGCGACAAGCTCAAGGGTTATGTGCTCGACCTGCGCCTGAACCCGGGCGGCCTGCTCGACCAGGCGGTGAGCGTCTCCGACACCTTCCTCGACCGCGGCGAGATCGTCTCCACCCGCGGCCGCGATCCGAAGGACATTTCGCGCTTCGACTCCCGCCCAGGCGACATGATCGACGGCAAGCCGCTGATCGTCATGGTCAATGGCGGCTCGGCCTCGGCGTCGGAAATCGTCGCCGGCGCGCTGCAGGACCATCGTCGCGCCACCGTGCTCGGCACGCAGTCCTTCGGCAAGGGCTCGGTCCAGACCATCATCCCGCTCGCCGAGAACGGCGCGCTGCGCCTGACGACGGCGCTCTATTACACGCCCGCCGGCAAGTCGATCCAGGGCAAGGGCATCACGCCCGACATCAAGGTCGACCAGCCGCTGCCCGAGGAGTTGAAGGGCCGCGACGTGAGCCGCGGCGAATCGGATCTCAAGGGCCACATCAAGGGCAAGGAGGAGAGCGACGAAGGTTCGGGCTCGGCCGCCTATGTGCCGCCGGATCCGAAGGACGACGTGCAGCTTGCCTACGCGCTCGACCTTCTGCGCGGCGCCAAGACCGATCCGGCGTTTCCGCCGAATCCTGAAAAGGCCGTGATGAACCAGTAATCGCCGGGCCGGTGAAGACCGGCCTCGGACAAGGTGAGTGTGCAAAGTCACTGCCGGAATCGTAAGGTTCCGGCAGTTTTGATTCGGGACATGGTTTTCGAAACTCTCGTCGCGGGAAACAGCCTTGTCGCATACGATCAGGGACATCGACCGCCCTCTCGGCCAGAACCTGAAGGTCAGGGCGCCGGGAAGGAAGCTTTCCGTCCCCGCCGGCTCCGCCGCTCTTTCCATGCTGGCGCTCGGCCTGATCGCCGCCTCCGGCGCGATCGCGCTTCGTGACAAGCCCTATCGCATGCCGGTGACGGCTGCCGTGGCAGTCGAAGAGCCGATTGAAAAAGCCGAGACAACTGCCCTGGCGCCCGTGCCTTCCACAAAGGCCGGGCGGGTGAATCCGTCCAACCCGAGCGGCCCGTCGATCATTCACGTGAACCCGGATGGCGCCGCCTCCGGCAACGGCGTCGTGATCATCCGCGACCCCAGCGCCGTCGGCCAGAACTTGCGCGTCGCCCATCTGCCCGACAAGGCGCTGATCGAGGACACCGAGATCGGCCCGCTGCCGGTTCGTGCCGCGGATGGCCGCCGTCCGATGGACGTCTATGCGCGACCCTGGTCCGGCGCCCGCGGCGCGCGCGTGGCGATCGTGGTCGGTGGTCTCGGCCTGTCGCAAACAGGTACGCAAGCTGCGATCGACAGACTGCCCGGCGAGGTGACGCTCGGTTTCGCGCCGGACGGCAACAGCATCGGGCGCTGGATGCAGACGGCGCGCCGGAAGGGGCATGAGCTCGTCATGCAACTGCCGCTCGAGCCGTTCGATTATCCGAACGTCAATCCGGGGCGGAACACGCTCACCGTTGACGCCAGCGCCGAGGAAAACATCGACCATCTCTACTGGACGCTGTCACGAACCACCAACTACACCGGCGTGATGAACTACATGGGCGCGCGCTTCTCCGCCGACGGCGCGGCGATGGCGCCGATCATGGAAGAGCTCGGCAAGCGCGGCCTGCTCTACCTGGACGACGGGTCTTCGGCGCGCAGCGTCGCGCCCGACATGGCGCTGAAGAGCCGCGTGCCGGTGGCGACAGGCGACGCCACGATCGACGGCGTGCGCGAACGCAGCGCGATCCTCGACAAGCTCGATGAGCTGGAACGCATCGCGCGCGCCAAGGGTTATGCGATCGGCACCGCTTCCGCCTTCGACGTGACCGTCGATGCAGTGTCGTCATGGGTGGAGGAAGCCAAGAAGCGCGGCATTGAGATCGTTCCGATCTCGGCGCTGGTCTCAGACCCCGAGCGTGGATGAGTAAAATGGCAAAGAAGAAGCGCGGCTTCGTCGATCCCGAGACGCTGCCTTACCGGCCCTGCGCGGGCATGATGGTGCTGAACAGGCAGAACCTGGTATGGGTCGGCCACCGCATCCCCGAGCCTGACAGCGAGTTCGAGAACGCCGAGAAGCTCTGGCAGATGCCGCAGGGCGGCATCGACCTTGGCGAGGATCCGCTGCCCGCCGCCAAGCGCGAGCTTTACGAAGAGACGGGCATGCGTTCGCTGTCGCTCATCATGGAAGCGCCGAACTGGATCAATTACGATTTGCCGCCGCATCTCGTCGGCGTGGCGTTCAAAGGCCGCTATCGCGGCCAGACGCAGAAATGGTTCGCCTTCCGCTTCGAGGGCGACGAGAGCGAGATCGCCATCAACCCGCCACCCGGCGGCCACGAGCCGGAGTTCGACGCCTGGGCGTGGAAGCCGATGGCCGAGCTGCCGGAGCTGATCATCCCCTTCAAGCGCAAGGTCTACGAAGAGATCGTCAGCGTGTTCCGGCATCTCGCCGGCTAACAACTACTCCGCGCTGGACGGCGCTACCACCTCGCCCTGTTTCGGCTCGCCCTTTTCGACAGGCTTGCCGTTGGCGACGTAGTCCTGAAACTGCATTGGTAGTCCCTCGCCGGTGGCAAGGTCGGCAGTCGTCTGCATATGGATGTGCAGATGCGGCTCCGTTGTGTTGCCGCTGTTGCCGCAGCGTCCGATCTCGCCACCACCGACAACAGTGTCGCCCGGTTCGACGGTGACGCTCCCCTCGCGCAAATGAGCGAGAAACACGAACTCGCCGCCACCGAGATCAAGGACGACGTGGTTGCCGGCGGGATTCGCCGGATCGGTCTTTCCGATCTGCTGATCCGGCAGATTCTCCACGATGGAAACGACCGTGCCGTCTGCCGGCGCGATGATCGGTTTGTCCCAGCAGAGATAGTCTTCCGGCTTTTTCCCGTCGCCGGTGAAGGATGTGCTGCCGTTGATCATCAGAACGTCGAGCGCAAGGCGCTGCGCGCGATCGACTGCGTGATAGTTCTCGCCGATCTCCCGGCCGCCCCAGACGACCATCCACTCACCCTCGAACGGCAGGCTGAGATTTGCCTTGGTCTGATAGTCCATGAACCTCGACTGCGCCGCTTCAGGCTCCTTCTGCACGATGAAGCGCGCGATCTTGCCGGCGTCGTTGACGGCGACCTGGGTGACGACCTTGACGCCTTTCGCGTGATCGGCTCTCCGCGTATAAACCGTCACGCCGTTGCTCGGCTCCACCGCTTCCGTGAGAACTTTTGTCTCTTCGCCGAAACCGTCTTCGACCGATTGCCTGACCTGAGCGAGTGCATCAGCACTGTCGAGTGATTTCTGGAACTCGGGCGTCAGCAAATCCCACAACGCATCGAACCGGCCTTGTTGGAAATCTTCCGTGATCGAGCGTCCGAGCACGATCATCGCTTCGTCGGCGGGTGCTTCGGCTTGTGATGGAGGGGAACTGGCTGTGCCGTTCGGCTGTTGTTGCGCCTGCGCGGCCACGATCATGAACATAGAGCAGAAGAGATAAGTAAACGCTCGCATTGAAACCTCGTTCGGCTGCGCACCCCGGGGCCAAACGTCCGCGCGGAAAGATGGTTCATCGAAAAACAAAAAGCCGGGCACTGCCCGGCTTCATCATTTAAGGACGTCGTGCGGCGCGATCAGGCCGCCGCGCCAAGTGCAGCCTCGAGCGTCGTGAGCTGGCCGAGGAACTCCTCCGCGCGGTGACGCGTCTGGTCGTCCTTGGCGTCCGACACATCTTCCTTCGCATCCTGGATGCGGCGGGCGATCTCGGCACGATCGATGTCCTTCACCGCCGTCGCGGATTCCGCGAGCAGCGTGCAGCCTTCGGGAAGAATGTCGGCGAAGCCGCCGAACACGACGTAGCGCTCCTCGGCGCCCGACACCGGCTTCACGGTGACGACACCCGGCTTCACCGTTGTCATCACCGGCGCATGGTTCGCCAGCACCGTCATCTCGCCTTCCGCACCCGGAATGACGACCGACTCGACTTCTTCCGAGACGAGCAGCCGCTCAGGGCTTACCAGGTCAAACTTGAACGCCATTTCGCGCCTCCTGGATGCGACGCTGCAGGAACCGGTAGGCCGCGCGCATCGCCACGTAACACAAGAAACAGGAGCCGATCCCGATCGCCACGAAGATTGCAATCGTCACGGTCCAGACGACCGGGTCGCCGATCACATAAGGAAGGATCAGAAACCAGATCAGCACATTCGTCGCCAGCGCGCTCATGATCAGAAAGACCACTCCGGCCAGCGCAGTCATTCCAAGCAGGCCGCCCGCTGTGAGCAAGGCGACCTGGGGCACCCAGCTTTTCGCGCGGGGCCCCTTGTCTTCCAAAGTTTACGCGGCCTCAGCCGCCAGACGCTGCGCCTTCTCGACGGCTTCCTCGATGGTGCCGACCATGTAGAAGGCAGCTTCCGGCAGATGATCGTACTCGCCGGCGACCAGGCCCTTGAAGCCCTTGATCGTGTCGGCGAGGTCGACGAGCTTGCCCGGCGAACCGGTGAACACTTCGGCCACGAAGAACGGCTGCGACAGGAAGCGCTCGACCTTGCGGGCGCGGGCGACGGTGAGCTTGTCCTCTTCGGACAGCTCATCCATGCCCAGGATGGCGATGATGTCCTGCAGCGACTTGTAGCGCTGCAGCGTCGCCTGCACCGAGCGGGCCACCTGGTAGTGCTCGTCGCCGACGACCTGCGGGTCGAGCATGCGCGAGGTGGAGTCGAGCGGATCGACCGCCGGATAAATGCCCTTTTCGGCGATCGAGCGGCTGAGCGTCGTCGTCGCGTCAAGGTGCGCGAACGAGGTCGCCGGAGCCGGGTCGGTCAAGTCGTCGGCCGGCACGTAGATGGCCTGCACCGAGGTGATCGAGCCCTTGGTCGTCGTCGTGATGCGCTCCTGCAGCGCGCCCATGTCGGTGGCGAGCGTCGGCTGGTAACCCACGGCCGAAGGAATGCGGCCGAGCAGCGCCGACACTTCCGAACCCGCCTGGGTGAAGCGGAAGATATTGTCGACGAAGAACAGCACGTCCTGGCCCTGGTCGCGGAAGTACTCGGCGACCGTCAGGCCGGTGAGGCCGACGCGTGCGCGCGCTCCCGGCGGCTCGTTCATCTGGCCGTACACCAGCGCAGCCTTCGAACCTTCGCCGCCGCCCTTCTTGTTGACGCCCGACTCGATGAACTCGTGATAGAGGTCATTGCCCTCGCGGGTGCGCTCGCCGACACCGGCGAACACCGAATAACCGCCGTGCGCCTTGGCGATGTTGTTGATCAGCTCCTGGATCAGCACGGTCTTGCCGACACCGGCGCCGCCGAACAGGCCGATCTTGCCGCCCTTGGCGTAGGGAGCGAGGAGGTCGATGACCTTGATGCCGGTGACGAGGATCGCGGCTTCCGTCGACTGGTCGACATATTCGGGCGCCGGTGCGTGGATCGGGCGAACCTCGGTCGCGTTGATCGGGCCTTCCTCGTCCACCGGCTCGCCGATGACGTTGATGATGCGGCCGAGCATGCCCGGGCCGACCGGCACGGCGATCGGCTGACCCGTATCGGCCACCGGCTGTCCGCGCACCAGACCCTCGGTCGAGTCCATCGCGATGCAGCGCACGGTGTTTTCGCCCAGATGCTGCGCGACTTCGAGAACGAGGCGGTTGCCGCGGTTCTCGGTCTCCAGCGCGTTCAAAATCGCCGGCAAGTGATCCTCGAAGGCGACGTCGACGACGGCGCCGATGACCTGCCGAACCTTGCCCTGTGCGCCGTCGCGCAGCTTGAAGGCGTCTGTCGCTACGAGCTTGCTCTTGGTTGACGCTGCTTTCGCCATCGTTCTTACCTCAATCCTTACAAGGGCGCGTCACGCGCCCGGCTCAATCAGAGCGCCTCGGCGCCCGAAATGATCTCGATCAGTTCCTTGGTGATCTGCGCCTGACGCTGCCGGTTGTAGGTGATCGACAGGCGGTTGATCATGTCGCCGGCATTGCGGGTGGCATTGTCCATCGCCGTCATCTTGGCGCCCATCTCGCCGGCCGCATTCTCGAGCAGCGCGCGGAAAATCTGCACCGCGATGTTGCGCGGAATGAGATCGGAGAGGATCACGCCCGGCTCCGGCTCATACTCATAGACCGACGACGCGTCTCCGCCATTTGCCGGCACGGCGGGTGCAGAGGCCGGAATGATCTGCTGCGCGGTCGGGATCTGCGATATCACCGACTTGAATTCCGAATAGAACAGCGTGCAGACGTCGAACTGCCCGTCGTTGAACAGCGCGATGACCTTCCTGGCGATCGCGTCGGCATTGACGAAGCCGAGCGTCTTCACCTCGCGCAGATCGACGCGGTCGATGATCTGCGGACCAAGATCGCGGCGAAGGATGTCGAAGCCCTTCTTGCCGACGGTGATGATCTTCACCGTCTTGCCGGCGGCCATCAGCTTGCGGGCATGCTCGCGCGCCAGACGCGAAATCTGCGAGTTGAAGCCGCCGCACAGGCCGCGCTCGGCCGTGCAGACGACGAGCAGATGCACGTCGTCCTTGCCGGTGCCAGTCATCAGCGCCGGAGCTTCACCGCCGCCGCCGACCGCCTGGGTGATGTTGGCGAGAACCACACCCATCCGCTGCGAATAGGGACGCGCAGCTTCGGCTGCCTCCTGGGCGCGACGCAGCTTCGCCGCGGCGACCATCTGCATCGCCTTGGTGATTTTCTGCGTCGCCTTGACCGAGGCGATGCGGTTGCGAAGGTCTTTAAGTGACGGCACGCGAGCCCCTCAGAGATCAGCCGAACGTCTTGACGAACGCGTCGATCTTGGCGCGAAGCTGGGTGCGCAGATCGTCAGAGATCGCCTTCTCCTTGCGGATCGAGTCGAGCACGTCCTTGCCCTCGGTACGCATATAGGAGAGCAGCCCCTGCTCGAACTTGCCGACCTGGTTCACGGCCAGCTTGTCGAGGTAGCCGTTGACGCCGGCGAAGATCACCGCGACCTGCTCTTCCGTCTTCAACGGCGAGAACTGCGGCTGCTTGAGCAGCTCGGTCAGGCGCGCGCCACGGTTGAGCAGACGCTGCGTCGCGGCGTCGAGGTCCGAACCGAACTGCGCGAAGGCCGCCATTTCGCGGTACTGCGCGAGCTCGCCCTTGATTGAGCCTGCAACCTGCTTCATCGCCTTGATCTGCGCCGACGAGCCGACGCGCGACACCGACAGACCGACGTTCACGGCCGGGCGGATACCCTGGAAGAAGAGGTTCGTCTCGAGGAAGATCTGACCGTCGGTGATCGAGATCACGTTGGTCGGGATGTAGGCGGACACGTCGTTGGCCTGGGTCTCGATAACCGGCAGAGCCGTCAGCGAGCCATTGCCGTTCTCGTCGTTCATCTTCGCGGCGCGCTCGAGCAGACGCGAATGGAGATAGAACACGTCGCCCGGATAGGCTTCGCGGCCCGGCGGGCGGCGCAGCAAGAGCGACATCTGACGGTACGCGACGGCCTGCTTCGACAGATCGTCATAGGCGATCAGCGCGTGCATGCCATTGTCGCGGAAATATTCGCCCATGGTGCAGCCGGCGAACGGCGCCAGGAACTGCATCGGCGCCGGATCGGATGCGGTGGCCGCGACGATGATCGAATATTCGAGCGCGCCGCGCTCTTCGAGCACCTTGACGAACTGCGCGACGGTCGAGCGCTTCTGGCCGACAGCGACGTAGACGCAATAGAGCTTCTCGTTTTCCGGCCCGGTCTGGTGGATCGCCTTCTGGTTCAGGATCGTGTCCAGAATGATGGCGGTCTTGCCGGTCTGGCGGTCGCCGATGACCAGCTCGCGCTGGCCGCGGCCGATCGGGATCAGCGCATCGATCGACTTCAGGCCGGTCGACATCGGCTCGTGCACCGATTTGCGCGGGATGATGCCGGGCGCCTTGACGTCGACGCGGCGGCGCTCGTCGGAAACGATCGGGCCCTTGCCGTCGATCGGGTTGCCGAGCGCGTCGACGACGCGGCCGAGCAGGCCCTTGCCGACCGGCACGTCCACGATGGCGCCGGTGCGTTTGACGGTGTCGCCTTCCTTGATGTCGCGGTCGTTGCCGAAAATGACGACGCCGACATTGTCGGCTTCAAGGTTGAGCGCCATGCCGCGGATGCCGCCGGGGAACTCCACCATCTCACCGGCCTGGACATTGTCCAGACCGTAGACGCGGGCGATGCCGTCGCCGACGGAAAGGACCTGACCGACCTCGGAGACTTCAGCCTCCTTGCCGAAATTCTTAATCTGGTCCTTGAGGATTGCGGAAATTTCCGCGGCGCGGATGTCCATCAGCCGACCTCTTTAAGTGCGAGCTTGAGCGAATTGAGTTTTGTCTTGAGCGATGTATCGATCTGGCGCGAGCCGATCTTGACGATCAGGCCGCCGAGCAGCGACGGGTCGACGGTGACGTTGATCGTCACGTCCTTGCCGGCAACGCCTTTCAGCGCGGCCTTCAAATCCTTTTCCTGCTCCGCCGTCAGCGCATGCGCCGAGGTGACGTCCGCCGAGACCTCGCCGCGCGCCGCGGCCGCGATGCGGCGGAACGCGGCGATCATGGCGGGGACGGCGAAGAGCCGGCGGTTCTGCGCGACGACCTTCAGGAAGTTGCCGACGAGACCGGTGACGCCGGCCTTGTCCGTGATCGCGGTGATCGCGCGCTTCTGGTCGTCGGCGGAAAAAACCGGGCTCTTGATAAGGCGGTCGAGGTCGGGGCTTTCGGCGATCAGTCTCTCGAAGTCGCCCAGCGCCGTCTCCACCTCCGCGACCTGGTTCGCCTGGGCGGCGAGGTCATAAAGTGAACCCGCGTAACGCTCGGCGACACCGGAGATGGGCGAACTGGACTTTGCCACGGACCGTCGGTTCTCTCGTTTGACAGGCCGCGAGATTTTTGGCGCGAGTCTGAGCTCTGGCTAAATCTTTGACCTGATTGAATTTCTTGGGTCGGAGGCGGACGCGTCGGCCATCCCCCGGCCAAAAGTCGCCTGCCGTCTAGCATAGGCTCATACGGACCGCAACAATGCGGGACACAGGCTTTTTCGACCGTTTTGTCGCAGGTGCGCCGATGCCGAAAAATTCAGGCCAGAAGTCCGAACGCGAAAGCCAGCGGAAGCCCGGCCAGAACGAGTTCGAGAACGAGCGAAATCCAGTTGTAGAGAGTGTTGCCGCGGTCGGACAGCATCGACACCAATCGGCCGAAAGCGGTGAACAGCCAGGAGAAGCCGAGCGCCATGTAAAGCAGCGGTTGAGCGAGCAGGATGCAGCATAGGCCGACGCCGAGATAGAAGCCTGACATGGTGGCGCGCGCTTCGGATACGGCCTCCGGATGCGCTTCCGTCGTCTGCAATCGCAAAATACGCAGCGAGATACGCGGCGCGAAGAGGAGCAGCAGGCCAAACAGCACCGTAAGGGCCGCGGAGCCGAAGGCCAGCCACTCGCCATTCGTCAGCGGCCAGGGGAAGGCGAATTCCATCACACGCTCCCGTCGTTTTGATGTCGCGCAACTCTAGCGGGACCGCCGCGCCGTTCGCCAGTCCAACGTGGAGGTTGCGAACCGGAAAAAGCGCTGCGAACATCGGCTCATGGCAATCACCGTCCCTGAACGCATCCATTGGGCTGTCGAACAACTCGGCATCAAGGGTTCCGAATCAGTGCTGGAGATCGGCTGTGGCCGCGGCGTCGCGGCGGATCTGGTTGCCGGAAGGCTGACGACGGGGCGACTCGTTGCGATCGATCGCAGCGAAACGGCGATCGATGCGGCGCGCGAGCGCAATGCCGGGCATGAATCGAGCAAGCTCACATTCGTCACATCGGATGTCGCCCGATACGACGGCGCGTCTCACAGCTTCGATGTCGTCTTTGCCGTCAATGTGAACGTATTCTGGCTCGATCCGCGCGCCGAAATGCTGGTGATCCGGCACGTGCTGAAGCCGGAAGGACGGCTCTGGCTGTTTTACGAGCCGCCATCGGCGGCTCAGGTGAGCAAGATCGAGAAGGCCTGCGCCGAAAACCTCGATCGGCATGGTTTCTCGGTCGACACAGTCCTCAAAGCCAAGGCAGGGTCTTCGGCGCTGCTGAAGATTGTCGCCAGGCCCGTTCGCTGACTGCCCCGCAGCGCGGTTGGTTCAGACGGCTCGCCGTCACGTAGCGGCCAGCATAAGGCCGCCCGCGACTGCGATGTTGATGAGAAACCCGCTTTTCATCGTTTGCCGCGTGGCTCCATCATAACGCCAGAAGTTGAGGGCGAGCAGGCTCGCAGCCACCGTGAAGGCCAGCAGGGCGAGCGCGGCATAGGTCCGCGCCAGCCCGATCGCCAGGCAAAAGCCTGCGACGATCTCCAGGGTCGAGCCGGCGGCGAGCATCGGCCCGGGAGCCGGGAAGCCGCTCTCCTTCAACTGGGAAGTCACGGCCCCGAACTTCAGGAAATGGCCGATGCCCACCCAGAGGAACACGCCGCCGATGAGGACATGGCCAAGCTCATGCAGGAGTTCGACCATGCCCATGCTCAGCGCTCCGAGTACACGGCCAGTTCGTAACCGTCCGGGTCGGCGAAATGGAACCTCCGGCCACCGGGGAACTCATAGGGCGGCTTGACGATCTTGCCGCCCTTGGCGGCTTTCACTTTGGCGAACACCTCGTCGAGGTCCTCGGCAAAAAGGATGACGAGCGGTCCGCCAGACGATTTGACAGGAGCGGTCGTCGTGAACCCGCCGGTCAGCCGGCCATCCGCGAACTCGCAATATTCCGGCCCGTAGTCCTTGAACGTCCAGCCGAAGGCTTTGCCGTAAAATTCCTTCGAGCGCTCAATATCTTTGACGTTGAACTCGACATAGTCGATGCGGCGGTCATTGCTTGCTTTGGCCATGACAATCTCCTTTAGTTGGGGCCGCGATTTTCGCGCGTTGACCTCCCGAAATCTTGAACGAAACGGCCAATCAGCGCTTCAACTGGCGCACGAATGTCAGCGGCGTCATTCCGCACAGAGCCTGTATCTCGCGGCTGAGATGCGGCTGATCGGCGTAACCCGCATCGAAAGCGAGCCCGGACAGCGCATCGTCGGGATCGGCCAGCGCCAGCGACAGGAACTTCTGAAAACGCAGCACACGGGCGAGCATTTTCGGCCCGTAGCCGAAATAATCATGGCTGCGGCGCCTCAGAGTCCGCTCGCTCGTCTCAAGCTCCTCGCGCAGCAATGGCACGACGCCGTTCTCACCGGACGCGCGGCCAACGGCATTGAAGATCGCGGCCGCTTCGGGTGCCGCCGGCTCGATGTCCGGGCTCAGGCGCAACAGCATGGCTTGCAGCGCCTCCGCCTGCGCCGCGAGTGTCGGCTTTTCGCCGATGATGTCCGACATGTCGCGGGCGCGGCTTCCCCACAATTCGTCGAGATCGACCTCGCGGCCGACGATTTCCGACATCGGCAGGCCAAGCCATTTCGCCGCCGCGCCTGGCTGAAACCGCACGCCAAGAATCGTCGACCCCGGCTGCACGAACGGCAGGGACGCCGTCATATCCGGACCCGCGACCATGAGCCGTCCGTCGCGCCAGAGGAGATCGACACAGCCGTCGGGAACGACGGCAAACGGCCCGGCATGATCGACCGGGATCGACTGCGTCCAGACGCGACTGAAATGCATCCGCAGCAGCGGCGCGGGCGGAGCTTCCCGGTATTGCCCCACAGAGCCCGCCAGCGAAGGTGTCGTCAGTTGTTCCATGCGCTCAGGATCAACGGAGGCCGCCCGCAAAGACTATGAATATAGGAGAATATAGGGCTGAACAGGCTCAGAGGAAGCTTTGCGGGTCGATGTCGACCTGCACCCGCACCGAGCCGCGCAGTTTTGGCCCTTCCGCCAGCATTTTGCGCACGAAGGACTGGATGTCCGAGCGGCGCTCGCCGTGCACGAGCAAGCGGAACCGGTGACGGCCGCCGAGCAAAGCGAGCGGCGCTTCGGCCGGCCCCAGAACATGGATGTCGGCGGCTTGCGGCGCGGCGCGGCGCAAGCCCCGCGCATGGCCTTCCGCGTCCGCGCGGTCGAGCGCACTGACGACGATGCCGGCGAGCCGCCCGAAGGGTGGCAGTTGCGACTTCTCGCGTTCGCCGATTTCGCGTTCGTAGAACGCCTCGGCATCGCCTGATACAAGCGCGCGCATCACTGGATGGTCAGGCTGATAGGTCTGCAGCAGGCCGCGGCTTTTCTTGCCGGTGCGCCCTGCCCGGCCGGTCACCTGGTTGAGAAGCTGAAACGTCCGCTCGGCCGCGCGCGGATCGCCATTGGCCAGACCGAGATCGGCATCGACCACGCCGACCAGCGTCATGTTCGGAAAATTATGCCCCTTGGCGACGAGCTGCGTGCCGATGACGATGTCGGCATCGCCCTTGGCGATTGCTTCGAGCTCCAGCCGCAGCCGCCGGACACCGCCGAGAATATCGGACGAGAGCACGATCGTGCGCGCATCCGGGAAATGCTTGACCGTCTCTTCCGCAATACGCTCGACGCCCGGACCGCAGGCAACAAGGTGATCGACTGTACCGCATTCGGGGCAGGAGTCCGGCCGCCGCTCGTGATGACCGCAATGGTGGCAGACGAGCTGGCCGCGAAACCGGTGCTCGACCAGCCAGCTCGAACAGTCCGGGCACTGGAAGCGATGACCGCAGGAGCGGCAGAGCGTCAGCGGTGCGTAACCACGGCGATTCAGGAAGAGCAGCGACTGCTCGCCGCGCGCAAGCGTATCGCGCATCGCGGACACAAGGCTGGGCGACAGGAACCCGCCGCGTTCCGGCGGCGCGCGCCTGAGATCGATCGCATGCACGTCCGGCAGCGACGCATCCGCGAAGCGCGTCGGCAAAGCGAGCCGCGCGTAACGCCCCTGCCGTGCATTGACCTGCGTCTCCACCGACGGCGTCGCGGACGCCAGCACGACCGGGAATTTTCCGATTCGCGCGCGCACTACGGCCATGTCTCGCGCATTGTAGAAGACGCGATCTTCCTGCTTGTAGGCCGGGTCGTGCTCCTCGTCGACGACGACGAGGCCGAGATCCGGAAACGGCAGGAACAGCGCCGAGCGTGCGCCGGCAACGACGCGCACCCGGCCTTCGGCGACCTGACGCCAGACCTTTTCGCGCATGCGCGGCGGCAGGTCCGAATGCCATTCGGCCGGCTTGGCGCCGAAACGATCCTGGAAGCGTTCGAGAAAGGCGTGCGTGAGCGCGATTTCCGGCAGCAGTATCAGCACCTGTTTGCCACGCTCGAGTGCTGCGGCGACCGCCTCGAAATAGACTTCCGTCTTGCCCGAGCCGGTGACGCCGTCGAGCAAAGTCACGCCAAACTCACCATTGGCTGCCGCCTTGCGCAGTTCGTCGGCAGCCACCTGCTGGTCCGGCGTCAGGTCGGGTTGGGCATAGGTTGTGTCGGGAGCCGCCACCACCGGGCGCGGCGGAATCCACGCCGTTTCGAACACGCCTTGCGCCTTCAGCCCGTCGATGACGGTCAGCGAAACACCGGCGGCATGGGCGAGGCCGGAGCGCGTCCAGGCAAGGCCGTCCGAGGTCAATTCCAGCACGCGTGACCGCGCGGCCGTCATGCGGTCAGGCTCCGAACCCGTACGCTGCAATCCTTCGACAAATGGCTGCGGATCGAACGCTTCCGGCGCGCGCAGGATCATCCGCGCGACGATGCCGGGCGCAGACAGCGTGTAGGCCGAGACCCAATCGACGAAGCGGCGCATCGCCTCGTCGATCGGCGGACAGTCGAAGACTTCCGAGATCGGCCTGAGCTTTTTGGCCTCG